>JAPLDY010000204.1 GCA_026391595.1 Bacteroidia bacterium
TATTAAATACTACAATGATATGGTTATTTACAATGTATATCCTATTAATATTTGTCAGCATTCTTTTCTGTACCAAATTACTGATTTTTGTGACAGAAGAATTTTTTAAATGCTAAATAGAATAAAATCCAGTTGTTAAAACACATAAAATCAGTAAGATAAAGTATAAGTGTAAAATTTACAAGATTTTTTGAAATTATGATTTTTATTAAATTTTAATTATATTTGAAACAACCTAACTGATTTTTTTATTCGAATTCTGCTCAAATCTTATTAATAATCTGAGAAACTCTACAATTATGAAGAGAATTTTACGGATTTCACCGGTATTTCTATTGTTAATGCTCTTTCTCACAGGATGTGTCAAGAAAGAGTTTGAAGACTATTACGCACGTCCGGATAATCTGGCTCCGCCGATTTATCAGCAGCTGGAAGCCAGAGGGAACTTTAAAAGTATTCTGACTTGCATTGACAAAGCAAATTACAAGAGAACCTTAAGCAATGCAGGTTACTGGACTTTTTTTGCACCAAATGATGCTGCTTTCCAGGCTTATTTTACAGAAAAGGGCATTGGCAATGCAAATGATATCGACTCTCTTACAGCCAAAAAGATTGTTACGTATGCCTTGGTTTACAACGCATTCAGAGTGGATCAGCTTTCAAGTTACCAGTCATCCACAGGAGTAATTCCGAACCAGGCATTCAAGAGGAAAACAGTTTTCTACGACTTTGTTCAGACCGAAAGCGGGACTTCAAGAAAAATTGTTGCCGCCAACAGGAACGGATCGTACGTTGCAGGCGATAATAATAACAAGAATATTCCATATTTTACTGATGCCTATATGTCTGCAAAGGGATTGGGTGCGTCGGATTACAACTTCTTTTTCCCCGGAACAATCTATTCCGGATTGAATGTTACCGATGCAACTATCATAAATGCAGATATTGCTGCTGAAAATGGAATAATTCATGAGGTTGACAAGGTAGTCCTTCCGCTCCCAAGCATTGAACAGTATCTTGCAACCAATCCTGATTATTCTGAGTTCTATGCATTATTAAATAAAAGAGCTTCTTATGTTTCTAATGCTGACCTGACCCATAGATATTATGTGTTATCAGGCTCTGCAGATTCTGTCTATGTCAAATTGTACAACATATCATTGGGCTTTTCTCCGAATAATGAGAACTATATAAATGCCGGGACAGATGCACAGACTGGCGGTTATACATTTATTGCACCAAAAAACCAGGAATTACTGAAATACACAAAAGGCTTGCTGACAAAATTCGGGACATTTGATGCTGCTCCCCTAGAGGTACTGAATGACTTCATCAATGCTCACATGTTCACAGCCCAGGTATGGCCATCGAGGTTTACCCAATCCTCCAATTCACAGGGAGAAACTCCGACTATGTCAACAGCCAACGTGGTTGACGCACAGTTTTTGAGTAATGGTACTTTTTATGGCACAAACAAAGTGCAGGAAGCAAATGTCTTCAGGACAGTCTACTCAAAACCATATCTGGATCCTGCCTATACCCTTATGATAAAGGCGCTTAATGCAGAACTAAAATATTCAATTATAAATGCAAATGTAAAGTATACGATGTTCATGATGTCGAATGCTTCAATAAACGCTGCACATTATGATTGGAGCACTCAGCGTAATTCCTGGGCATATTCTTCCACAGCTCCCTATACCACCTGGGATTACACTACGAATGCACGGGACAGGCTTTACAGGATCCTGCAGACATCAGTTTCTGCACCGACTGTCGACCTGACATCTCTTTCGGGCAAGGGAATTATAGAAACGTATAATGGCGAATATCTCAGGTACAGTCACGATACAGTTTATGCAAGCGGAAATCTTGATGCCGGGAACTTCCTTGTAAAAGACAGTTCCAAAACAGTTTTCAATGGAACCGTTTATTACATGCACGAATATGTTCCTGCAACGAAATTATCAACTGGCGGGCTTCTTACATTTACCGAAAATCAGATTGGTTATCATCTAAATCTGCTTTCGACAAAGGATCCTAACAACTTCGGACATTATTATAACTATCTGAAAAATTCTACGATATATACTGCAGCAGCTTTTTCCATTACGGGAACTGTTGCCGGTAATTTCTATACGGTATTTGTCCCGAACAATGCCGCTATAGTCCAGGCTGTAAAAGATGGATTGCTTCCCGGGAATACGACAACGGGAGTACCAAATTTCACTCCTACGCTTGCCACAGACAAGGAGAAGGTTGTGAGATTCATCACATACCATATATTAAATAAGACCGCCCTTGCGACCGATGGTGTCAAAAACGGAGCCTTCGCAACCCTGTTGGCCAACTCTAACACTGATCCCACTTATATTTCAGTTATTAATCTGGTCGATAATATGCAGCTCAGGGATGCTTATAATAATAGTGCGACGGTTGTTCTCTCAAAGAGCAATAACCTTTCGAACCGTACGGTAATTCATTCTATCAACAAAGTCTTAAAATATATATACTAAAGCGTATGAAATCAATTTCAAGAATAATAGCCTTTTGCTTCATTGCTTTGGTCATGCTTTTCAGCATTCAGCTGAAAGCGCAGGAAGTAACCGGAAAAATTACTGTTAGAGGAAAGGTAGTCAGCAAACCTGATAATAAGCCCATTGTAGGCTGCTATGTTATTGAACGCGATAAAGATATGCGTTATATTAACGGATCGGCAACCGATATAAATGGTAACTATGCCCTTACTGTAACGAATTCTCAGAATCTTATTTCTTTTTCCTTTATCGGGTATGAAACAAAAATTCAACCTGTTAATGGAAGGACTACTATAAACCAGGAGCTTGAATCTTCTTTTATCGGACTGGGAGAGGTTGTAATTTCCGATGAAAAAACTGTAACCGGAGGTAATAATGGAACTGGTTTAAATGTACTGCAGCGTGATCAGACAACCGCTGTTTCTACCATCCAGGTAACTGAAGTACAGGACCTGAGTGTCAGCTCTATAGATCAGGCACTCTCCGGCCGTTTATCCGGAGTCGATGTGGGGACTACCACCGGCGACCCGGGTGCAGGGATGTCTATCCGCATCAGGGGTACAGCCTCAATAAACGGTTCTGCCAATCCGCTGATAGTTGTCGATGGGATGCCCTATGAAACACAGATCCCTTCGGATTTCAACTTTGGGACCGCAGATGAGCTGGGGTATGCACAGTTACTGAATATAGCGCCTACAGACATCAAAGACATTACGGTTTTAAAGGATGCTGCTTCAACTGCTGTCTGGGGATCAAGGGCCGCAAATGGCGTCCTTATAATTAACACCAAACGTGGTACAATTGGAAAGCCATCAATAACATACAATTTCCCAGAATTCCGACTGGATAGGTGCTATAACACAACTTGGGTATTCACAGGATCATAACATTTCAATGCAGGGCGGTGGAGAAAAGGCAAGATATTATGCTTCACTGGGTTATTTTAATCAGGCAGGAACAACGGTAGGAACTGGAATGGACAGAATAACGACAAAAATAAATCTCGACTATAACGTTTCAGACAGGATCCGTTTCAGGACAGACATCACATATACCCATGTGGCCACTGATTTCAACTATACAGGCTCGATCCGGAATATAGCCTATACAAAAATGCCAAACATGGCTATTTATCAGTATGATGAATATGGAAATGAGACTCCCAATTATTTCTCTCCGGCTTCAAATATCCAGGGACAATATTCAAGTACCTATAATCCGCTTGCAATGGCTCTGATTGGAGTTAATCATCAGTTAGGCGAAAGAATTACACCGAAGTTTCAGTTGCAGTACGCTCTTATTCCAAATTCGGTTCTGACAGGAACGTTTGACATTCAGTTCGATGTTAATAATTCCAAGACACAGACTTTTTTACCTCAGCAGGCAACCGGAAGGCCGACAAATGAAACATCTGTCAACCGCGCAACAGACAGTGATGGAGATGGTTTAAATATTCAAACAAAAACCAACCTGATTTATCAGCCTAAATTGAAAGAGGGTCATGCATTTCAGGCTCTGTTATCGTTACAGTCAAACGATACCCGAAACGTATCGCATAACGTTGCAACTACCAATACAGCCTCCGATATTCTTCAGGATGCATCAAATCCTTCAAGAACCCAGAACTCAGATTTGACCTTAGCGTCAAGTTCGAGCCAGTACCGGTCGGTAGGAGCATTGCTTTCAGCTCAATATGGTCTTTACGACCGTTATCTGGTGAATGTAGGGCTCAGAGCTGATGGCAATTCAAGATTTGGTCCCAATAACCGTTATGGCTTATTCCCGTCTGTATCAGTAAGATGGCGTGTCTCAGGTGAAAATTTCATGAAGAGTCTTACATATGTCGATGAATTGAGTTTGCGTGCAAGTTACGGGCACAGCGGTAATGTGCCGGGCAGCAACTATTCATTCTATAACTTCTACCAGCCATTTAGTTTTTCATATTGCGGCATGTCGGGGGTATATCCTTCAAATATGGAACTTGTCAACCTTAAATGGGAAACATTGATTGGTAAGAACATAGGATTTAACCTGGCAATGTTTAAGAACCGTTTCAAGGTGGATGCAGAGTATTATATGAATACCACGAAGGACATGTTCTACACCGGTCTGCAGATTTCGTCCTTTACAGGTTTCGACAATGTATCAATGAACGTGGGGACTATGGATAATACAGGTTGGGAAATAGGACTTAACACTGTACCATATAAAAATACCAACTGGTCCGTAGGTTTTGACTTTAACATTGCAAAGAATATAAATACACTGCGATCAGTATCAGAATTCTATCCTAAAACCAACGGTGCGAAGATCAATACTAATGGAGTATATCAGACATATCTCCAGATCGGTAATCCGTTCGGATCATATTACGGCTTCCGGTATCTTGGAGTTTATACGGATGCTGATGCGACTATTGCAAGAGATGCCCAGGGCAATAAGATTATCGGGCCTAATGAACAGGTTGTTCAGATGCGTTTCAATTATCCGTCAATTGATTATCAGTTCCAGCCCGGAGATGCAAAGTATGAGGACGTCAACCATGACGGGAACATTGACTATATGGACATTGTTTACCTGGGAAATGGCATACCGAAGTTTACGGGAGGATTTGGTCCTAATGTTACATACAAGGGTAATCTTAAACTTACATTATTCTTCAGTTATCGTGCAGGATATCAGCTTATTAACGGCACAAAAATGACAACTTCCAATATGTACGGCTTCAATAATCAGAGTACAGCTGTCTTAAGAAGATGGCGTAATCCGGGTGATGAAACCGATATCCCGAGAGCATTATATAACAGCGGCTATAACTGGCTAGGATCAGACCGTTATGTGGAGGATGCATCATTTATAAGGCTGAGATCCATGACGCTCAGATATAATTTCCCTCAGGAGCTTCTTAAAAGGATTAAATTCAAAACCGGAAGCTTCTATATAACCGCTGAGAACCTTTTCACATGGACAAAATATACAGGTCAGGACCCGGATGTTTCGTCCAGCAGAAACAACGATCCCCTTTCGTACAATGTGGATAACTCTATGACCCCTCCCGGAAAGACATTTTCAATGGGATTATCAATTGGATTTTAATTGTTGAAAAATAAAATTTTAAGAGATGATTCGAAAAATTAAATATTCAATATTAATTGTACTGGCTGTAATGCTTGGTACATCCTGTGAGAAATGGCTTGACCTGAAGCCGGAAGATGGAATTATCCGACAGAATTTCTGGAAAACAAAGGAAGATGTAAAATCTTCAGTGATCGGATGTTATTCTTCATTGTTTGCTACCACCCAGACTCTTTTCCTCTGGGGAGAAATTCGCGGAGATATGATTACATCTACTCTTAGAAGCTCAGCTGAACAAACTGAGATTATGAATGGTAATATATTGTCTTCAAACAGTATAACAAACTGGCGTGTAATTTATAAAACCATCAATTATTGCAATACTGTCATAGACTTTGCTCCCGATGTCCTGAAAACTGACCAGACCTTCAAAGAGGAAGATCTGAACGGGTATCTTGCTGAAGTCCGTACTTTAAGAGCATTAATGTATTTTAACCTGCTGAGATCCTTTGGTGAAGTGCCGTTAAAACTCACAGCTACCGCAAGTGATGCTGATCTCGTACAACTGGAAAAAAGTTCGCAGCAGGATGTGTACGATCAGATAGTTGCAGATCTGGCATTTGCCGAACAGTATGCTCCATTGACTTACGGAGTCAGGGAACAGGACAAAGGAAGGATTACAAGATATGCCGTCTATGCCTTGCAGGCAGATGTCTATCTCTGGATGGAAAATTACACGGATTGCATTACTGCATGCGACAAAGTGATAAACTCAAATCAGTTCGGATTAATTGCCGGACGGATACCCAATGAGGATAATACTGACAGTATTCCCAATCCGCAATGGTTTAATACTGTATTCTATGTAGGCAATTCGAATGAAAGTATATTTGAGTTCCAGTATGATAATCAGATATTGAATCCCTTCTATAACCTGGTGATCTCTTCAAACAGACAATTCACGGGGTCCACTTTTGTAATGGATGAGATGTACACTATTGACCTTCTCGACGATACGAAAAAAGACATCCGGGGTGATCTTGCATCAATCAGGTCAAGTGACATGGTAATCTGGAAGTATGCAGGCGCTAATAATACAGGATCTATGAGATCCCAAACCACTTCATATGCCCACTGGTTTGTGTATCGTTATCCCGATATTCTTCTTATGAAGGCAGAAGCACTTGCATGGACCAGCCAGGGTCATGCAGCTCTTAATATTGTTAAGGAGATCAGGGACCGTGCCAATGCACTTGCTGCAACAGAAAGATCTCCCGATCCCTCTTCTGCAAGCGAGATTTCGGATTATATTATGGAAGAAAGAGCACGGGAATTTGCTTTTGAAGGTAAGAGGTGGTATGATATATTGAGAAATGCAAAACGTAATGATTATGCAAATCTTCAGTATATGATTGACATAATAACAAAGATTGCTCCTGCCGACAGGCAACAATCCATGATTAACAAGTACATGGATGTCAGGAGCCATTATCTGCCTATTAATTTATATGAGTTGCAGACCGATAAGAATCTGGTGCAAAACCCTTTCTATCAATAGTTTAACGTTTTAAATAACTAAGAAAATGAGAAGGATTTCAATAAAAAAGCTGCTAACAGGCTTCATTTTAAGCCTCATGTTGCTGGGTGGATTTTGGGGATGTATTAAAGAAAACCTTATATATAATACCACCACTGATACAAACATTACTGCATACCTGGAGAAATATCCTGAAAGATTCTCTGAATTAAGAGAAATACTGGATTTATCCTCGACTGCAACCTACCTAAATGCTTATGGTGCATATACCTTATTTGCCCCAACAAATGATGCCATAGATGGTTATTTGCAGGAAAAAGGCAAATCATCGGTGAACGATTTAAGTGCAGACGAATGTAAAAACCTGATAAGATTCCACCTTTTGTCTGACACCATCCGGTCAAAAGAATTTACCGATGGTAAATTACCCTCGCTGACAATGTACGGGCAGTATCTGGTGACAGGTGCCAGAAACGTCGATGGAGTAACAAAGATTGTGATTAACCGCCAGGCAAATGTTATTGAAAGTGATATTAAGGTTGGAAATGGTCTTATACATGTAATTGACAATGTATTAAGACCTGCACAATACAGTGTGGCACAGCTTGTTGAAAACGATGCAAGATATTCTATTCTTACCCAGGCATTAAAAGAGACCGGATTTTACGATACTTTAAATATCCTGCCGGCTGATAATCCGGATGCAAGAAGGAAATTCCTTACACTTTTAGCCGAAACAGACTCTGTACTTAAGGTAGCCGGATTTAATACATATGCTGCTTTAAAGGCAAAGTACTGCAATACAGGCAACCCTGTAAGCATATTGGACAGCCTGCATAAATTTGTTGCTTATCATATTATTTTTGATGCAAAGTATCTTGCCGATATTGCTACCTCACAGTCTCAAACTACGCTGGCGCCGCTTGAAGTAATAACATCTACGATAACAGGTACTACAATACTTCTTAATGATATTACTTTCCTGGGAGTTCACGAACCGGGAGCCACCCTTGACAGGACTAAAAGTGACAATTCTGCTACCAACGGAGTTTTAAACAGTGTAAAACAGCATTTCACTCTGAAGATCAGGAAACCGGTACGTGTTGATTTTGATGTTGCGGATCAGCCTGAGATCAGAAAACTGACTGCAATATTCCGTAAATCTACCACGACAGTAGGCTGGACAAAAGCTGCAGGTAATCCCTTTGTTGACATTGACTGGCAGGATGGCGCTATGCTTTTCGGTCCGACATACTCATGGAGCACTACAAGTACAATTACCAGATATTTTCTGTACAATGATATGCTGATGATGCCTACCGGCGGACCTAACCGTGTCCTTTGGTGGGAATTCAGGACCCCATTGATTGTCCGTGGAAAATATAAAGTATGGATTGGTTACAGGAATCAAAAACAGTCAGGCAGCTCGACAAATGTAAATCAGATCTCCGTTGACGGTGTCGTCCTTCCAAGGCTTCTGGAATTTACTGTCGTCAGACCTACAGGAACAGATGCGGAACTTGAAGCCCAGGGCTGGAAACAGTATAGTGAAAATTCAGACCAGAACGTCGGAGCCCGGCTGCTGGGGATAATAGATATCAAAACAACTGATCGTCATATCGTTAGAATCACAAACATCTCAGGGACTCAGAACAACAACAACCTGGATCTGATTCAGTTTATCCCTATTAATGATGATCAGGTTTATCCACGATTTAAGCCGGATGGTACTTTGATACCGAAACCTTAATATTTTAAGAAATTGCTCTCCTGCTTCGCAAATGCATTGCAGGAGAGAATTAAAAGAGTATTAATAATTAAGATATAGAAAAATGACCGCAATTAAAAATCAGCATTTTATCTTCCTGTTTCTTTTCATTGCCATTGTTTTATCGGGTTGTAATGATAAATGGGAAGATCATAACCAGATCCAGGATCCGGTTCTAGCGGACAACTTACTCGAAATAATAGTAAATAACAGCGATCTGAGCACTTTCGCAGGTTATCTGGCTGCAACAGGATATGATGAGGTTATTGCATCTTCAAAAGTGTTTACGGTATGGGCTCCGACAAACCAGGCTCTGGCGAACCTGGATCCGGCTATAGTAAATGACGGTTCTTTATTAAAGCAGTTTGTCGCCAACCATATTTCCAATCAGGCTTATTTTACGAGAAACGCTAATCCTTTGCTTACAATAAGGACTTTGAATGGCAAGAACGTGTTGTTTACAAAAACAATGTTTGAAGAAGCCAATATAACTGCAGCGGACCTTTTTACAGGCAATGGAGTTTTACATATAGTAGATATGGCAATTGTTCCGAAATTGAATGCCTGGGAATTCCTTAACAACTCTGCCGCCTCATTGCAGAAAACATTTCTGCAATCACAGAATTATACATACAGAGACCTGTCGCAGGCAGAAATAATAGGTATAGATCCAAAGACCGGGAATCCTATTTATAAGGAGGGAACAGGGTATTTTTCAGAAAACTATTTTCTGCGGAGTGTTACCGATTTAAGCAATGAAGATGGAAAGTACACATTTGTAATACTGACCGATGCTGCCTTTAGTGCAGAAAAAACGAAAATTGCTCCATTTTATACGGTAAGTATTTCAGGCGCAACTCCGGCCCGCAATGCATTTGTTACCGATAGTTTGACCACCTGGGATATCGTTAAGGATCTGGTTTTTGTTGGTGATTATTCTGTTGATAATCTTCCTGACACATTAATCTCATATGATAGTTTAAAGGTTCATCTTGATAAAACTGCTATTGTAGAAACCCATAAGGTAAGCAATGGTGTGGTTTATGTGATGAGCAGTATTAAATATAAAATGTCAGGTAAACTTAAACCCGTTATTATAGAAGGTGAGAATTATGTAGCTTATACAAATGCCGTTCCTCCGTTAGCCGCTTATGCGAACACAAACGGGACCAGGAGTATTAGAACACGAAGGAATCCTTATACTAATGCTGACTTCACGGAAATCTATTTTTCTGGTCACTCGACAAGCGCCTATTGGATCCATTACCTTCCGACAGTAAATGCAGTGAAATATAAAGTTTACTGGGTGGCTGTCAGAGATTTTAACACTACCGGTACAATTACCTATTTTACTCAGAGGGTTGCATTTAAAGACCGGACAGTGGTTTCAATACCGTACAAACAAGTGGATCTGCTGAATTATAATGAGGTCTATCTGGGTGAATATACACCTGCCAATTATGGGGCTTTGGATACTTTCCTGGTTAGCTTTACATCTACCACCAACACCCTAAATTCGCTTGTTCTTGATTATATTAAAATGGTACCCGTAACAAATTAGTCAAATGCTTACTATAAAACTGAATTCCATGCATATAATTACAAAAGCGGCCAGGAGAATATTGTTTTTAAGCATTATTGTCACTTTGACAAGTGCTTATGCAATTGCTCAGAATAATCCGGGAAACAGTACTGCAACTGATGTAACTACTCAGAAAACCAATATTACGGTGACAGGAACAGTCAAAGATGCCTCGACCGGAAATCCTTTGGCTGGCATAAATGTCACTGTTGCGGGATACTCTGCCGCCCTGACAGACGATAAAGGCTTCTTCAGCATTTCCCTGCCTGATATGAATACATCTATTATTGTATCAGGTCCGGGCTTTCAGAAAAGAGAGGTTGCCCTTAAAGGAAGAACTTCAGTTGATGTAAATCTATTTGAAGATACTTTCAAATCTGTTTATGATGAAGCGAGTATGCCCTATGGCAAAATTCCTTTAAACAAAACTACAAACGCAGTAACATCGATCAATACGGATGGTAACTGGGAACGAGCCAATGAAACTCCTGATACGTATCTGCAGGGAAGGGTAGCAGGACTGGATGTCATCAGACGCTCCGGAACCCCTGCAATTGGAGCAAACCTGTATCTGCGCGGTTTCAATTCATTGTATGCTACCAACCAGCCACTGATAGTGGTGGATGGTGTCATCTATGATATAAATTCTTATGGTAACTCATTGATTTCCGGACATGTAAATAATCCTCTTGCAGATATTGATGTAAAAGATATAGATAATATTACCGTGATTAAGGATGGAGCCTCCATATATGGAACCCGAGGTGCAAATGGAGTAATTCTGATCACCACTGGCAAAGCCGAGGATGTGGCTACAAAAATTGACTTTGCTGCCTATGGCGGATTTAATCCGGTTGTCAAAAAAATACCGGTGTTGAATGCAGCTGATTACCGGACCTATTTATCAGATGTATTGAAAACCACCGGTCTGTCTGATGATGAGATCCAGGCTCTTCCATTTATGATTGATGATGTGACAAATCCTGATTACTACAGGTATCACAATCAAACAGACTGGCAGGACGAGGTTTTGAAAAGTAGCTTCAACCAGAATTATCATTTGAAAGTCACAGGGGGTGACGATATTGCTACATATGCACTTTCTTTGGGAACAACAAGCAATAAAGGAATTACTACCAATACCGGTCTCAACCGCTATTTTATGAGATTCAATGCTAACCTGAAGCTGACCTCTAAATTGACCGCTGATGCCAATCTGGCCTTTACAAGCACCGAACAAATTTTAAGAGACCAGGGGATAAATGCCAAGACCAATCCTTTATTCCTTGGTCTGGTTAAGGCACCAATACTTCCTGTGAACCAGATGGGGGATGATGGTTCTGTTTCTCCTAACCTTGCAGATGCCGACATCTTTGGGATAAGTAATCCCGCTGCTGTAATTGAGAAGATCCAGGACATCAATAAGAACTACCGTTTTTCAGGTATGGTCGCCTTCAAGTATCTGCTGAATAAGAACATTGATATTAACACTGTGATCGGCCTGACATTCGATAAAGTGCGTGAGAGATTCTTTGTTCCTGCTAATGGTATAGCACATGATACTCTGAGTCTGGCTGTTGCAACAAACAGATCAGGTAGCAACGTTCTGCGTCTGTTCTCTTTATACAATGACACAAGGATCACATATCATAAAACTTTCAATTTTATCCATGCTTTTTCTGTTACTGCAGGAGAAAGGTATAATACCAACAGCAGTCAGGCCGACTATGGATTGGGTTACAATTCAGCCACTGATAATTTCGTCAGCGTTGGAAATGGAATCAACTCACTCAGAAAAGTCGGTGGAGAAATAGGAGACTGGAATTGGCTGGACTTTTACCTGAATGCTGATTATGGTTATCTGAACAGGTATTTTATCTCTCTCAATGCTGCAGCTGACGGATCATCCAGATTTGGTGAGGAGAACAGATGGGCATTTCTTCCATCAGTGGGTGCAGGATGGCTGGTTTCCTCAGAGAACTTCATGTCTCAGATGAGTTTCATCGACATGTTGAAATTAAGAGTCAGCTATGGTCTTGTCGGCAATGACGACATTGGCAATTATACTTCCAGGCGATACTATATCTCTCAAAATCTTTTAGGAATGGAGGGGCTGGTAAGAGGCAATATTGGTAATCCTGAACTTAAATGGGAAACTGTAGGTAAATTCGATGTTGGTTTTGATGCTGCTTTCCTGGATGAGAGGCTTAATTTAAGCCTGGATTTCTTTAGCAACAATACGACAAATATGATTATGTACGAACCGATAAGTTCAGTATCCGGTTTCGATTATGCTGTTACAAACAGCGGTGGGATGAAAACCAGCGGACTGGAATTAGCTTTGACCGGGAGAGTGATCAATAAGGAAATAAAATGGGATATTGGCTTGAATTTTATGACTACAAAGAACGAGATCACTAAATTACCTGTCAATAGTTTACTTACTGAGGTTGGAGGTGCCACGATTTTAACTGAAGTTGGCAAAGCAGCAAATTTATTTTATGGATATAAAACAAATGGAATATACCTGTCAGACGATGAAGCTGCAAATGAAGGTCTTTCCTATAGAAATATTGACGGCACTTTAACTCCCTTCAAGGCTGGTGATGTAAGGTTTGACAATCCGGATGGCAATTCTGTCATTGATGAAGAAGACATGCAGGTAATTGGTAACCCGAATCCTGACTTTACCGGTTCGATCTCCAATCTTGTTTCCTGGAAAAGATTTTCCTTTGACGCTTTGATCACTTTCAGCGAGGGTAATGACATTTTTAATCATACACGTTCAATGCTTGAATCGATGTCCGGCCCATACAATCAGACACCAGCAGTATTAAACCGGTGGAGAACAAATGATCAGGTAACATCTGTTCCAAGAGCCGCCTGGGGAGATCCTTCAGGTAATGCACGCTTTTCTGATCGTTGGATTGAAGATGGATCTTATCTGCGCCTGAGAACAGTATCCTTAGCGTATGATATACCTTTCAAGGAAGGAACGATAATCAGATATGCCAAGATCTATGCTACCGCAAATAACCTGGTCACTTTTACCAAATATCTGGGTTATGATCCTGAATTCAGTGCTTCAGGAAGCGTATTTACTCAAGGAATTGATCTCGGTTTGGAACCTCAATTCAAGACCGTACAATTGGGTGTAAGAATTGGATTCTAATTCCGGACAGCAATTATAATATAATAATGAAGCTATTATGAAAAAGAAATTATCCATAAGTTTTATAAGTGCCTCCCTGGTAATAATGCTGATGAGCACTGTCTCATGTACTGATATGTTTGACATAATGCCTAAGTCGGCCATCTCGTCTGAACAAATGTATCGTAACGTATATGATGCAGATGCAGCAGTGATCGGGATCTATGGTAAGTTTTTGAATATTCTTGACCGGTATATAATACTGAATGAGTTAAGAGCAGACATGGCAGATGTCACTGCAAATGCCGATCAGTACCTGGTACAGCTTAGTACACATTCAGTTACAGAGGATAATCCCTACGCAGACCCGAAGCCGTGGTACGAGGTGATTTTGAACTGCAATGACGCATTAAAGAATTTTGAAATTATGCGGGAGGAGCATAAGCTGGATGAAAGCCAGTACCAGCAGAGATTTTCAGATGTCATGGCTCTTCGTTGCTGGCTCTATCTTCAAATGGGAATTCAATACGGAAGTATTCCTTATGTGACGGATCCAATTGAGAATATCAGCGATCTGGATAATGAAACTTTGTTCCCTAAGACAGGTTTTACAGATCTCTTAAACATCCTTATAACTGAAATGGAATCACTGCCATATAAAATTCCATATCCTGCAGGCAGTACTCTTCTTACTACCATTGATACTTACAATACGGAAAAAATATTCATCAACAAGAACACTCTGCTTGGAGATCTGTATCTGTGGAGAGGTGACTGGACAAGTGCCGCCACAACCTATAGGGAAGTACACCGGATCGGACAACTCCCTTATACTACACCCCTGCCGGTAGGAGAACAATACTATGAGTATTATATGCTGGCTTACACAGCCAATCTTGGCGGGAATTACTGGATAAATATTTTCAGTCAGCCATTTGGAGAGCGTTATTCCAATTATGAGATCATGTGGAATATTCCTTTTGATAAGAACTTCAGTCCCAAAAATCCGTTTATTGATCTGTTCAAGACCTCCGGCTCATACAAAATAAAACCCTCTGATCTGGCTATCAATAAATGGAATTCTCAGTACAGAAATGACAATGGCCTTTTACCGGGAACACCAGGTGACAGACGAGGAATAAATTTCTCATATAAATTGGTAGGCGGTCAGCCTGAAATAAATAAATTCACTTATAACTACAATCCGGCGCTGCCTTTTGAAACAAACAGTAAAATTGTTCTGTACCGTGCCGCTACAATGTTCCTGCGGTATGCTGAAGCAGCAAATCATGACGGGCGTCACAGAATAGCTTATTCTTTTCTTAATGATGGTATAACCGCCAGTTTTGACAACAATCCGGGAGCTGGTAATTCAAGAGATAATACAAATAATCAGCAGACTTATAATGAACTTACACGAGCCTGGGAAGTGCCGCCATATTATTTTGATGCACGCTGCGGCGACTATCCTCAATACAGAAATGGATGGTATCGTAATATCGGAGTAAGATCAAGAGTATCAACAATGAATGTCAGGGTGGATTCAACATTGTATTTCAATCTGACTGTTATCCCGAGAACATATACCAACGAACCTGGTCTGGTAACTGCCCTTGAGAATCTTATTATTGAAGAAGCCTCTCTTGAAACGGCTTTCGAAGGAAACCGCTGGGGTGATCTGTTAAGGATAGCGTTAAGAAGGCAGACTACTGAACCTAATTTCCTGGCCAATAAAATAGGTGCCAAATTTGATGCTGCCGGTAGTCCTGATGCAGGTGCTATAAAAGCCAGGCTTGCAGATCCGGCCAACTGGTATCTCCCTTTTAAATTGAAGTAATAAACCTCTGAATGAATCGGGGCTTTATCAAGAGCCCCTTTCTTTTATATAGCCCCTAAATTCCGCTTTGCGGAACTATTGATTTACAGATACTTGTTAAGCCCCCCTTGGGGGGTTAGGGGGTGAAAAGACGAGTTTTGAGACAGCCTCAATTTTTATTCATTATGATCACAAGTACTATCTCAGGAAACAGGATTATTTCATCCAGTATTGCATTTATTTTACTTTCCTTAACGGGATTGAATTCATTTTCACAGGAACTGTACCCTGTAAAGATCCCGGATGGATTATGGCATAACCAGCAACGCGATCTGAGATACAAGCCTGATGGTGAAGATTTTGTAATAACCAACGGCAACCGGCTTTTTACCAGGGCACTATATGGGACCAATACAGCTTTCAGGGTGGAAACCGGAGACAGGCCTGAATTTGCCCTCTACATGTCTGGTATGGGTGGTAATTTTAAAATGGGAATTGAGGCTGATGGCAGCAGCAAATGGCTGACAGAGGCAAACACAATTACAGCAATATACAAGGCCGGCTCGAGGCTCTATACCATTGAAGACCCGATATTTGGAAGCGGCAGGTTAAACCTCGAAGTCCTGGCAATGGCCGACGCCGACGGATTCATTGTTAAAGCCCGCTTTGAAGGTCTGGAGAAACCGTTAATCCTTTACTCTGTTTTCGGAGGTGCCACTGGTAAAAAATTCACCAGGGACGGTGATATGGGTACAGACCCGGAATCAGTCTTTTATCTTAAAGCAGAGAATTGTCTGGATAACAACTATACCTTAGACAACGGTAGTTTCACCTTGAAGTATGGTTCAGGTTCTCTAGCCGGAAAGGAATTAACCGGGATATTCCCTCCCGGGACAGCTGTTAAACTGGCTGATGCAGGAAAACAAAAATCACCACAGGATTTGTATCAGTCATCTGCAGGTAGTGCTCCTGCAATTATAGGAAAGTTGAAAGTGTTGACAGGAACGGATTATTATTTTGCAATTCATAATCCTGTTACAAAACCTGCATTTAATTATGAGGCAGCGACCGGAATATTCGAGCATGCAGAGGCTGCAAGAGAGCTTTTAGCCAACAGGGTAAAGATAAAGACGCCTGATCCCTATATTAATACCATTGGAGGAACCCTGGCAATGGCTTCTGATGCTGTATGGGAAGAACCTTCTTATCTTCATGGAGCTATAGGCTGGAGAATGCGGCTGGATGGCTGGAGAGGAGCTTATACAGCTGATGTGCTGGGTTGGCACGACAGGGCAAAAATGCATCTGAAGAGCTATGCTCAATCACAGCTTACCAGCCCTGCTTCAGGACCAGTTATTGCAGATACCGTTCACCATCTGGCAAGGAGCCTGGAGAAAATAGGTGTTGGGATGTTTACAAGCGGTTATATAACCCGCGATCCACTGGGTAAAAATCCAAGAGCCCATCATTATGATATGAACCTCGTCTATATTGACCAGCTGTTGCGCCATTATGCCTGGACGGGTGACATCAGTTTTTTGAAAGAGACATGGCCAGTCATCAAACGCCACCTCGAATGGGAAACCAGGAACTTTGATCCTGACAGGGATGGTCTGTACGATGCATATGCTGCAATTTGGGCCAGTGATGCACTTCAGTACAGCGGTGGAGATGTAACACATACTTCAGCTTATAACTTTTATGCTTATAGTAAAGCTGCAGAGATAGCAGCATTGATGGGAGAGGATCCTTCCCCTTACCGGAAAGAATCGGAAAAGATATTGAAGGCGATGAATACGATATTATGGATGCCTGATAGAGGTTCATACGCCGAATTTAAAGATGCTCTTGGTAACAGGCTGCTTCATCCGGCTGCTGCCTTGTGGACCATTTATCATAGCATGGACTCAAAAACAATGGATCCTTTCCAGGCATATCAAAGTATGAGGTATATTGATAACGAAATTCCTCATATACCGGTCAGGGCAAACGGACTGGAGGATAAGGGTTATTATACGATTTCCACTACAAGCTGGATGCCATACATATGGTCCCTGAATGACGTCGCGCTTGCCGAATCAATGCATACCGCACTTGCTAATTGGCAGGCAGGACGCACCGACGAAGCCTTTAAACTATTTAAAAGTGAGATACTTGCGTACATGTATCTTGGGGGAAGTCCGGGGAATGTCGGACAGATTTCATATTATAACGGCAGTGAGAAATACAGGGATTTTGCAGATCCCGTCGGGATGTTTTCACGTGCTCTTGTGGAAGGGCTTTTTGGAATTGTGCCTGATGCTCTGAACAAGACTTTTACTATTCGGCCCGGTCTTCCCTCTGACTGGGATTATGCTTCTTTTTCTCAGCCCGATATCTCCTTTGACTTTATGAGGAATGGAAAAACAGATAGTTATCAGATAGTTCCCGGATTTCCTGAGAAGCTTGACCTGAAATTCCAGGTCATTGCTCAGGGACAGGTTAAAAGAATAACGGTTAACGGAAAAAGTTATGACTGGAAAAACATCAGCGCTTCAGTAGGCAAGCCCATTATTGAGATAAATGCGCCTGCATCAGATAAATACGTTATTAATATAACCTGGAAAGGGGCAAAGCCTGTTATGCCGTCAGCTGAAAAGACTTATGTGGCCGGAGATTTTTTGACTGAGAACATTCCGGGAGCAATTGTTCTTAAGGTTTACGATCCGCAGAATGCACTTACTGATATCAGAACAGGCTCTTTCGGATTTACTGCGAAAGTTAATTCCGAAAAAGGAAGTCATACTGCATTTGTTCAGTTACAACAGGGAGCCTTATCGTGGTGGATGCCGGTATGCTTCCGGGTTGAGCAGGCGATTACCCTGCTTCCCTTAAATGGGAATGAAGCAAGCAATCAGTCATTCCGGCTGCTCAACACTACATCAGCCGATCTGTCAGCATCGGTTACGGTAAATTCATTCAATACGTCCCTTAATATCTCTGCCGGAAAAGTCTCTGATGTCATCAATGTCCCCAAAGGCGACTTGATAACAGGTACTAATTCTGTGACAATCAGGCTTCAGGATGGTAAAACAGTTACCGGCTGCCTTACAGACTGGACCGCAAATACGCAGAAAAAACTTGATTTGATTGACCTGTCGGATTATTTTAATGATAAGGTCACACAGATATTCAGGAACAAATACCTGACACCGAGGCCACAGGTTACTACCCTTCAGCTTCCCTGGCAGGGTGTCGGAGACTGGCCGGGTTCATTAGTGACTTATAACATTGATGACAGAGGTCTTCGTAAGGTTGCAGGTGATGAGAACAGGATAGATCTTCCCCAGGGGATAAGCTTTTTTACTCCGGGAACAGAAGGGGAGAATAATATCCTGTTTACTTCACAATGGGATAATTATCCAAAAGAATTCAGTATTCCGCTTTCAGGGAATGCTTCTCACGCCTGGTTTCTTATGGCTGGTTCAACCAATCCGATGCAGAGCCAGTTGGATAATGGAGTACTGGTTGTTGAGTATACCGATGGAACAATGGACTCTCTTTCATTACGAAATCCGGAGACCTGGTGGCCGATACAGGAGGATTATTATACCGACGGTTTTGCGTTTAGATTGAAGCAGGCAAGACCCATACGAATACATCTGAAATCAGGTGAAATAATTATTCCTGATGGAATATCCATTGCTAAATACAATGGGAAAAAAATTGACGGAGGCGCAGCGACCGTTCTTGATATGATCCTGGACCCTTCAAAAACGTTGAAGAAGATCACATTAAAAACTATTGCCAACGATGTGGTTATAGGATTAATGGGAATGACGCTTGCCCGTGAACCTGATGATTTTCAGCAGCCAACACCTCCCCGAGTAACCATTAAACTTCCGAATGGCAGGGCAGCAGAAATTCCCAAAGGGCCATATAAACCAAGCTGGGAATCCATGAAGGAAAACTATAAGACACCAGAATGGCTTATGGATGCCAAATTCGGAATATTTATTCATTACGGTGTTTATACTGTGGCAGCGTATGCAAGCGAGTGGTATCCCAGGCATATGTACAGTAATGCTGGAGTACAGAAATGGCATACTGAACATTTTGGACCAGTCGATAAATTCGGCTATAAGGATTTTATTCCGCTTTTTACAATGGAAAAATTTGATCCGGCGGAATGGGCAGAATTATTTAAGAAGGCAGGCGCCAGGTATGTAATTCCGACAGCAGAACATCATGATGGTTTTGCCATGTATGATAGCAGGTTGACAAAATGGAATTCAAAAAATATGGGCCCCAAACGTGATTTTATAGGCGAACTTGGTGATGCCGTACGCAAACAGGGAATGAAATTTGGTGTTTCGGATCACCGGATGGAGCACTGGGATTTCATGTACCCTATGTTAAATGTAAAGACTGACCTGTTCGATCCTGAATATGCAGATTTTTATGGACCCCCGCAGCGTCCGCAGCAGGCAAAAACACCTGCTGGCAGCAGTGATATAAAAATTCCCCCGGATGATGCTCCTCAGAGCCAGGCATTCCTCGAAGAATGGCTTGCCAGATGTCAGGAAATCATTGATAAATACAGACCTGATGCGCTTTATTTTGATAATGGCGTAAACAGCAGGAACCTTGATTCAATTAAATTACGACTCGCCGCTTATTATTACAACCGCGCAGCATCATGGAAGAAACAGGTAACCATTGTCACAAAAAGTGATGCATATCTGGCAGGGAGCCTGAAGGATTATGAAAGGCAAGGCCGTGCACCCAAAGACCTTACTGAATATTACTGGCAGGTAGATGATCCGGTAGGGGAGAAATTTGGATATGTCGAAGGAATGAAACTGTCAAACGCAGGTGCCGTGGTAAACAGGATTATAGAGAATGCCAGTAAGAACGGAAATTATATGCTGAACATATCTCCCAAAAGCGACGGTACGATACCGGATGAACAGCGTCAGATCTTGCTTGGAGTCGGAAAATGGCTCGATATAAACGGTGATGGTATTTATGGTACACGCTCCTGGACGAGATATGGTGAAGGACAGTTCCGGTTTACAACAAAAGGAGATGTTTTATACGCCATCTCTTTGAAATGGTCTGACCAGCCTGTATTGATTTCTCTGGTTTCCACTGAAATAATGAACGTTAAAAGTATACAGATGCTTGGACATACGGGACAGATTCCTTTTACCCAGGATGAGAAAGGATTGAGAATTACATTTCCTTCTGACAAACCATGTGAATTTGCCTATACATTTAAAATTGAGGGTTCAGGATTAAAGAAATAATGGCTTACTTTATTGCATATTATTAAGTTAAATATTTTACTCAGGTAATATGAACGAAAAAATTATGGTCAAGCTGAAATATGGTTTAGCACTGTCCTTCAGTGCTGTTTTAATCATGATGACTTTATCGGTACAGTCCCAGAATGTTAAAGAGACTGCCAGAAGAGTACTGAATTTTGACAATGACTGGCGATTCATTAAAGATGATGCCAAAGGATCAGAAGCAATTACATTTGATGATTCAGGCTGGCGCAAGCTGGACGTTCCACACGACTGGAGCATCGAAGGACCCTATGATAATGCTAACCCGACCAGCCGTGGAGGCGGGTACTTACCTGCCGGTATTGGATGTTATCGCAAGAGTTTTACACTCAATGCTGCTGATGCAAAAAAGAAGATTTTTATCGAATTTGACGGGGTGATGGCCAACAGCGATGTATGGATAAACGGATTTCACCTGGGCAGGCGTCCATATGGGTACAGCAGCTTCAGCTATGACCTGACAGGCCATCTTAAGTTCGGGAAGGGAGAATCAAATGTACTTGCTGTCAGAGCAGATAACTCTCTTCAACCTGCCTCAAGATATTATACCGGCGCCGGCATCTATCGTCATGTTCGTCTCGTAATTACCAATCCTGTTCATTTTGAGCAATGGGGTGTTTATGTATCAGCTTCACAAGTAACAGATAAAAAGGCTGTTGTGAATTTACAGGCATCAATTGCAAATGAATCAGCTTCATCAAATCAAATAGTCCTGGAGATCACGATTATTGATCCCTCGGGAAAAACCATAAGATCATTGGAATCAAAGCAATCGGTTCCATCAGGCAAATCTGTAGTGGTAAATCAGTCACTGGAGGTTGCTTCCCCTATGCTTTGGGATATTGATCATCCCAGTCTGTACAAAGCAATTACCAGGATAAAGTCGGGGAAAAACATCATCGATGAGCAGATAAGCATTTTTGGGATCCGCGACAGTAAATTTGATGCTGCAACAGGTTACTGGGTAAATGGCAGAAACATAAAAATCAAAGGTGTCTGCCTTCACCATGATGCAGGCGCATTAGGATCTGCTGTTCCTCTCAGGGCATGGGAACGTCGTCTGGAACTGCTTAAAGAAGCAGGTGTAAATGCCATCCGGACTGCACATAATCCGGTAGCTCCTGAATTCCTTGACCTATGCGACAGGATGGGTTTCCTGGTTATGGATGAAACATTTGATACCTGGACCGCATCAAAACCTAACGGAGAGAAGGGATATAATTTATATTTTAATGAATGGTGGGAGAAAGATACAAGGGCTATGGTGCTTCGCGACCGTAACCATCCATCAATTATTATATATAGTGCAGGGAATGAGATCCGTGATAACCTTAACGATTCTACCGGTTTTAAAAAATATAAAGATCAACAGGATCTGATTCATCAGTTAGATCCGGGACGGCCTGTTACAATGGCATTGTTTCGTCCTGGTTCTTCAAAAGTCTATCTGAACGGATTCGTGGAAAAAATGGATATTGTAGGTCAGAATTACAGGGAGAGGGAGTTGGTTGATGCACATCTTGCGAAACCGGAGCGTATAGTAATCGGTACCGAGAATGGACATGGTTTAACGGAATGGCTTATCCTTCGCGACAATCCGTTTATGTCGGGGCAGTTCCTGTGGACAGGAGTTGATTATCTGGGCGAAGCGCTATGGCCATCGGTTGCCAGCAGAAGCGGACTGTTCGACCGTACAGGCGGATGGAAACCAATGGGCTTTCAGCGTCAGAGCTGGTGGTCAGAAAAACCCGTCGTTCACATAGTAAGAAACGATGATAATGCGGGACAGGGCAGCTGGGTGGCAAACTGGACACCCGTTGATGCCGGCACTTACGATGATGCCCGGGTTCAGGCCTACAGCAATTGCGATGAAGTGGAACTATTTTTAAATGGCAAGTCCCTTGGTGCAAAAGAAAGACCCGCTGACGATTCTCCCAGATCATGGGAAGTCACTTTTGAAAAGGGAACCCTGAAAGCTGTTGCAAGGAACAAAGGGAGAGTAGTAGTGGAAGATGAACTTAAAACTGCCGGCAGCCCGGCAAAGATTATCCTTGTGGCTGACAAACCAAAAATCTCAAAAAGTTGGGATGATGTATCATATGTTACTGCATATGTTGCAGACGCAGATGGAATAACATGCCCGAATGCTGATAAGTTAATCTCATTTTCCATTTCAAATGAAGGTATAATTTCTGCAGTTGACAACGGTGATACCAACAGCCATGAACCATATCAGGCCTCTGAGCGACATATATTTAATGGTCAATGTATTGCAATTGTCAAGGCAAATACTGCATCTGGTAAGATCACTGTTAAAGCAAGCTCCCCTGAATTGATTTCAGGATCAATAACAATAGAAATAAACTAAAATGACCAAAAGAACCCCCTTTCCCGTTTCCCTCAGAGGGGAAAAGCCTTACCTGGTACTCCTTCCCCCGTGGAGGCAGGTTGGGATGGGGGTAATAACTATATAATTATTTATTATTTTATTCATTATTTTCGATACACCAATTAACTGATAATCATCATTATAAACTATTATGATATGAAAATCAAAGATATAACGAGAATACTTCTTCCGGGTCTCTTATTTACAGGAGTGCTTGCAGCTGCATTCATGAAACCGCAAAAACCTGTATTGTATATTATCGGAGATTCGACAGTAAGAAATACAAACAGACCGGGATGTGGTTGGGGAGAGGTGATTTACACACAATTCGACACCTCGGGGATCAGAATTTCGAACCAGGCTATGGCCGGCCGGAGTACCCGTACTTTTATTAGCGAAGGCAGATGGGATAAGGTATTGGCTGCTTTAAAACCAGGTGATTTTGTTATCATGCAGTTTGGCCATAATGAAGGCAGCATGCCAGATACGACCAGAATGGGCAATCGTGGTGTTTTAAGAGGAACCGGTGAGGAAACCAAAGACCTGATATGGCGCAATGGCAGAACTGAAACTGTTCATACCTATGGCTGGTATTTACGTAAGTTCATCAATGATTCTAAAGCAAAGGGTGCTATTCCTATAGTTGCATCCATGATACCCAGAAATGAATTCCGGGAGGGAAAAGTAATAAGGGCTTCAAATGATTATGGGAAATGGGCTTCTGAGGTTGCTGCTGAAAGCAAAGCCTTTTTTGTCGATTTGAACGGCATTACGGCTGATAAATACGATAAAATGGGGCCTGTTGAGGTTAAGAAATTATTTCCCGGCGATCATACTCATACAAATGTTGACGGTGCAATGATTAATGCTGCCTCAGTAGCAGAAGGATTGAAAGGACTAAAGAAATGTCCGCTGAACAGGTATCTCCTCAAAAATGTTCCTCAGACAACCACTCAGAGACAAATGGAGAACCTCGACAGAGGAGTTATTGCAGTTCGAATCCCCGGCGATTCGGTTTTCATTGGATGGCGAATGCTTGGAACTGAACCCGATGAAATTGCATTCAATATCTACCGTCAGAGCGGAACCGGAAAGCCGGTCAAACTCAATAAAACACCTATAATGGAATGCACGGATTTTCTCGATAGTAATATAAACTTCAAAACAGATAATTCCTGGTTTGTAATTCCAGTGCTGAATGGCAGGAATCTGGAAAAAAGCAAATCTTATACTTTAAAAGCCGATTCTCCTGTGCAGCAGTATTTTACTATTCCATTAAGAACCCTGGCAGGTTATTCTGCAAATGATGCTTCTGTCGGTGATCTTGATGGCGACGGGGAATATGATATAGTACTTCATCAGTCTGGAAGGGGTATTGATAACCCTTCGACAGGTATCTCTGGTATCCCCGTCTTTCAGGCTTATAAGATGGATGGGACATTTTTGTGGCAGATAACTCTTGGCAGGAATATTCGTGAAGGAGCGCATTATACTCAGTTCATGGTTTATGACCTCGATGGTGATGGAATTTCAGAATTTGCATGTAAAACAGCTGATGGAACAATCGACGGACTGGGAAAAGTAATCGGCGATTCCACGAAAGATTATCGCAATTTAAACAGAACCAGTGGTATCTTTTATGGTAAAATCCTTGACGGACCGGAATATTTCACAATTTTCAGCGGTAAAACAGGTGAAGCGCTCGCTACAACCAATTACATTCCAAACCGTTATCCGCTTAACGGATGGAACGGACATGGTGGTAATGATGGAAAAGACAGCTCCGGAAATCGTGTTGACCGTTTTCTTGCCTGCGTTGCTTATCTCGATGGTATTCATCCGAGTGTTGTCATGTGCAGGGGTTATTATGGCAGATCAGTGCTGGCTGCATGGGACTGGAGAGACGGGAAACTGACTTCACGCTGGGTATTCGATAGTAAAGATTCTGAGAATCCATATTCAGGTCAGGGGAACCATAACCTGGCCGTTGCTGATGTCGATGCTGATGGGAAGGATGAAATTGTTTATGGCTCCATGGTTGTTGATGATGATGGGAAAGGCTTGTTTTCAACGGGATTCCGGCATGGCGATGCTCTGCATGTTGGTGACCTTGATTTAAGTCGTCCGGGGCTGGAAGTATTTACAATCCATGAAGTTGAAGACAGAACGAAAGGACCCGGAGCTACTGTTTTTGATGCCAGAACAGGCGAAGTTTTGTACAAAGGATCGATAAACATAGATGTTGGTCGCGGTGTAGCCGAGGATATTTTTCCTTCAAACCCGGGAGCAGAAATGTGGTGGGACAGATCTGAAGGGCTGTTAAACATGAAAGGTGAGAAGATCGGAGATATGCCATCATCTAATCAATGGCTGATCTGGTGGGATGGAGACCTGAGCAGGGAGTTACTGGATGGGAATCGGATAGATAAATACAAAGCCGGCCGAATATTTACTGCTGAAGGTTCTATCGCTGCTGCCGGCTCAAAAAACACTCCTGTATTAAGTGCCGATTTATTTGGCGACTGGCGTGAGGAGATAATTTACAGGACTCCTGATAATAAAAGTCTGAGGGTTTATACAACTACTATTCCCACAAAGTTCCGGATTTATACTTTAATGCATGATCCTCAGTACAGGTTGGCTGTTGCATCTGAAAATGTGGCATATAATCAACCTCCTCATACAAGTTTTTTCCTTGGTACCGATATGAAGAAAGCTCCGAAACCAAATATTGTTCTGGTTAAAAAGAGTAGTAAATAAGAAGATAGTTTGTAAACTTTGACTAATAATTAATTCACGATCAAATGAAAGCCAAAATTCATTCATACAACGGTTTTTTTACAATAATCATTATTGTTCTGTTCCTGTTTCCAATACCGTTAATGTCTCAGGATAACGCTATAAAACTCGTCTATAATTATCCTGGAGGGACTCCTGTCAGATATATTAATACCAGCAAGGTAAAGCAAGATATGAATATCGATGGCCAATCAATGGTTGTTAATGTCTTAAAGATACTTGGAACTACTGTAAAATCTTCCGGCATTGATGATAAAAACCTGGTTCTCGAGATAACTATAGATACCCTTGCACAGACAGTTGATACCCCGGGAGGATTAACAGGGGGAGCAATTAAGGACGTATTGGGAAAATCATTCAGCATGAAAATCAATCCTCAGGGAAAAGAGATCGATATTTCAGGTGCAGAAAAGATAACTTTCACGACTGACGACGGAACCACATCCAGTGCCGCACAGTCTTTCAATGACTTTTTTCCCGATCTGCCAGAAGATGCAATTATTCCCGGATATATTTGGAGTTCAACAGATACCGTGAGGAACAAGACATCTGTAATGAAACAGGTTACGGTCGTTAAGTCTGAGAACAAGTTTGAGGGTTTTGAACAGTTGAATGATACAAAATGCGCTAAAATAACCTATTTATTATCAGGCTCGTGGGAAATTAAAACTCAGAGCCAGGGTATGGAACTCAATATCAAAGGTCCATTTACCGGTTCAGGAGTATTGTACTTTTCACCTGAAAAAGGTTATTTCCTGAAAAACGATATCAAAACCAGGATGACTGGGAACATGGAAATAGCTGAGCAAAATGTGTCAATCCCGATTATCATGGACATGAGTTCAACTACTGAAGTCAGGTAAACAACCCCCGTCATCATCCAATTGGCTGATGACTGCCCCCTAAAGGGGGCCTCAATCCAATGATTTTATCATGTACTAGATTTATCAGGGATAGCCCCCCTTGGGGGGGTTACCAGCAACCGGAAACTATTTTGTTACCCTTATAACTATACCTGAATACGGAGTCTTTCCTTTAGTGTTTAACCTGGTAGGAGAGGTGATCTCCTTTTCATCAGTATAGATTTGTATGTAGTAAAGCCCTTCCTTTTTAAAGATCAGAGGCATAATATACTGACCTGCATGTTTATATCTGGCTATTTCCCAAGCAGTCAGTTGAAGGTATTCCTCATTTGAGAAATCAGGATAGCTTCCTGTCCGGTTAAGTTCTGAAGGCTTTCTTGGCTTTGGAAAATCTTCCCTGTAAATCAGGATAAAATAAGGGTAATATCTCCCTGTACATCTGAAGGTTATGCTGGTCTTTTCGCCTGCTCTGACCTGAACAGGAATATTTTCAAACTCAAGATACCTGTCAATAAACTCTTCATTGTACCGGAACTCATCACCAGTGAGGTAAAAACCTATCCCAACGAAATTGTGCGTCTTGCTTATGATATTCTTCTTGTGTCCGTCGGCAGGGGCCCTTTCGGACATAAATGATGTATGGCCGCTTTTCATTAAATTTAAAATATCCGAAGGTGAGCTTTCAAAGGTGCCGGACGTAGATTCTCCATATACATTTTCCGACACATGATCATATCCTCCTGCGAAAGCATATCTATGGTATGGCTTTTCTCCCGACATGTTCCAGTGAGATATGTAACCATTTTCAGCAGCTTCCCTGCATGCCTTGTTTGCAACCCTTGATGCAAGAATATCAAGCTCAACCGGTCCGGCCTTGTGTTTTTTTCTGCTTACGTTGATAACATCAAGCTGAGTAAGCTTGAGCTTCAGGGCCTCATCATCATCCCTGAATTTCTGAAGTCTGGTTTCAGTGTCATTCAGACGTTTGTAATAATCAAACGTACGTACATCGCTGTTAACATTCTCCTCAGAATTTAATAGTATTGTTAAAAGGATAATATTTAATAATTTTATCATTGATATCTGAACAATTGTACTGAAAGCTTGTTATAGGTTAAAAGTAAACTTTAATAAAATGGAAACGAAAAAAATTTATACTCTATTATTTCTGATAATGATTTCAACAACACTATTTTCACAATCGTCCTTTTATGATTTCAAAGTAAAGACACTCGAAGGCAAGGAGTTCGATTTTGCATCTTTGAAGGGCAAGAAGGTAATGGTGGTAAATACCGCATCAAAATGCGGATTTACTCCTCAATATGAAGATCTCGAGACATTGTATGAACAATATGGACAGAAGCTAGTAATAATAGGTTTCCCTGCCAATAACTTCATGAACCAGGAGCCTGGCAGTGCAGAGGAAATAAGGCAGTTTTGCACTGATAAATATGATGTCACCTTCCCCATGATGGAAAAGATATCAGTCAAGGGTAGCGATATGCATCCGGTATATCAGTGGCTTACTTCGAAAGATAAGAATGGTGTGATGGATTCCTCTGTAAAGTGGAATTTCCAGAAATATCTCATTGATGAGAACGGAAAACTTGTTGATGTTATCTATTCAAAGGAGAAACCGAATTCTGATAAAGTTATTAGCTGGCTGAGTTCAAAATAAAATCTGGAACCCGGAACCTTTAAATTCATAAAGACCACCGCTCGACTCTCCTCTACCCTTTATTCACAAGTATAATTGTGCTAAGAAAGAATTTCGTTTTCTTTTATGTAGATTCCTCATGCATCCTCCTGCGTCGGATTTATTCGGAATGACAGGACCATTTAGTGGGAAAGGTGGAAGAAGCGGCGATTCGTAGTAATAAATTGAATATGTATAACTTAGTATTCGAATCGTCGCTTCTTCCACCCACACTTAAACAACAAGATGTCATTCCGAATCCCGAGCATTCGGGATGAGGAATCCCCCTATTTATCCATATATCATCATAAGTCGAGGTGACCAAGAATTAGGATATTAAAAGTTCTCATGGAATCTTCAACCATACTTTTGGTCTTGATTAAAGGATATAAATTAGTGGTATAAATTTATATATCAACATAATACAGAGATGTGTATAAAGAGTAGAGCCCCTCGAAGGAGGGTAATTAAAAGAGATAGGGAATAAACATTTTGGTCTCGGTCATATACTTTAGATAATCGGGACCAAATTTTTTTGTCATCTCTTTCTCTTCAATCCTTGCAGTGAAATAAATTGCAAGCAGGTTTACAGCTCCAAGAATAAGCTGAAGTTTCCCCGGATCCTTGAACATTACTCCCGTTCCCAGAATAAGAAGCGAACAGTACAGGGGATGGCGAATATATTTAAAAATACCTGACTTCACAACGACAGTCGTTCTTTCAATATGGTTATCTTCAGGTTTACCTTTTTTATGCAGAGTAATATACCCTGCAATACCAGGATAGATTGATACAAACAGAAGCACCCATGAAATGATCTGAAAACCGGAAAATGGATCTTTGAACCATACTTTCAAGTTCAGCATTAACAGGATGAAAATGCTTTCAAATGAAAAAAAACGTGCAAATCCATGATATCTCTTTTCCCTGATTGAGAAATACCATGAAAAGGCAATTATAATTATGGTTCCGATAGTAAGAGTTATGTAATTCATATTTGGCATCAACTTTTCATTTATACGGCTCAATGGCTCAAAGGTGTAATTGATTGTTATTTTTCTGAAGATTTGGATTTCGGTGCATTAAGGAAGTTATACACTTCTACCTGAGCCTGGAATGGAGTTTTACCTGGTTTGACAAACTTGTTCGACAGAGTAGCATCTATCTTCCGGGCTTTTACATTATCATGCCAGAGTATATCAAAGATCTTTTTCAGCTCGATTTTTATGCTCTTATCGAATACCGGACATGTGACTTCTATCCTGTGCTCAATATTTCTTGTCATCAGATCAGCTGATGAGATATAATATTCCTCATTACCACCGTTGCAGAAGATCATCAGCCTGCTGTGCTCGAGAAAACGATCGACAATACCGATTGCTTTAATATTCTCGCTCACATCTTTTAGTCCCGGAACCAGTGAGATCATTCCCCTGACTATCAGCTTAATAATTACGCCTGCCGCACTTGCCTCATACAGATTATCTATGATCTCGCTATCGGAAATATTATTCAGTTTGAGATAGATATATGCATTCTTGCCAGCCTTGGCATTTCTTATCTCATTTTCGATCAGCAAGTTCATTTTATTCCTGAGAGCAAATGGAGATAGCACCAGGTGGTAATAATTGTCTTTCTTATAGTTGACATTGAAGAAATTAAAGGCTTTTTGAACTTCATTCGTTATTTTGAGATTGGTTGTCAGCAAAAGGTGGTCTGTATATATCCTGGCTGTATCTTCATTGAAGTTGCCGGTGCCAATGGCTGCATACCGCTGTGTGATATCATTCTTGACTCGGGTGATAAGCAAAAGCTTGGAATGAACTTTTAGTCCGGGTACACCATATATTACCTTGACTCCCTCCTCCTGGAGCTTATTACCCCAGAGTATATTTGCCTCCTCGTCGAACCTTGCCTGCAGTTCCACGACGGTAGTCACATGTTTTCCGTTGCGTGCAGCATTGAGCAGGGCATTTATTACGCTGGAGTTGCGGGCAAGCCTGTAAAGTGTTATCTGTATTGAAGTTACGTATGGATCAATGGATGCTTCCCTTAAAAGGTCAATAAAATGATCGAAGGAGTGGTAAGGGAAATGAAGCATTACATCCTTCTTCTTGATAGCCGACAGGATACTTTTACCGGTCTGGATATCCTTGTGAGGAACAGGTACTATAGGTTCAAAATAGAACTTCTTCTTCCCAAGCCTTGGGAAACGCATGAAGTCCTTCAGGTTATGATATCTTTCTGCAGGGATTATAGCATCATCCGGCCCGAAGTTGAGCTTTTTTGTAAGTATCCTGAGAAGATCATCAGGCATCTTTTTATCATAAATAAACCTTACCGGAGAGCCCCACTTCCTCTGATGAATACTCCGTGCTAACTTCTCGATATAGCTCTCAGAAATATCATCGGCTATTTCAAGCTCGGCATCCTTGGTGAGTTTTATAGTGTAAGCATTGAAATCATCAAAATCGAAAATGGAAAAAATATCCTTAAGTCCAAAACGGATTATATCGTCGAGATAGATGATATACTTGTCGTCGCCTGTTTCAGGGAGGGCGATGAAGCGCGGAAGCACATCGGTGGGTACCTCAAGCAAGGCATATCTTCTTTTATCGGTTCCCTTTTTATGCAGGATTATTGCCAGGTAGATTGCGTCATCAGTGAGGTTCGGGAGCTCGGCATCACTCTCTATGAGGTAAGGCATGAGCCGCGATCGCACCTCTTTTATAAAGAAGTTCCTTATGAACTCGGCATGCTCGGGGCTCAGCTGCTTTTCATTAATAAAATGGATATTATGCTTGTCAAGTTCCTGGATGAGCGATGAGTAGATCTTTTCGAACCTGACGTTTTGAGAAATGACTATCTCATGGATCTTCTTCAGGGTTGCTTTCGGATTGTATCCAAGGATGTTCTTGGATTTTGGTCCTATCTGGGCCATTCTTTTAAGTGTGGCTACCCTCACCCTGAAATATTCATCGAGGTTATTCGAGTAGATACCCAGGAATTTAAAGCGCTCGACAAGCGGAACATTCTTGTTTTCGGCTTCCTGGAGAACACGTTCGTTAAACGTTAGCCAGCTGATCTCCTTTGGAATATATGTCTTGCTCATCTATTTTTCTGGTTTAAGGAAGTACTCCTGTTTGCCTTTGCCAAGCTTGATATCTTTCCATGATTTTATCGGAAAGGAAATACAAACAATACTGGTTTTAGTAAGGAATTCGCATCCGCTTTCGCAAAGCCGGTCAGGTATCTCGGTGAAAGCAGGATTGTGACCGAACAGGGTTATAGTATTGATATCTTCATTGACTCTTTCAAGAAGCCCGAGCAGGTGCCTGATATCTGCTTTATAGTACAAGTTGCTGTCTATCATGATATTATCGGGTTTTATGCCGAATTCTTCAGCAAAGATGAATGCAGTTTCGAGAGCTCTGAAAGCCGGGCTTGTGATAAACAATCCCGGATTGCTCTCATTTCCTTTGAACCTGCGTGCCATCTCCTTTGATACGATTTTCCCCTTGACAGTAAGGGATCTTTCGAAGTCGGATATTCCGGAGACCGGATCTTCCGCTCTGGCGTGTCTTATAAAAATGATCTTTTTCATATTCAGTTACCAAAACTTGTTCCCATGTTTCTTGCCTGCGTAACCAGCGGATTGTCAGGGTCAACCAGCTTCAGTTTTCCCGATACATCGGCAAGAGGTACGGATACTATCTTATTGTTTTTAAGAGCTACCATGTTCCCAAAGTCCCTTTTAGCAATCATATCTGCGGCAGCTGTGCCATAACGTGTTGCAAGAACGCGGTCCATAGGAGAGGGGGTGCCTCCGCGCTGTAAATAACCCAGGACTGTTTCTCTGGTTTCAAGTCCGGTCATCTCAAAAATCCTGTCGCTGAGGTAGTGAGCTACCGATCTTTCCTTGCCTGGATTCTTGATTCCTTCTGCCACCACTACAATTGAATATGGTTTATTTTCTTCAACACGGTGAAGAAGATATTCGGCTATTTTTTCCTCTTTGTATGGTATCTCGGGAATGAGTATTACATCACCTCCGCTGGCTATACCCGAATAGAGCGCTATCCATCCTGCATTGTGCCCCATCAGTTCGATAAGCATTATCCTCTTGTGTGAATTGGCGGTGGAATGAAGTCTGTCGATGGCTTCTGTTGCGATATTCACCGCAGAATCGAATCCGAATGTTTTGTCAGTTCCCCATACATCATTATCTATTGTTTTGGGGATACCCACTACATTCAAACCCTCCTGTGCGAGAAGATAAGCAGTCTTAAGCGTCCCATTGCCTCCGATGCAGACAAGGCAGTCGAGGCCCATCTGCTCGTAGTGTTCCCTTATGAGGTCGGGTTTGCTTATCTCGCTTTTCTTTTTGCCGTCGCTCTTGAATGGTTTTTCCCTTGAAGTGCCAAGAATCGTGCCTCCGACGGTGAGGATACCGGAAAGATCTTTTTCAGTTAGTTCACGGCAATCCTTGTTTATCAGGCCGGTGAAGCCGTCACTGATGCCGATAACCTCCATTCCGTATTTTACAATTGCTGTCTTACCTACGCCACGGATCGCTGCATTGATACCCGGACAATCTCCTCCTGCCGTGAGGATGCCGATCCTCATCCCGGAACTCTTCTTTACCATATAAATATATTTAGGTATAACAAATTTAGCTTTTTCAGGGGATATTGAAAATAGTACTAATTTTATTAGCTAAAGATTTCAAAGAATGGAACCCGATTATGTAAAGCTGAGGGAGATCAAGCCGGTTCTTGCCGGTTACATCAGGGAAGCACAGGGACTGCTCAGGCAGTCGCCGGTACCGGATGACAAGGCTGTACATGATGTAAGGGTACTGATGAAAAAATGCAGAGCGGTAATGCGGCTGATAATCAGCCAGATAGAAAAGGAGTCTTTCCAGAGAAATTATGATGCTTTCAGGGAGACTGGCCGCCTGCTGAGCTCATGGAGGGAAACCTCTGTTCACCGGAAGACCCTGAAGGAACTTAAAAAGAATCATTCGAAGCTATTTGCCTCTTTAAACGAAAATGAAAAGCTGGCACTCCTCATGAGGAAAGCAGATATTCCTGCAGAACCCTCACCTGAAATCAAGATCGACCTGGAAAAGATTGAAGAACTGCTGAATAAGGCTGGTTTCAGGCTCCGGTTCCAGAAGATGGACAATATGGATGCGAAGCTTCTTCTGAAAGAGCTTGAAAACTCCTATAATATTGTTGTTGACAAGTACCTCATTTGCAGAAATAGCCCCAAACCCGCAAACCTTCATATGTTCAGAAAAAAGGCCAAGGATTTTCTCTATCAGCTCTGGTTCTTCCGGCCGCTTAATCCGGCTATAGTAAAATCGCTGGAGAAGAAGCTTGACGCCATGACCCAGAACCTTGGAAAATACAATGATCTCTCACAGCTGGTAGCAACCCTCGAATACAAATATTCTGGTCCCGGAGAAACGCCGGCCATGGATGAGCTGATCATTCTTGTCCGTGAGGCACAGGATAATTATCTCTCGAAGGCATGGCCTGTTGCCTATAAGGTATTCTGTCCGGGCAAGAAGCTCGTAAATATCCTGGGATTCAGGCTATTGATGATATGATCTGAACAATTATCCGTATGGTTTGTTTCAAGTTTAGAATTTTAACCAAATAAAATTAAAATGATGAAAAAAAACATGGGAAATCTTGACAGGATAATCAGGCTTCTGGTTGCAGCTGTTATTGTGGTGCTTTATTTTCTGAATGTGATCAGCGGAACTCTGGCAGTAGTTTTACTGGTGGTTGCTGCAATATTCCTGGTAACAAGCATTTTTAGCTTCTGTCCGCTTTATCTGCCTTTTAAGATAAGCACACGTCCAAAAGAACAGAAGTAAGGATTTTAATTATGATTGAACCCCTCCAGCCTTCCCCCGCAGGGGAAGGGCTTCTTTTAGTTCAATCCAGATCGAACCATTTCACATATTCCGAACTCTCATTTTCAGGAAAACTCTTGTAATAAAACTCGTTTGAGTGATTATTGTAATTGTAATCCTTTGACCATTCTGATGCATTTTCTATTGTAGATCTTATTGAGCTGATTATGTATTTCAGATCATCATCAGACATGGTGGGGTGCAGTGAGATCCTTACCCATCCTGGTTTTAGTGAAAGATCGCCGGCTTCAATCCTGTCGGTGATCTCCTTCGATTGCTTAAGGTCTACCTTGAGCAGGTAATGGCCATAGGTCCCAGCGCATGAACAACCACCCCTCACCTGGATGCCAAATCTGTCATTAAGTAGTTTTGTAATCAGGTTGTGGTGTATATTGTCGACATAGAAAGAGAATACTCCGAGACGTTCAGTTATATTCTCTGCGAGTATATGAAGTCCTTTTATCCTGCCTAATCCATTAAAGGCAATTTCGATGAGCTCCCGTTCCCTTGGGAGAATATTATCAGTTCCCATTTGCTCCTTTAACCTGATGGCAAGGGCTGCTTTTATACCCTGCAGGAATCCGGGTGTGCCCCCATCTTCTTTAACTTCAATATCACTGATGTAGCTGTATCCGCCCCACCTGTTTGTCCATTTTACGGTCCCCCCACCAGGAGTATCGGGAGTCACATTTTTATATAACTCTTTGTTAAAAATCAATACTCCGGCACTTCCGGGTCCTCCAAGGAATTTATGGGGAGAAAAGAATATCGCATCAAGCTGTTGCATTCTATTCTCAGGATGCATATTTATGCTGACATAAGGAGCTGAAGCTGCAAAATCAACAAAACAATAGCCATTATGCTCATGCATTATTTGCGCCAGTTCATAATAAGGCGGAATATAGCCAGTTACATTTGAACATGCAGAGAATGAGCCGATTAACATAGAGCGATCATGGAATTTTATTATTTCTTTTCTTAAGGTATCCGGGTTGACCCTCATATCGCTGTCAGGCTCAAGGACCACAACATCAGCAATTGTTTCAAGCCAGGAGGTTTGATTTGAATGGTGTTCAATGTGGGTAAGAAAAACAACCGGTCTGACGTTGTCTGATTCATTTTTGCAATTGTACAGCTGCCCTCTGGCTACAGGACAATAATTTTTAGCCTGTTCAGGTATCTTAAGACCAAGCAATCTCTGAAGTTTTGCGACTGCTGACGTCATCCCTGCTCCGGTAAACAGAAGTAAATCATTTTCGTCAGCATTTACATGTTGCTTAATGATTCTCTGTGCCTGCCTGTAAGCATTTGTCATCGCTATGCCCGTAGCGGATGATTCTGAATGGGTGTTGCCTACCATCGGTCCTATATCACAAGAGATCCTTTTTTCGATGGGTTTATATAATCTTCCGCTTGCTATCCAGTCAGCATATACCAGCTTCTTTAACCCAGAGGGGGTCTCTATCTCTGAATCGAGGCCAATTATATTTTTACGGAACGTACCGAAATATGTTTCAAGATCTTGCATAAATTGAATATACCATTTTTGAGGTCACAAAAATAGATATAACTATTGGATTAAGCAGAATACTCACATTTGTCATATTAAGTAATTGAATCTGATTTTTTTCTACATTAGCACACACATTAATTATGTTATGGCTAACAGGCGGGAATTCATCAAGATTTCATTGTACGGTGCCGGATTTCTGGCTGCAGGCACCGGTACCTACAAAGTGATAAAGGCTTTGTCGAAAAGGGAAAAAGAAGAAATCACAAAACTTGCGATCGATCTGAAACGTACGCCTACCTACTGTGAGGTATGTTTCTGGAAATGTGCCGGATGGGTTTACAAAACTCCGGAAGGCAAGATCTGGAAGATAACCGGTAATGACGAGGATCAACATTGCAATGGCCGGTTCTGCCCGCGAGGCACAGGCGGTATAGGAATGTACTATGATGAGGATCGCCTTAAAACTCCACTTATCAGGACTGAGGAGCGTGGGAAGCAGGTATTCCGGGAGGCAACCTGGGATGAAGCCCTTGATCATATTGCATCGAAAATCAAAGAGATTTCTTCAAAATACGGACCTGAGAGCCTCGCCCTCTTCACACACGGATCCGGCTCTGCTTATTTTACCTCACTCTTCAAGGCTATAGGGACAGACAGTATAGCTGAACCTTCCTATGCCCAGTGCCGCGGTCCAAGAGATGAAGCCTTCTTTGCAACATTTGGCGAAGAAGCATATTCACCTGAGATTACGGATATAAGGGATACAAAATGCCTTGTCCTGATTGGCTCGCATATAGGTGAAAACATGCATAATGGCCAGGTACAGGAGATGTCGGATGCCATTGATAAGGGTACCACCATCATAACTGTCGATCCGCGGTTCTCGACTGCGGCCGGCAAATCAAAATACTGGTTGCCGATAAAGCCTGCAACCGATATGGCGCTGCTTCTTGCCTGGATACATGAAATAATTTACAATGAGTACTTCGATAAAAAATATGTAGAAAAATATTGTACAGGATTCGATCAGCTGAAGGCTCATGTGAAAGACTTTACTCCGGAATGGGCATATGGGATCACAACTATTAAACCTGACCTGATCAGGAAAACAGCAAAGGAGATGGCTGATGCTTCACCAGCCGTATTAGTTCATCCCGGACGTCATGTCACCTGGTACGGGGATGATACTCAGCGTGTCAGGGCAATAGCCATATTAAATGCTCTTTTGGGATCATGGGGCAGGAGAGGCGGCTTCTACCGTCCGGCAAGATTTACTCCTGCATCACCTGAAATTCCTGCATACAAAGTACCGTCAAAAAGCTGGACGGATCTTTTCCCGGGAAAATTCCCTGTTGCGACATCACCAATAAGCAATGCTCTTATAGATGCTTCAATTCCTGAAAACAATCCAGGTTTTCCTATAAAGGGATGGTTCATCAACGGGACAAACCTGATTCAGACAATTCCCGACCAGGGTAAGACTCTTAAAGCGATTCAGAACCTTGATCTTTTAGTAGCGGTCGATACAATGCCAATGGAGATCACAGGTTGGGCTGATGTTATTCTGCCTGAATGCACATATCTGGAACGTTATGATGCAATGAGAGCAAGTCCCCACAGGAAACCGGCACTAGCTCTCAGGATGCCTGCTGCTGAAACAGCATACAATACTAAACCTGACTATTGGATTGCCAGGGAGCTGGCTGTAAAGCTTGGACTAGGAAGCTATTTTCCTTTCGAGAAGCAGGAAGAGCTCCTCGACTGGCAACTTAAGAAAATAGGTTCATCGCTCGAGGAGATGCAGAGAGTTGGCGTCAAAAACTTCGATCGGGAATACGATGATCTTTATATTGCAGATGATGAAGATGTTACAATTTTTACTGATTCCGGCAAGATCGAATTGTACTCAGCTTATTTTAAGCAGAACGGATTTGATCCGCTCCCAAAATATATACCTCACGAGGAACCATCTGAAGGATATTACAGGCTTATTTATGGCCGTGCTCCTATGCATACTTTCAGCCGTACCTCAAACAATCCAAACCTTACCGATCTGATGGACGAAAATACAGTATGGATAAACCCAAAGGTTGCGAAAGAGTGGGGGATTACCAATAACCAGCTTATCTGGCTCAAGAACCAGGATGAAGTGATTTCGCAATTTCCGATCAAGGCAAGGGTGACGGAAAGAATCAGATGGGACTCGGTTTACATGGTTCATGGATTTGGTCATGCACAGAAACAGATGAAGCGTTGTTTCGGAAAAGGAGCAAGTGACACACAGCTGATTACCAAAGTTCTTGAAGATCCGATAATGGGAGGGACGGGCATGAGAGGAAATTTTGTGACATTCATTCTTGAAAAGACAGAAACGGAGGTTGCATCATGAGGTATGCTATGGCAGTTGATACCAGGAAATGTGTGGGATGCAGCGATTGTGTTGTGGCCTGTCAGACTGAAAATAATGTACCAATTGGTTATTGCCGCGACTGGGTAGTAGAGGTCACTGATGGGACATACCCGCAGCTTGAAATGGAGATCAGGTCGGAACGCTGTAACCATTGTGCAAATGCTCCATGTGTCCGCTGCTGCCCTACGGGTGCCAGCCACATTGTGGAAGGAGGCATAGTGCTGGTCGATTCCACCCAGTGTATAGGATGCGGAGCCTGCATCGCATCGTGCCCTTATGATGCCAGGTTCCCTCATCCAAAAGGATATGTAGATAAATGCACCTTCTGCGAACACCGGATCAAAAACGGAATGTCGCCTTCATGTGTGGAGGTTTGCCCTACAAAATGCCTCTATTTCGGTGATCTTGATGATCCCAGCAGCAATGCGTCTGTTGTTCTGAAAAAGAGGAAATATAAAACACTTATCCCGGAAGCCGGGACAGACCCTCAATTATATTTCTTAATTTAAGATATTAATATTCAGATAAATATGAAAGAAGAGATCATAGTAAGCGGTAGGATGAACCCCATGGTTGATCCTAACCTGCAGATATGGCACTGGCAAATACCACTATATCTTTTTCTGGGAGGGATGGCTGCCGGTATCCTTTGCATAGCTGCTGTTTATTTCATCAGAGGAAGGGAAAATGATTACCGGACTGCTGTCCGCCTTACACCGTTCCTGGCACCTGTACTTCTGGTGCTGGGCTTGCTAGCTCTCTTCTTCGACCTGAGACACAAGCTCTACTTCTGGCAGCTCTATACCAATATCAGGCTGCAGTCGCCAATGTCATGGGGCGCCTGGACACTCATGGTTATCACACCTGTTTCATTTATCTGGTGCGCACTTCACATGCAGGACCTCTTTCCGAATTGGGACTGGAAATACAAATGGCTTAAGGCTCTTGAAAGTTTCTTCAATAAGTACAAGAAAACACTGGCATGGATTATGCTTATTTATGGAATCATCCTTGGCATTTATACCGGAATATTATTATCAGCGTTTAATGCCAGACCTCTCTGGAACACGTCCATCCTTGGTCCGCTGTTCCTTGCATCAGGTATTTCCGCGGGAGCAGCTGCTACACTTTTATTGTCGAAGAATATTGAGGAGCGGAGGCAATTTGCCCGTATAGACTTGATAATGATAGGCATAGAACTATTTCTGATAGTTCATATGTTCATGGGATTTCTTGCAAGCACACAGGTTCAGATTGACGCAGTCAGGATGTTCCTGGGTGGACAATATACCGCTTCATTCTGGGTATTCGTAATCTTTTTAGGATTACTGATTCCGGCGTTACTGGAGATTATGGAACTGAAGAAATATCATATTCCCGCTATCATCCCTGCTGTGATGGTATTATTTGGCAGTTTGATGCTGCGGTTCATTATAGTATATGCCGGGCAGATGAGCAGGTGGCTTTATTAAAGGCGACAGGCGACGGGCATAAGGCATCAGGCAGGATCTCCTGACGCCCGATGCCTGAAGCCTGATACCTCGTAAAACGGAAACAGAATCTAAAATATAAATATATGACTGAAACAAAAGAAGTTAAGAAGACTAAGTACCTGAATCCTTATCTGGGTGGGGTTTTACTTGGTCTGGTCCTGCTCTCTGCAAATTTCATTGCAGGCCGTGGCCTGGGAGCGAGCGGAGCCATTAAGAGTACAATTGTCGCAACCATGACGACTGTTGCCCCTGTAGCTTCGGAAAAATCAGGATTCATTAAGGAATTCCGCGAGTCGCATGGAGGAAAGCCCATGAAGACATGGCTTGTCTTTGAAATGCTTGGTGTCCTGGTAGGAGGTTTTATTTCGGGAGCACTTGCAGGACGCCTTAAATTCAAGGTGGAACATTCACCTAAAATTACATCGAGGAAAAGGCTGTTTCTGGCTCTTACAGGAGGGGCTCTTTTTGGTTTTGGATCTCAGCTAGGAAGAGGGTGCACAAGTGGTGCTGCCCTGAGTGGGATGGCTGTGCTCTCTCTCGGAGGGTTCATTACTATGATGGCGATCTTCGGTACCGCTTATGCGCTTGCTTATTTCTTCAGAAAGAATTGGATTTAATAACGGAATGCACGACTGCAAAACAAAAAGATAAGAAAATGGGACCACTAGTTATAAACGAAATAATATCAGAAAACACCAACCTCTTTTTAGCTTTTATAATCGGGATTGGATTTGGATTTGTTCTGGAGAGCAGCGGATTCTCCTCCAGCAGAAAGCTGGCAGGTGTCTTTTACGGATACGACACTGTTGTTCTTAAGGTGTTCTTTACCGGAGCAATAACCTGCATGCTGGGATTACTATTCTTCAGTCTCTTTGGCTGGATTGACCTGAACCTGGTATATGTAAATCCCACATATCTTACATCAGCAGTTGTAGGTGGAATAATAATGGGTGCCGGTTTTATCATCGGCGGCTTTTGTCCGGGGACAAGCTTCTGCGGAGCCGCTATAGGAAAACTCGACGCGATGGTTTTTGTTGTCGGATTATTCCTTGGTGTTCTGATCTTCGGACTAGGATACAATCTTTGGGACGGACTCTATATGGCTAAGAACCTTGGTGCACCAAAGATTAGTGAATCGTTGGGGATGAGTGATGGAATATTCGCACTTATTCTTATCCTCATAGCTCTTGCCATGTTCACGGCAGGAGAATGGGCTGAGAAAAAATTTCCGCGGGAAGAATATTAAGACAAAAGACACAAGACACAAAACCCAAGAAAATCCCCTCCTGGGAGGGGTGGGGGTGGGTAATAACTAGAAACAAATAACAAAAAATATGAAACCACGAATTTTACTTGCATTATTTATCATTCCGCTGGGACTGATAATTGCGGCTGTTCCACAGAATACTACCAAGCCCTATAAGCTTACTGCCGGCGAAATGCTGAGCGAGGCCAATACCAGGACACAGTTTGTCACCCCTGAGACGGTTGCGGACATGATCGTAAATAAAGATCCGCTTCTGAGGCTTATCGATGTAAGGAGTCAGGAAGAATTTGAAAAATTCAGCCTTTCTGGCGCGATAAATATTCCGCTTGCAGACATCCTGTCTGACCAGTATGTTGACATTCTCAATCAGGATGTTAAAATGAATATTTTCTACTCAAACGGAACTCTCAATGCCAACGAGGCCTGGATGATAACCCGTCAGCTTGGTTATTCAAACAATTACGTCCTTGAAGGCGGAATTAATTACTGGTTCGATGCAATACTAAACCCTCAGAAGCCTGCTTCCACCAGTTCCGACGAAGAGTTTGCTAAATACGACTTTCGCAGAAGTGCAGGTCAGGCGCTTGGAGGAGGAGCTGTGCAAGCTGAACAGAATAAGGCAAGTACAACTGCCAAACCGGTCATCACAGCAGGCCCAAAAAAGAAGAAGGCATCAGGAGGGTGCTGAAAACCTTTATATGGTAACCAGGATCTCAGGAGTGATCCTTGCCGGTGGCGCCAGCAAGAGGTTTGGCGGAATTACAAAGGCAAATATTATTGTTGAAGGAAGTACTATTATATCAAGAATAGTATTCACAATCAACGACATATTTGATGAAAAGATCATTGTCACCAACAGGCCTGAAGAATTTCAGGAATTCGATCAATGTAAAAAAATAAAAGACCAGTATCTGAAATCTGGTCCTCTTGGCGGAATTCATGCTGCTCTGAAATCGACATCAGCAGACGCTTGTTTCGTTTTTGCCGGTGATATGCCTTTTCTTGATAAAAAAATCATTGAAGATCAGATCCGTGAATTTAGCAGCAATGAATATGATGTTTTAATTCCAAGGACTGGAAAATTAATTGAGCCTCTGCATGCAATTTACAGGAAATCAATCCTTGAAGATCTTGAAAATTTTTTATCTGATGGTAAAAGCAGGGCAGTAAGGGATTTTCTTATGGAAGTAAATGTCGGCTATATTCAGATTCCGGAAGGAGCGACAAGCAGAAAAGCCTTTGCAAATATAAATTCACCCTCCGATATCTCCAAATTCATTTATTGACTTTTCATTGTGTGCAATTAATGGCATGTTTATTGGATCAGATTCTATTAAAAATGCTACTTTTATATTGAATCAAAATTCCTTAATTATGAAAAAGAGCTTATTATTAATGGTTTTGTTTTCAGTTCTTTATGCAAATGGAATAGCACAGGATGCCAATGTTCAGAAGAAAGATCCTGTTGGAAAATGGAAGTTTGAAGCTCCGGCTGCTAAAGAAGGATATACCGCTGGAACAATGATCATCAGCCTGGCAGAAAACAAGTACTCTGCCGGAGTGATCTTCAGCAACTTTGAGTACAAGTTCCCCGGAGAAAAGGTGAAATTCGTCAACGATTCACTTTCTTTTGTAGTCAGTATCCCGGGCCAGATGATTAATTATAAATTAAAAATCGAAGATCCTGCAAAGATGTCCGGCAAGGCCTTCTTTCCTGAAGGCCCTGTATCTCTTTTGCTTACAAGGATCCCTAATTAAGAATAAAATAAATTGTCTTTTTTTCCCGCAGTACTGAATACTTTCGGACTGCGGGAACCCAATTTTTAACCCGACCTGATGAAGAAAACATTATTGATCATTTTTTCCTTAATGTTTATTACCAGCGCATCAAATGCGCAGATAATAAACAAAGAACCGCTGAGCCAGCGGATTACAGGTTACAGGATCGATGCAAAGCTTGACCCTGTGAAAAAAACCGTTACCGGAAGTATGGATGCTTTCTGGGTTAACAAAACCGCAGATACTGTTAATGATATTCAGCTTCATCTTTACATGAATGCCTTCCGTAGCAGTAAATCAACATTTTACATGGGGTCGTACCAGGTAAAAGATACAACTATCTATGGAAGAATTGATATCTCCAGCTTTACCCTTGCCGATGGTACTGACCTTATTCCCCTTATTCAATACATCAGACCTGATGACGGCAATCCCAACGACAGCACCGTGGTTAAGATCATTCTGCCTGAGGCTGCAGAACCGGGTGATACCGTTTCGATAACGGTGAACTTTATGGTCAAGCTTCCCGGCAAGATCAGACGGACGGGTTACAACGATGACTATTTCTTTGTTGGACAATGGTTTCCTAAATTCGGAGTCTATGAACCTGCCGGAATGCGCTACCGGGCTGCAGGTGGATGGAACTGCCATCAATTCCACCCAAACTCGGAGTTCTATGCCAACCACAGCGTTTACGACGTAATACTTACTGTTCCTGATGAATATATCGTTGGCTCCGGAGGTATGCTCATTAGTGAGGCCGACTGCGGTGACGATAATTCATATAAAACTCTTACCTACAGGGCTGAGGATATTGTTGATTTTGCCTGGACTGCATGGCCTGGGTATGCCGTTTTTACCGACCAGTGGAGACATGTTAAAATAACGCTTCTTCTTCCTGAAGACAGAAAGGAACAGGTTGCCAGACAGTTTACGGCCGTAAAAAACACCCTGGAATACCTGACCGGGAATGTAGGTACATACCCATGGCCGCACCTTACTTTCGTTGACCCTCCTGCAAAAGGATCAGGAGCTAGCGGTATGGAGTATACAACAATCTTTACATCGATGTCGTCATATAAAATGCCCGGGTTTATTCACTTTCCGGAAATGGTGACGGTTCATGAGTTCGGACATGCTTACTTTATGGGAATACTGGCGACCAATGAATTTGAGGATCCATGGATGGACGAAGGGATCAATTCATTCTGGGAAGCAAGGATAATGGATCATTACTGGGGAGAGAACTCCGGGATGATTGATCATCCTCTTTTCAAAATGGCTGATAAGACGTCTGCAAGATCCTCTTATGTTTATTCTCCAAACCGCCAGGTTGTAAGCAACAAGGAGAATTCATGGAACTATCCTCTGGGAACTTATTCAATGATGTCGTACATGAAGACATCTACATGGCTCTATACTTTGATGGGAATAATAGGAGAGGAGACAACCAATGATGTTTTCAGGGAGTATTATAAAAGGTGGGCTTTTAAACATCCTGCTCCGAAAGATTTCATCGATGTTGTAAATGATGTTGTAAAAAAGAACTACGGTGATAAGTTCGGCCCGGACATAAACTGGTTTTTTGATGAGACACTTTACGGAACAGGAATTTGTGATTACAAAGTTGCCGCTTTCAATAATATCAGGCAGGATACTGCAAAAGTCAGAAAAAATGAAGCTGACACACTACTAAGAATTAAGCCATCAACTGATTCATTGTACAAGTGTTCTGTAGGACTGGATAGACTGGGAGAGGTGATGCTTCCGGTTGAAGTGCTTATTCACTTCAGCGACGGACACGAAACTCTTTCAAATTGGGACGGGAAAGATCGTTTCAAAAAGATTGAAGTTCTCAGCAACAGCGAGATCCAATGGGTTAAGATCGATCCTGAGTACAAGATAAGAATGGATGTGAACTTTATTAACAACTCGCTTACGTACGAACCTGATCGTGTTCCGGTAAAGAGGATTACAAACAAGTTCATCTCATTCCTACAGTTTTTCGTAAGTTCAGTTACATTGTAAATCAAGTTGTTATGAAGATATTTAAAGCTTTGGCAGCCGGCTTCTACCGGACATTGAAAGCATGGAAAGGCATCCTTCTTATCTGGTTCGGATCGCTGCTGACCGTCTCTCTCGTTGCAATCCCCATGAAAGGATTTCTTAAGTCAGCCTTAGGTGGCAGCATGATAACGGAAAAACTCAGGGATGGAATAGATTTTGAAGTCTTTGGTGACCTTGGCTCTGGTTTCCGGAACCTTATCGCATCTTTCCCTTCAGGTCTGTTGTTGCTTGTCCTGCTCGGAATTCTGCTTAATGCCTTCCTTTCCGGAGGTATTTTTGATACTCTGAAAGGATCGTCTCCAAAGTTCACAGGGAATGATTTTTTCAAAGCATGCGCTAAAAACTTCTGGTCATTTCTTGTGATTTCATTGATCATTAGTGCAATATTATCGGTGCTTTTTATTCTTTTGTTTATACTGCCAATCGCGCTCGTAGCTCAGTCAGATTCAGGATCTGAAAGTGCTCCTTACATTACAGCTGTTATTTCGTTTGCATTATTCTTTTTTGTTTCTTTGATTTTCATTCTGACTGCTGATTATGCCAGGGCATGGCAGGCAGCTAATGATAAGTCCGCCTGTTTTTCAGCAATTGGTTACGGATTCAGCCGTACCTTCAGCAAGTTCCTGTCATCATTTCCAACAATGCTGATACTTGTTGCAGTACAAATGCTTTTTACTTTTCTGGTATTTGCAATTATGGGCAGGTGGACTCCGGATACAGGCGGAGGTGTCTTTCTGCTGTTTATAATATCACAAATAGCTTTTTATACTAAATCAGGACTGAAGGTATGGAGATATGGAAGCGTAACATCTCTTAAAGAGATTAATGATCTAATGAAAGAAGAGGTTGCTCCACCTGTTTCACAAAATTTTCAGGCATGAAAAGAATTGCTTTTATCCTTTCTTTGTCGGCTATCCTGATAAGGTCTTTTTCACAGGGAATTGACAATGATAACTTTATTTTGACTCATGGCCCCTGGCTTCAGAATATGGGGACATCGGAAGTAACAATCATCTGGACAACTAACAAACCTGCCATTCCCGGCATTACATTAACCTTACCGGACGGTAAAACCAGGTTCGTAAGAAACAGCCATGATGGAATGATTGACGGAGGAGGCACTCTTCACAAAGTAAAGATTGATGGTCTGCTGCCGGCCACCACATATAAATACAGCCTGAATTCTGTACAGATACTGAAGTACCAGGCTTACAAGGTCTACTATGGCGACACTCTCAGGGGAAAGCAGATCAGTTTTAACACTATGCCCTCGCAGTCACCCAATGTCTGTTTTACGGTCTTCAATGATGTCCATGAGCTATCGGGAAAGATGGCTTCGTATTTGAAACACAATGATATAACGTCACAGGATTTATACTTCTTCAATGGCGATATGATGGACTGGCTGCAGGATCCGGAGGAGCTTTACCTGGCCTTTCTTGATACAGCATCTTTCTATTTTGCTGGCAGCAAGCCTTTTATTTATATAAGGGGAAATCATGAAACCAGGGGATATGCTGCCCGTGAGCTAAAGAAGTGGTTCGATTACAAGGATGACAGGTTTTACTACAGCTTCACTTATGGTCCCTGTCATTTTACAGTGCTCGATAGCGGGGAAGACAAGGAGGACAATAACAAGAATTATTACGGTCTTGCTGATTATGATACTTACAGACTGGAAGAGCTTAAATGGCTTAAGGAGGAAATTGAAAGTATTCCATTTAAAAGTGCAAAATACAGGATTGTAATGGTGCACCAACCGATACTTAGGGCAGAGAACCAGAACTATGCCATGACTTTTCTGTCAGAAAATTTCGGTCCTGTCCTAAAGAAGGCAGATATCGATCTTATGATGAGCGCCCATACTCACAGGAATTCATTTTACGAAAAGGATAAAACAGGCTACGGTTACCCGCTGCTGGTAAATTCAAATAACTCCTTTGTAGAAGTGAATGCCGATAACAACCAGATAAAGGCAGTGGTTAAAGATGTGGAAGGAAAAGTCATTTCAGAATATGATTTTAAATAGTCATAATAATATGACCCCTATCCTGTCCTTCCCCCAGGGGGGAAGGGAAAGCAATCGTTTTCCCCTTTGGGGAAATAAGAAAGGGGATCTTTAAGAAAAATATCAATCAAATGGCAGAAAAAGAAAAATTTGTTTTTTCCGATCCGCATGTAAAGCCGGATGAGAAGCTTATCTTCTCAATAATTGGCGGTAAGAAGAATTTATGGCAGAGATTAATGGGCTTTATGTCAGAGAATTACAAGGATTCTGAAGGTGGCTGGAATTACTATAACGACGGCAAGCGATGGTTATTCAAAATGGTCCTGAAGAAGAAGACAATCTTCTGGGCTACCATTCTTGAAGGAGGTTTCAGGATCACTTTTTACTTCGGAGGCAAGGCCGAACCTGTTATAATTGCCAGTGACCTTCCGGATAAAGCGAAACAACAATTCCTTACCGGACCCAGATATGGGAAGATAAGAGCAATAACTTCGCTGGTGAATGATATGTCGGATGTCAATACAATTGAGAATATTATTGCGATCAAAGTTAAAATGAAATGATTAATAATATTTTAAGGAGATTCTTCGCTACTCCGCCTGAAGGCGTATTCGCTCAGAGTTGCCTTTGGTGGAATGTGGGATAGGAGGCGAATGGCGGCATTGTCGCCATTCGCCTCCTATCCCTTTCTTTCAAAAAGAATGTCATTCCGAACGAAGTGAGGAATCTCATAAATTTAAAACTAATTTATTAATTTGCATTTATAACCAATCAACCTAATCAAGATGAGAATATTCTTTCGGCTTTTTATTGCAAGCCTGCTGCTCATAGGTTTTTCCGCAGCAGCCCAGACAACTGATATAAAACTTCCTGGCAGTTCTGCTTTCAATTTTATTGTTATAAGTGACCATGGTCGTAATGGATACGACAACCAGAAAGAGGTTGCTGTAACTATGGGGGATGTGGCGAGTGATGTAAGTGCCAGGTTTATTGTAACCGGAGGTGATAATTTCCAGACAGCAGGAGTCCAGAGTGTCCAGGATCCGCTCTGGTGGTTCAATCACGAGAACATATACACTCATCCTTCCTTAAATGTTGATTGGTATCCCGCTCTTGGAAATCATGATCACGGAGGCAACATTCAGGCGCAGATCGATTATTCAAATATAAGCCGCCGCTGGAGAATGCCCTCAAATTATTATACTCTTGTCAAAACACGAAATGATGTAAGCATAAGGCTCATTATACTCGATACATATTCCATGGTCGAAGGATTTGGTAGTCCCGACGATAAATATACTCTTAAGGCTGCACAGAAGCAGGTTCATTTCGTTGACAGCGTGCTGACTGTTGAAAAGGAAGACTGGGTAGTTGTTGTCGGGCATCATCCTGTCTATAGCGCGCATCCAACAAGGCATAACACGAAGGAACTTGTACAGTACCTGAATCCGGTGCTTAACAGGCATGATGTCGATTACTTTGTCGGAGCCCACGACCATATCTTCCAGCATCTGAAAGATCCCAACAGCAAGATCGATTATTTCGTGAATACTGCAGGTTCGGAAGTACGTGACACTGCATCCAATGCTATGACACAGTTTACTGCCTCTGCTCCGGGTTTCAGCATCGTTTCAGCAACCAGGACAGATCTGTCAATGTATTTTGTTAATAAGGAAGGCAAAGTGCTTTACAAATATACCCGGGTAAAACCGGCTGCGGTGCCTGTCAACTAGAATTATACTGATGAAAAAGATCCTTTTCTTATACATGCTTCTTTTTCTACCTGTTACTGTTTTTTCACAAAACATCGTTATACAGTTGCTCAGGTCAATCAACTCTCCCGAACCTCAGGGGTCTGATGATTTTTTCAGATTTGTATCAAATTCTGATGCTTTCGTTGTTGTCGGCGTTCCTGCCGGAATGGCTGTTACCGGTTTAATTACAAAGGACAAGGAATTATTCAGGAATGCTTGTGTAACTGCTGTTGCATCAGCACTGACTGCCGGAATTGTAAATGGATTAAAATATTCAATTAATCGCGACAGACCATTCGTGACATATCCGGATATAAATAAGAAATCAAAAGCCGGTAGTCCGTCATTTCCTTCGGGCCATACCTCAAGTGCCTTTGCAACAGCTACTTCCATAAGCCTTTCATATCCAAAATGGTATGTTATTGTGCCATCTTATTTATATGCAGGAACAGTTGCATATTCAAGAATGGATCTTGGTGTTCATTATCCGAGCGATGTTCTGGCTGGTGCTGTTATCGGTTCAGGCTGTGCCTATCTTACCTGGAAAATAAACCAGAAACTGCTTCTCAAAAACAAACATAAAGCCTGCAACTGCCCTAAATAAAATGTCTTGCAAGTCTTGCAGGTCTTGCAGGTCTTGCTTCCGCTGCGCGGAACTTCGTCACTACGTTCCTTGAGTCTTGCTTTGGCAGCCCTAGCCTTGTCGCTTACGCTCCATAGCTTCAGCGACGGAGCGGCGAAGGCTGGCAGTCTTTTTCTCTACCTTCCGCTGTCGCGGAATCTCCGCTTCGCTACGATCTCCCTTTCATTTTTTTCACCCCTGCACCGCTGTACCGCTGTACCGCTGAGCCATTGTGCCTATAAGTATAAATACCC
>JAPLDY010000162.1 GCA_026391595.1 Bacteroidia bacterium
ATAAAGAGATAACCGACTATTGAACCAAGGATAAACTGAAAATAATAAAGATTGTTATTCCCTACATTTCCGGGAATTGATACCAGGGAGACAGCAGATATTCCTGAACCGATCATCCCGAAAGCGACCAGAAACCAGGGAGAAGCCCTGTCTCCGTCAAAAAAGGTGGTATCATGGATATGCCTTGAAGCAAAATGGGAAATCACCATCAGAATTGAAAAATAGCACAGAATAATAATAAATAGCAGAAGAGGACTCATCATTAATCAATTACGAAAAGTCAAACGTAACGAAAAAGTCAGATATAAGAACAAATGCCTGTCATAGTCAGGGCCGAGCGTTAAGTCCCGACATGTCATGTCGGGATAGCGAAGGAGCCGGGATTGAGGAGAGGGAAAACCCCCGGTTCCGAGGGATTACCTCCTCTCCCGACTTGTCGGGATCGTCGGTGATCCCTCATGGGGATGCTTCAAAGGCCACAGATCAGTCCCCGCTAACGCGGGGTTTTTGTTTTATTCAAATCCCTCAACGAAGCAAGCTTCAATCGGTCTTTTCATAAAACAAAAATCCCGTCCGCCTGCTGGCGAACGGGACTGATCAGTGGCCTTTGGCGGAGAAAGAGGGATTCGAACCCCCGGTTCCGCGGATGCAGAACAACGGTTTTCAAGACCGCCGCATTCGACCGCTCTGCCATTTCTCCTTAATAACCATTTCTCCTTTTCTCCGCCGCAAAGATAATATTTTTTTGATTTTTGAGAACTTTCATCAACTACAGGATAATATAAAAGGTTACTTGTCACTGATCGTTTTGACACTATTGGGATTTCTTGTAGTCGATTGGGATTTTACTTTAACACTCAGGAATGACATATAATATAAGGTATAACAGGAGTTAAGGAATGCAGAATAAGGAATCTACATACATAAACAATTAAATATCAGATATATACAGACTTTATAAACAGAATTTCAACAAAATCCACTTTCACTTGTATCTCAAAGTAACGACTGGTGCGGAAGTGCGACATTTTATCATAAATTGGATTTTTATCAAAAAAAACAGCTCTTTTGACCTAAAAACCGCATTATTTGTGGAAAAACGACAAAATAAATTTGCACATGAACTAAAATAAAATAAATTTGTATTCAATTAGTAAAAATGGTCTAACCTTTAATTTTTATTATCATGACAAAGAAAGATTTAGTTGCTGCTATTGCAAAGGATTCAGGTCTCTCTATTAAAGATGCAGGGAAATCTCTGAATTCATTTGTTACTTCAGTTGGAAAATCAATGAAAAAAGGTCAGAGGCTTCAGCTTCCAGGCCTTGGCACATTCAAAGTTGTTAAAAGAAGCGCAAGAGTTGTTCGCAACCCACGTACCGGTGCTAAACTGAACGTTCCTGCCAAGAAAGTCGTTAAATTCAAAGCAGCTCCTGCTCTTGACAAAGGTCTTTAATCTTAAGTGATTGAGATTGCTTAGGGGTGCTTCGGCACCCCTTTTTTTTTTGAACAAAATCCAAACAAAATTCTATTGTCAAAATTTGTTAAAGTTTTTTACTATTTTTGATTACTTTGAACTGGACTAAATCGTAGCGGATGAATTGCATTATCGTCGACGACGACAAAATGAGCTGTAAGGTACTCGAAGGTTATGTGAAGAAATCCACATCCCTTAACCTGTTAGGTACTTACAGCGATTCAATAGATGCACGAAACATTCTTACCGGTAGACACGATATCGAACTTATTATCCTCGATATCGAAATGCCCGAGTTAAACGGTTTCGACTTCATAGGCAGTCTCGACTTCCCTCCCAATATAATTATTGTGACCTCAGGTGAGGAGTATGCCCTCAAAGCATTTGACTTCAACGTTGTCGATTACCTTCTGAAACCGGTAAGCTACGGACGCTTCTGCAAGGCTATCGACAAAACTGTAAGATACTATTCCAGAAAAGAGGCAGCCAGCACGGGCGATGAGGAGATCTTTATAAAGAAAGGTTCATCCCTTGTCAAGCTCAAGCTGAAAGATATAATTTATATTGAAGCTCTTGAAAATTATGTCACCCTGACCACTAACGATGATAAGTTCACCATCCATTTTACAATGAAAGCCATCGAGAACCAGCTTCCCGCCGGTATCTTCATAAGGGTCCACAGATCATTCATCATTAACAAAAGCATGATCCAGGCTATAAAAGAAAACTCACTCGACCTGACGGTCGGAAATACAATCAAGAGCATACCTGTCGGAAAGTCATTCAGGGAAGATCTCCTGAACGATATTAATGTGATGGCCAGGTAATTTCAACTTTTAATGCTTAATAACCGCCAACTTTTCCTGCTTCACCTCGGACAGACTTCACCTGCCCCTATGATGCTTGAGATTGAAAAGGCTGAAGGTGTTTACATGTACGGCCCTTCAGGAGAGAAATACCTCGACCTGATCTCAGGCGTTTCCGTCAGCAACGTAGGACACAGGCATCCAAAAGTCGTTAAAGCGGTAAAGCAGCAGGTCGATTCATACCTTCACCTGATGGTATATGGTGAAATGATACAGAATCCTCAGGTAAAATATGCATCGAAACTGGCCGGCATACTTCCGGAGAATCTAAGCAGCATATATTTCGTGAACTCCGGGAGCGAAGCATTGGAAGGCGCACTCAAGCTTGCAAAAAGATATACAGGAAGAAGCAGGATCATTTACTTCACAAACGCATATCATGGCAGCACACATGCAGCGCTTAGTGTCCAGGGAAGCGAGATTTACAGGAATGCGTTCCGGCCGCTGCTTCCGGATACTGTTCAGATCGAATTCAATGATTTTAAGTCGCTCGACACGATCAATGGCCAGACTGCCTGCGTGATAATAGAACCAATTCAGGCAGAGGCCGGTGTAATTCTTCCGGAAGAGGGATTTCTTGAAGCGGTAAGAGAAAGATGTACACGACATGGAGCGCTGCTTATCTTTGATGAGGTACAGACAGGATTCGGACGCACAGGTACAATGTTCGCCATCAACAAATATGGAGTAGTGCCTGATATTCTTATCCTTGCAAAAGCTCTCGGAGGGGGAATGCCTCTCGGAGCTTTCATCTCTTCACTTGAAATAATGTCGTCGCTTGTCAATAATCCTCAGCTTGGACATATAACAACCTTCGGTGGTCATCCGGTTTGCTGTGCTGCCGGACTTGCCTCTCTTGAAGTGATAATTGAAGAGAAACTTGCAGAATCATGTAGCTCAAAATCTCAGCTGTTCAGGAAAGAATTAGACCATCCGCTTATATCAGGAATAAGAGGTGAAGGTCTTCTCCTTGCAGTCCTGGTAAGGAGCCGGGAATATGTCCAGTATGTAATTACGAATGCACCCCGGTATGGACTCATCCTTGATTATTTTCTCTTTTGCAGCAATGCTTTCAGGATAGCACCACCCCTGATAATAAGTGACGATGAAATAAAATATGGATGCCGGCAGTTATTATTATTGCTTGATGATGCACATAAGAATGTAAAAACCTGATGAGACTGAAACCATACCATATTATTATATATGCTTTGATCCTGTTTTCTCAGCTGAAGGTGGAAGGACAATCAAAGGATCTCTCCTCCATTCTGCTGTATCTGCATGACAGTATCATGTTTACCGGTTCTGATGCCGAGAGGGTAAGGCTTAACAATTCCATAGTCAAGATCATTGATGGTTATGCTGCCTCCGACTCGGTTTTTGTTCACAGGTTTTCAAACCTCCGCTTTCTTGGACAGATAACTTCTTCAGACTCAAGGATCAGGATAATTACCTGGAACCTGTTGCTGAGGGATGGCAACAATAGTTACTTCTGTTATTTTATCAGGAAAGGGAAAAGAGGTGATGGAAACCGGGTTTACAAACTGACAGGCAAATATCAGCATGATCCGGCAGAGACAAACAGACAGTATTCTGCAAATGATTGGTATGGAGCTCTATACTATGCAATAGAACCATGTAAAAAAGATTACGTCATCCTTGGTCTCGATTTTGGAGGTACGCTGGTCTCAAGAAAGGTCATCGATGTTCTTAGCTTTACACCTGAGGGTGATATCGTTTTTGGAAAAGATATCTTCCTGAGGGAAAACGTAAAAAGATTCAGGGAAGTAGTTGAATACTCTTCCCAGAGTGTTGTTTCGCTGAGATTCAGCACGTCAAAAATGCTGATTTTCGATCACCTGGCTTCGTTCTCAACCGGAGAAGGAGATGACACCTCATATGGGGCCGGAGTCACCTTTGATGGATATGCTTACAAGAAAGGGACTTGGTCATTTATAACAAATGTAGATGCAAGAAATCCTAAAAAATAGTTTAGTCATCTGAAAAACAGAATCTTATGGCAGGGATTAAAATGACATACCTTTTGTGCTACGACGATCACCGGAGCTTTACTGAAGATATAAGGAAAAGATTTTCAGACTCAACCCGGTACCTCGTTGAATCATTTCATAACGTGCAGGATTTCATGGATAACTGCAGGATGGAAAAGGAGAAAAGCTCCTGTAAGGTAGCGATCATCGGTGTCCCTGATGCAAAAGAACAATTTGAGATGATCGAGCAGATGACAATGGACATAAAAAAGGTCGATCCGGCAGCTGGCCTGATACTTCTAGTTCCGCCTGAAAAGATGGAGGATCTGAAGAAGGCTGTAAGGTTCAATATTGATGCGTACATCCCCAGAAATGCCAATTCGGTACTGCGTATTCATAATGCAGTCAAGAAAATGATAAGTGAACAGAGTATCACCATTTACCGTAAGAGAAGGAATTTCTCATTTTATGTATTCCTGGGTTTCCTGCTTCTTGTAGTGTTGTTGATTGTAGTTGCCTGGTTTAAACTACCTCAATATTTTTAATTCGCCCCAAACCCTTTTAAGGGAGCTTTAATGTCTGACTGTTTATGAAGGGGATTTAGGGACGGAAGTTTTATGACTATTTGTCATATTTTTACTGCTGGCATATCTTTTGACAATGATGTGCAGAAAAATCAGGTATTAACATAAAACTTTAGCGATATGCAGACTGGAAAAATTGGTGTGACAACCGATAATATCTTCCCGATAATCAAGAAGTTCCTATATTCCGATCATGAGATCTTCCTCAGGGAACTTATTTCAAATGCAGTTGACGCAACCCAGAAAATTAAAGCCATGGCTTCGGCAGGCGACTATAAGGGCGATTTGGGCGAACTGACAATCAGGGTTGCCGTGGATAAGAAGAAGAAGACCATAAAGGTATCTGACAGCGGAATCGGCATGACGCAGGAGGAACTGGATAAATATCTGAACCAGATAGCATTCTCGAGCGCCAACGATTTTCTTGACAAGTACAAGGACCAGGCTAATTCATTAATAGGACATTTTGGCCTCGGCTTTTATTCCTCATTCATGGTGTCCGACAAAGTTGAAGTGATAACAAAATCGTTGCAGGATGGAGCACAGGCAGTCAAATGGACATGTGACGGAAGTCCTGAATTCACGATCGAGGAAGCAGACAGAAAAGAGCGCGGAACAGACGTTATCCTTCACATTGACAAGGAGTCTAAGGATTTCGCCGATGAGGGAAAGATAGAACAGCTTCTGAAGAAATACTGCAAATTCCTTCCTATTGAGATAGCATTCGGAAAAGAGCAGGAGTGGAAAGATGGAAAATATATCGACACCGGTAAAGACAAAATAATAAATAACACCAAACCTGCATGGACACTCAAACCTTCAGAGCTTAAAGAGGAGGATTACGACAAGTTCTACAGGGAGTTATACCCTGCAGGCGATGAGCCTCTTTTCAATATCCACCTTAACGTCGATTATCCTTTCAAGCTTACAGGGATACTCTATTTCCCGAAGATCAGGAACAACATCGAGATCCAGAAGAATAAGATCCAGCTTTACTGCAACCAGGTCTTTGTGACCGACTCTGTTGAAGGTATTGTACCGGAGTTTCTGACTCTTTTACATGGCGTTCTCGATTCCCCGGATATCCCTCTTAATGTATCCAGGAGCTATCTTCAGAGCGATTCAAACGTAAAGAAAATCTCCTCGCATATAACTAAAAAGGTTGCTGACAGACTAAACGAGATATTCAGGAACAATCGCGGGGAATTCGAAAAGAAATGGGACAATCTTAAGCTCTTCATTGATTACGGAATGATATCTGAGGAGAAATTCTATGAGAAGGCTTCAAAATTTGCTCTCCTGAAAAACACTGATGATAAGTACTTTACATATGAGGAATACGAAAAACTGATAAAAGAGAAACAGACTGACAGGCATAATTCACTGGTATATCTTTATTCAACAAACAAGACCGATCAGTATACATATATTGAGAAGGCAAAAAACAAAGGATATGATGTTCTTCTTCTTGATGGTCAGCTGGACGTCCACCTTATTAATTACCTGGAACCTAAATTTAAGGATTCAAGATTTGTCAGGGTTGACTCTGATGTTATTGAAAAACTCATTCAGAAGGAAGAACCAAAAGAGTCGAAGCTTTCAGAGGGAGAGAAAAATGACCTCAGAAGCATATTCAATGTCAGGACAAAATCGAAGGAGGTCTATAATGTGGTAGTGGAGACACTTGACGAAAATGAAGCTCCGGTTATTATCACCCAGTCTGAATTCATGAGAAGAATGAAGGATATGGCACAGATGGGAGGAGGGATGAATTTTTATGGTGAGCTTCCCGACAGTTACAATCTTGTTGTAAATCCCAATCATCCTCTGGTGGTTAAGGTTGCAGGGGATCTTAAAGCAGACTCCGGCAAGAAGCTCGATGAAAACGCCGCAGTCATGAAGAATGTGAAGGAGGAAGTCGATTTCATGGAAAAGGAACACGGCAAGAAGAAGCCTGAAGAGGTGAGCCAGGTTGAGAAGGATGATCTTGAGAAGCTCCGCAAAGAGCTCACCGGTATCGAAAATTCAAGAAAAGAGATGCTTGAAGCTTATGGTTCAGGAAACAAAATAGTAAAGCAGCTTATCGACCTTGCATTGCTTGCAAACAATATGCTAAAAGGAGAGGAACTGGCTACATTCGTGAAGAGGAGTACCGAGTTATTATAATAAGTAACTGGTTTATCATTTAAACCCCCGCCATCAGTCAGCTGACTGATGGCTGCCCCCTGAAGGGGGCCCGACTCAGTTGATAGATCAGAATTTATTAACCGAGTTAGTCCCCTTCATGGGGAATGGGGGGCCGAACTCAAACTCGCTCCGGATTGTCGTAAGAAGTGCAGAATGAAGCTGTGCTGGGGTCATACCGGGAGAGCTTACCCTGACAAGGAGCGATTCGAGCGAGATCCTTTCCAGAAAGAGTACAATACGTTCGTATGCCTGTAACTTAATGGGAGTTACGGTCCTGCTGTTCTGAAGTACAAGCTCCTGCCTGCGCTTGTCCTGGTCATTCCTGATCATGTTCCTTATCACTACCCATGCAGTAAAAAAAACCAGCAGCGCCGGGATAGTCATCTTCAGAATATCATAAAATGTCTCCATTTTTCTTCAAATTATTAACAAAGGACAAACTTAGCTTTTTATTCTTAAATTTTGCTTTTAACTTTCAACTTTAAACACTTAACTCCAAACTCTAAACGCTTAACTCCAAACTTCCCTATGGAACACCTTTCCGACCGCATCAAATCGCTATCAGTCAGCCAGACACTGGCTATGGCTCAGAAGAGCCGTGAGCTGAAGGCTAAGGGGATTGACATCATCAGCCTCAGCCTGGGAGAGCCGGATTTCAACACTCCTGATTATATTAAAGAGGCTGCCAAGAAAGCCATCGACGATAATTATTCAAAGTATCCGCCAGTCCCGGGGTATAATGATCTCAGGGAAGCAATATCTAAGAAGTTCAAAGAGGAGAACGGTATTAATTATGCACCCGAGCAGATAGTTGTTTCGGCAGGCGGCAAGCATTCGCTGATCAACGTAATCCTTTCCCTTGTGAATCCGGGTGAGGAGGTTGTACTTCTGGCACCATACTGGGTGAGTTATTACGATCAGATACTTCTTGCCGGTGGCAAACCTGTAGTAATTGAAACAACACTCGATAATGATTTCAAGGTACTTCCTGAGCAGCTGGAGGTTGTCGTTAGCAGGAAGACGCGGCTGTTAATTTTCAACTCACCATCAAATCCGACAGGCATGGTTTATACGAGGGAAGAGATGGAGGAGATTGCAAATGTGATCCGGAAACATGAAGGGCTCTTCGTAATTTCCGATGAGATATATGAGCACATAATCTTTAAGGGAGAGCATGTAAGCATGGCCTCTTTTGATTACATAAATGATCAGGTGATCACAGTCAACGGAGTATCAAAGGGTTATGCAATGACAGGATGGAGGATTGGGTATATCGGAGCTCCCCTGTGGCTGGCAAAAGCAGTTGATAAGCTGCAGGGACAATTTACATCTGGTGTTTGCTCAATAGCCCAGCGGGCAGCCCTCGCAGCTATCAAAAGCGATGATGGTTCACGACAGAAGATGAGAGATGCTTTTCTCCGGCGACGCGATATCGTCTGCAAGTTGCTTAAAGAAATCAGGGGGATGAAGGTCAAGGTTCCGCAGGGAGCATTTTATGTAATGCCCGATATCAGCCATTTCCTTGGTAAATCTGACGGTGAAGTGAAAATCCGCACTTCAGACGATCTGGCTCTTTACCTTCTCGACAAAGCCCAGGTCGCAGTTGTGGGAGGCGATGCTTTCGGTGCACCTGATTGTATAAGAATATCTTATGCGACATCCGACGAACTGCTGATCGAAGCGATAAAAAGGATCAGGGGGGCTTTGGAAAAGCTGAGATAGTACGTGTAATCTAGTACTTATTATAACTCACAACTTCTTTCTTTAGCTTGCGCTTCTTTATACGTTGCTCAGCTTCCGAATAACCTAACGTGATTATGAGTTCAATCCGTTTCGAGCGGGGTACGGATAGTAATTTCTTTACCTTCACCTCATCGAACCATCCGACCATACATGAACCGAGACCTTCAGCTTCAGCCTGCAGACATATATTCTCAGAGGCGATACCGATGTCAATAAGTGAATAATCCTTGGCCTTGACCGTTCCTCCAACCTGAGAGGTTATATTCGAACCCTCCCTTATGACGACTATCATCGCTGTTGCCTGATGAAGAAATGTGTTCATTTTAAGAAGTTTGGCTGAAGCCGCATCGGCAACCTTTTTTAAAATAGCCTGATCTGTAACTACGATGAATCTCCATGGCTGGCCGTTGCATGCCGATGGTGAGATCCTTCCTGCTTCAGTTATCCTGTCCAGCTTATCCTGCTCAACAGGCTTGTCGCTGTATTTTCTGTCGCTCTGCCGGGTAGAAATAATCTCCAGCATCTTCTTACTGTCAATCATTTTATATCAAAATTGATTTTTCTGGTTGCGAATTTAGCAATATTTACTATCTTTATTTTTCATTTTTAATGTCAAAATTTAAAACTTATTGAAATGATAATTCTATTGGTTATTCTTGGTATCATCGTCCTTCTTATTTTCTGGGTTATCTCCCTCTACAACCGGCTGGTAAAGTTGAGAAACAACCGTGAACAGGCTTTCGCCGATGTGGATGTTCAGCTTAAGCAGAGGCATGATATGATTCCACAACTTGTTGAGGCTGTGAAAGGATACATGCAGCATGAACGAGGTGTTCTTACGGAGGTCACCGAGGCACGTGCAGCTGCCATGAAAGCATCATCCATAAACGATAAAATTGTTGCAGAAAACAGACTCTCCACCGCACTCGACGGACTGAAGGTTGCAGTGGAAGCCTATCCCGATCTGAAAGCAAGCCAGAATTTCATGCAGCTTCAGAACGAGATTGCCGATATTGAGAACAAGATAGCAGCGGCACGCCGTTTCTTCAACTCGGCAACCAAGGAACTTAATGTTGCAACGGAAGTTTTCCCTTCAAATATTGTCGCCACACTGTTCAACTTCAAACGCGAGCCTCTATTCGACCTTGGAGAACAGCGTGCAACCGTGGAAGAACCGCCAAAGATCTCCTTCTCGTAACATGAAGTATTTTGGCCTTCAGAGCCAGATATGGAGGAACAACGCGAATTCGGCGCTGATCCTCCTTATGTTCCCTGTCGTCTTTATCGGACTGACATGGCTCTTCTTTTTCTTCATGGGTATCGGGCAGTCTCACCAGACAAGCTTGGAACAGCCTGAAAATTATAATCTTATCGCCAATGTTAATTTCAGCTTCATACATACCGTTCCCTGGGTACTTATAGGTGTGCTGTTATGGTTTGTTGTTGCCTTTTTCTCTCACAGCACCATGATTGCCAAAGCGACCTCTTCGGAGCCGCTGTTGAGAAAGGATAATATGAGGATTTACAACCTCGTTGAGAACCTTTGTATTTCGAAAGGTATGACTATGCCGAAAGTGAATATTATTGAGGATGAATCACTCAACGCATTTGCCAGCGGGATTGATCAAAAGACATATACAATATCCCTTTCGCGTGGTATAATTGACAAACTGAACGACCAGGAGCTTGAGGCTGTCATTGCCCATGAGCTGACTCATATCCGTAATCGCGATGTAAGGCTTCTTATAATTTCGATTGTCTTCGTGGGCATCTTCGCATTTATTTCGGAAGCGATCTTCAGATCGTTCCGTTTCGGAGGTCTCTCGAGAGGGAAGAAAGGCAGTGGTGGTCTTGCCATAATCATTGCATTGGCGCTTGCACTTGTCGGTTATCTTATCGCTTCACTTTTCAGGTTCGCTCTTTCACGGAAACGTGAGTATCTTGCCGATGCAGGATCAGCAGAGCTTACGAGGAATCCGTTGGCGCTGGCTTCAGCGCTGCGGAAGATTTCTGCTGATCCGACTATTGAGGCTGTTCAGCGAAAAGATGTCGCTCAGATGTTTATTCAGAATCCTCAGATAGGGAACAAGAAATTAACTGTCTCTGTTTCAAATCTGTTTGCTACTCACCCTCCGATTGAGAAAAGGATAGAGATACTGGAGAAGTACTGACCGGTACAGCGGCGCAATGGTGCAAAGGCACAACGGCAAAAATTCTTGATTGCATAACCGCACGATTATCAGGCTTTCTTCCCGAAAAATTTCTTTTCTTCCCCTTTCAACAGCCTTTTAATGTTGTTCTTGTGGGTAATAACCAATGCCACAGCCACTAAGATCGAGAACAGCTTGAAAATAAGTGAAGGAGAATCGAAAAGAGTGAAGAGCAGGACCGGAAAGGCAATCCCGGCGCTCAATGAAGATAATGATACTATTCGTGTTGTCAGAAAAACTAAAAGAAAGACTCCAAAACAGGTAAGCGTAAGCAGCGGATGAATGGCAAGCAAAACTCCGGATGCGGTTGCAACTCCCTTGCCTCCTTTGAATCCTGCAAATACCGGAAAGATATGTCCGATGATTGCTGTCAGTCCTGTTCCTATCTGTAGGTTGGTGATTAGAGCCGTGTGAGGTTCAGCGAGACCGAAAAACATAGGCAGCATCGTTGCCAGCCATCCTTTTGTCATATCGATCAGCAGTACGGGAACCCCTGTTTTCCATCCGAGCACCCTGATGGAATTTGCCGCTCCGGCATTACCACTTCCGTGTTCTCTGACATCGATCCCGTGAAAGATCTTTCCTGCCCATACCGAAGTCGGGATAGAA
>JAPLDY010000031.1 GCA_026391595.1 Bacteroidia bacterium
TTTACATTTTCCTTTATTGCAGTATCAATTATTTTTTCTGCAGGAACCATTACGCCAAGGTCGATAACCTGATAATTATTGCAGGAAAGAACTACGCCGACAATATTTTTACCGATATCATGAACGTCGCCTTTAACAGTTGCAAGAAGGATCTTCCCTGCAATTTTCTTCTCCTCTCCTTCGCTCTCCTTTTCAATGTAAGGAGCGAGTTTCGAGACCGCCTTCTTCATCACCCTGGCACTCTTCACGACCTGGGGAAGGAACATTCTTCCTGATCCGAAAAGATCACCTACTTCATTCATTCCTCCCATCAGTGGGCCTTCGATCAGTTCCAATGATCTTGAAAAGAGTGAACGTGCCTCCTCTACGTCCTCCTCTATATGTTCATCCAGGCCTCTTATCAATGAGTGCTTTATACGGTCAATTACCGGTAATGAACGCCACTCATCAGCTTTCTCCTCTTTCTTTCCCTCATTCTTCAATCCCTCGGCAAATTTCACTAGTCTTTCGGTTGCATCCTTCCTTCTGTTCAGCACTACATCTTCTGTAAGCTGAAGAAGATCTTCAGGTATCTCACTGTAAACCTGTAACATACCTGGATTCACAATACCCATGTCGAGTCCGGCTTTTATTGCATGATAAAGGAAGACTGAATGCATGGCTTCGCGGACCTTATCAATACCCCTGAATGAAAATGAGAGGTTGCTGATACCTCCGCTGACCTTTGCAAAAGGCAGGTTCTTTTTGATCCATTCCGCAGTCCTTAAAAAATTCACAGCATAATTATTATGTTCCTCAATGCCTGTCGCAATTGCAAGGACATTCGGATCGAATATAAGGTCTTCGGGTGGAAATCCCAGCTTGCCGACCAGGAGCTTATATGATCGTTCGGCAACAGTTATCCGTTTTTCAAAAGTATCGGCCTGTCCTTTTTCATCAAACAGCATAACAACCGCTGCAGCGCCATATTTTCTTAACAGGCTAGCACGTTCAAGGAATGCTTCTTCTCCCTCTTTAAGGCTTATGGAGTTGACGACCGATTTTCCCTGTATACATTTAAGCGCCGACTCAATAACATTCCATTTCGAGGAGTCGATCATCAATGGCAGCTTTGCAATGTCGGGTTCAGCCATGATGAGGTTAACGAACTTCACCATTGCTTTTTCGGAATCAAGCATCGCCTCGTCCATGCAGATGTCGATCACCTGTGCGCCGCCTTCAACCTGGTTGCGGGCTATGGCAAGCGCTTCATCATATTTCTCTTCCTTTATGAGTCGTGCAAATTTTAGTGATCCTGAAACATTTGTCCGTTCTCCGATATTCACAAAATTGGTTTCCGGAGTTATCGTCAGAGCTTCAAGTCCGCTGAGTCTTGTATATTTGATGATTACAGGCTTAATCCTTGGCTTATATTTTCCTGAAGCTTCAGAAATTTTCTTAATATGCTGAGGTGTCGTTCCGCAGCACCCACCGATAATATTCACCCAGCCCTCCTTCATGAAATCCTCAGTTATTGAGGCCATGAATTCAGCTGACTGGTCGTACTCACCAAACTGGTTAGGCAGTCCGGCGTTAGGATGTACCGAGACATAAAAGGGTGATTTCGCCGAAAGCTCCTCAACAAATGGTCTCAGTTGCTCCGCGCCAAGCGCACAATTAAGACCGACACTGAAGAGCGGGAAATGAGAAACCGATATCAGGAATGCTTCAAGAGTTTGTCCTGTGAGAGTTCGTCCGCTTGCATCCGTTATAGTGACCGAAACCATAACGGGAAGTCTTTTTTTCTTTTCCTCAAAAACCAAATCGATGGCAAAAAGGGCAGCTTTGCAGTTCAGGACATCAAATATGGTTTCAACGAGGAGAATGTCAACGCCGCCATCGATAAGTCCGCGGGCCTGTTCCGAATATGATTCAACGAGTTTGTCGAAAGTCACTGATCTGGCTCCGGGGTCGTTCACGTCGGACGACATTGAGGCGGTACGGTTCGTCGGGCCAAGGGTACCTGCTATGAAATGACCGGCAGGCTGCGATGAGTTTTCGAATGAACAAATCGCTCCTTTTGCCAGAATGGCAGCATGGTAATTCAGATTGTAAACCTGATCCTCCAGACCGTAATCGGCCATGGATATACTGTTGGAATTAAATGTGTTTGTAGTAATTATGTCAGCCCCGGCTTCAAGATATTCCCTGTGTATATCACTTATTAATTCGGGTTTAGTCAGGGTTAAAAGATCATTGTTCCCTTTCTGCGACCTGGGATGATCGCTGAATTTATTACCCCGGTAGTCGGCTTCCTGAAGCTTGTGCTTCTGGATCATCGTGCCCATCGCGCCATCGAGGATCAGGATCTTCTTCTGTATTAATTCGTCGAGTGATGAGTTCATTAGTTTATTCCCTTTCTTCCGGTATTTACAATAAAAACATCCATTCTGCGGAGATGTTCCCGCAATTCGTACAATCTTTTCAGATTTACAATGCCGATTACGTATTTGTATAACTTTCCGCTAAAGTATTCTGACACTTCCTCAAATCCAAATAATTCCTTATCCTTTTCATTTTTATAACGCAGATAGAGCTCAATTTTGTAATCGCGGGTATAATTTGAAACTGAACCCTGCTGGTACTTCTTATACTCATATTTATAGCCATAGGAGTTAGCAGAGATGTCGGAGAGTACTGCGCTCCCGGTTGCATGTCCGCCTGCTCCCTTCCCCGAAAAGAATTGCTTGTCGGCAAAAGCGGCTTCAGTTATTACCCCGTTATATTCATTATCCACATTATACAGGTATTTGTCTGAAGATATGAATCTCGGAAGGACAAAACTCGTAATTGTATTTTCGTTTGTCTTGCCAACATACGGAACGAGCTTTATCTTGAAGCTTTTTTCCTTTGCGTACTGTATATCAAACTTCGAAATGGTGTTTATTCCATAATGAAATACCTCCTCCGGCTCAAGGAACAGGCCATAAGCGTGACCGGTGATTATACAGAGCTTATATTTTGCATCCCATCCCTCAACATCGAGTGTGGGGTCCGATTCTGCAAAGCCTTTCTCCCTGGCTTCATTCAGAGCAATATTATAGTCGACACCCTGGTTATGCATAAGTGTCAGGACGTAGTTGGTAGTTCCGTTCAGGATACCGCGAAGAGAATAAAGCAGCTCATTGTCATAGTATTCTTCAAGATTTCTTATTATCGGGATACTCGCCCCGGCTGAAGCTTCATAGAGCAGTGAAACGCCATATTTCTCTTGCATATCAACCAGTTCCCTGAAGTGTTTCGCTACCATCACCTTGTTGGCGGTGACTACATTCTTGCCATTTTTCATTGCAGTTTTTACAATGTCGAATGCTGCATCGGCATCATCGATGAGTTCAACAACCAGATTAATAGAAGAATCATTGAGAATATCATCCTTATCATAAGTGAAATACTCCATTGGTATTCTTCTCGCCTTTGAACGGTCCTTTACACATATCCTGACTATTTCGGCTCTGAATCCCTTGCTGCTGTTGAGTACATCATGAAGTCCCTGCCCTACACAGCCATAGCCGAACATCCCTATTCTTAATTTTTCTCTCGTCATCTTTTCTCAATTTGAAGTTTTGTCCCAGAATTTCCGGATTACATCTGTGACAATTTCCGTTTCTATCAGAAAACCGTCATGTCCGTAAAATGAGTCAATCTCAATATATTCCGCACCCTCAGTATTGGAGGTTATAAATTTCTGATCGTCGGTTGGAAAAAGAATATCAGATTTTATTCCGACACACAAGACTTTTGCTTTAATTATCTTCAGAGCATTGATTATGCCGCCTCTTCCCCTGCCTATATTATGTGTATCAGAAAGACATGTAAGGCACCAGTATGAAAATGGATTAAATCGTTTCACCAGCTTTTCCCCCTGGTACGCCTGGTATGAGGCAGCCCTGAAAGAAGTCAGTTTTTCATCATCGTCTTCCTTCTGTGTCTGGTTATATGCATACATGGTTCTATAGCTTATCAGCGCTATCGATCTGGCAGCTTTGAGTCCTTTCTTACCTCCGTCAGGATCACCCGAAGTGAATGTCTGGTCGGCAAGCATAGCAAGCCTCATCGATTCGCTGAAAGCCAGGGCCCAGGGTGTTTGCTTTGCACCCGATGCCAGAAGGACCAGTCTTTGAATAAGCTCAGGGAACATGATGGTGTACTCAAGAGCCTGATATCCTCCGATAGAAGCCCCAATAATTGTATGTATCTCCTTTATACCCAGATGTTTCCTGAGTATCTCATGGGCATTGACCAGGTCGCGGACAGTTATCAAAGGGAAATCATTAAGCCATTGTTTTCCTGTTTCCGGATTAACAGATGCCGGGCCTGTTGTTCCGTAACACGATCCAAGTACATTAGCACAAACGATAAAATATTTATCGGGATCAAAAAGGAGACCTTTGTCGACCATCCCGGGCCACCATGATTCAACATCGGAATTTGCAGTCAGAGCATGACATATCCAGATTACATTATCACCTGCAGCATTAAGCTTTCCCCAGGTGTTAAAAGCGATTTCAACCGAAGGCAAAACTGCTCCGGTTTCTGTTTTGAAAGGTTGATTATATTTAAGTGTCTCCATCAGATTAATTGCTTGAATGCCTGTTCAAAATCATAAATGATATCATCAATATGCTCCAGTCCCACAGAGACTCTGAAAAGTCCCGGCTCTAAACCTGCGGCAAGCTGGTCGGCAGCAGAGAGCTGTGCATGAGTTGTGGTTGATGGCTGAATTATCAGGGTTTTCGCATCTCCGACATTTGCCAGATGGCTTACAAGCCCGAGGTGTTCCACCAGCCTTGCAGCCTTTGATTTGTCAGCCTTGAGAATGAAACTGAGTACGCCTCCTGCACCTTTATGCAGATATTTCTGAGCCAGTTTATGATGTGGATTGTCCGGAAGCCCGGGGTAATTTACCTTTTCAACACACTTCTGTGATGAAAGCCATTTTGCCAGTGCGAGCGTGTTCTGAACATGTCTCTCCATCCTTAGTGAAAGAGTCTCGAGACCCTGTATCAGCAGGAATGAATTGAATGGGCTGATGGCAGGACCAAGATCTCTCAATCCTTCAACCCTTGCTTTCATAATGAAGGCGATATTTCCCGAAGGTGATTTCTCTGAGAATTGTTCACCGAAAACCAGTCCGTGATATCCTTCCGATGGCTCTGTGAACACAGGGAAGTTACCATTATTCCAATTGAAATTACCGGCATCGGTAATCACACCCCCGATACTGGTACCATGACCGCCGATCCATTTTGTTGCCGACTCGACAACTATGTTTGCCCCATATTCAATGGGACGACAGAGGTAACCACAAGCACCAAAAGTGTTGTCGACTATAAAAGGTATACCATGCTTCCTTGCTAAACCGGCAAATGCTTCAAAATCGGGGATGTTAAAACCGGGGTTGCCAATAGTTTCAACATAGATTGCTTTCGTCTTGCTGTCGATAAGGTTTTCAAATGATGCCGGTTCAAGATCTTTTGCGAATCTTGCTTCAATCCCGAAATTTGCAAAAGTTACCTTGAATTGGTTGTGGGTCCCGCCATACAGGAATGGCGATGTTACAAAATTCTCGCCCTGTTTCATTATTGTCGAAAGGGTTATGAATTGGGCAGCATGTCCTGAAGCGACAGCCAGTGCTGCTACTCCTCCTTCAAGAGCGGCAACTCTCTTTTCAAATACATCGGTTGTGGGATTCATAATCCTTGTATAGATGTTTCCTTGTTCCGACAGATCGAAAAGGCCGGCTGCATGCTGTGAACTTCTAAAGACATAAGAAGAAGTCTGGTAAAGAGGTACCGCCCTTGAAAGAGTTTCCTTATCAGGATGGTAGCCTGCATGTATCTGTAATGTTTCGAAATTTCTTTTTCTGTTTTCCATGTTATTATTTTTCAAATTATTATGGTCTGACTATTATTTGACAGATATAGTAAACCTGTCATCGCTATGATCCGGCAATTGAAAAAGATGGGTTGTTTCCAAATCAGGATCTTTACCGGCGCATGCACATAGGCATGAGTGGCATGGTAAAGTTGTTGTGTGTCAGATGAAATGGTTTCATTTTTCCGTGTTTCATTTTTATCATCTCCCGGCTTTCCCGGGATTAGGTATTGGCACCGTTCTCCGTCAGCTGACGGGTTGGTTGCCAGGGTTTCGCAGAGCCTAATCTCTCCGCCCTTCTTAATAAAAACCAAACACCCTTGAAAGGAAGGAATATTTGATTTGTGACAACAAATATATGAAGGAATTTGAGAAATACAATAAAAAATGAAATCAAAAATCTGATGGGGAGATAGGGAGAGGGTGTGAGGGGGAGAAAAGAATTACGTATTTTTGTAAGAATAAATAGAAATACATGGATAATAGATTCACCATCTATAACAGCCTGTCGCGCAAGAAAGAACCATTCACACCTCTTCATCCACCGTTTGTCGGGCTGTATGTCTGCGGACCAACGGTATACAGCGATCCGCATCTTGGACATGCGCGTCCGGCTGTGACATTCGACCTGCTCTACAGGTACCTGATGCACCTTGAATACATGGTTCGTTATGTACGCAACATCACTGATGTGGGGCATCTTGAGAATGATGCCGATGAAGGTGAAGATAAGATTGAAAAGAAGGCAAGGCTTGAACACCTTGAGCCTATGGAGGTTGTTCAGAAATATATCAACAGCTTCCTGAAGAACATGGAGCAGCTTAATACCCTACATCCATCAATAGAACCCAGGGCATCGGGACATATCATTGAACAGCAGCAGCTTATTGAAGAGCTGATAAAAAAGGGCTATGCATATGAAGTGAATGGTTCGGTATATTTTGATGTGCTTAAGTATAATGAAAAATACAAATACGGGAAGCTTTCCGGAAGGGTTCTTGAGGAGCTTCAATCGAACACCCGTACTCTTGATAAACAGGACGAAAAACGGAATCCTTTTGATTTTGCACTCTGGAAAAAGGCAACACCGGAACACCTGATGCGCTGGCCTTCACGCTGGAGCGACGGATACCCGGGATGGCATCTTGAATGCTCTGCAATGAGTATTAAGTATCTCGGTGAGGTTTTCGACATTCATGGCGGAGGTATGGATCTCCAATTCCCGCATCACGAGTGTGAGATTGCACAGTCGACTGCAGCTCAGGGAAAAGAATCGGTGAGATACTGGATGCATAACAACATGATCACTATTAACGGCCAGAAAATGGCCAGGTCTCTTGGTAATTTCATCACACTCGACCAGCTGTTTATCGGCAATCACCCGCTTCTTACCCAGGCTTACAGCCCGATGACGATCAGGTTCTTCCTTCTGCAGGCACATTACCGGAGTACAATAGATTTTTCAAACGAAGCGCTTCTGGCAGCAGAAAAAGGATTCCAGAAATTGATGAAGGGTATCGAAACACTTGATAAACTTAAGCCGTCACTTACGTCCACAATCGATATCCCTTCTCTCAGGAAGAAGTGCTATGAAGCCATGGATGATGATCTTAACAGTCCGGTTTTGCTTTCATATCTTTTTGAAGGTGTGAAATACATCAATTCCGTAAGTGACGGAACTGAAAAGCTGAGCATCAACGAACTGACTTCATTAAAGGATCTTTTTAAAGTTTTTGTTTTCGATATCCTGGGACTTAAAGATGAGAACATCTCAAAGGGTGATGAGAAACTGACTTCGGAGCTTATGAAGATCATTATCAATCTCAGGCAGGGGGCAAAGAATAAAAAGGAATGGGCAGAATCAGACAAGATAAGGGAGGATCTTAAGAACGCAGGGATCATTCTGAAAGATCTGAAGGATGGGGCGGAATGGGAAATGGAATAATCTTGTTTGATCCCCTCCCTGGAGGGGCCAGGGGTGGGTATTTATTTATAGACCACCGCTATTATTCAAACCAAAAATGAAAGATATATTTGATCATAAACCCACCCCCGACCCCTCCAGGGAGGGGAGTCTAAGCAGATATAAATCGGCACCTGTTTATATTGGAAATATACCTCTTGGAGGTAATTATCCAATTCGCCTCCAGTCGATGACCAACACGGATACTCTTGACACACAGGCTTCTGTGGCCCAATGCATAAGGATCATACAAGCCGGGGCGGATTATGTGCGACTGACTGCCCAGGGAACCAGGGAAGCTGAAAACCTGGCAAATATTAAGAAAGAGCTTCGTAACGCAGGATTCGAAACACCTCTGATCTCCAGGTAATTATGCTGACAAAAGAGCTTCATTCGGAAAGACTGAATTATCAGAGAATGAATATAAAGAAGAACTTGAAAGGATCCATGAGCGGCTTCTTCCACTCATAAATATTTGTAGGGAGAATAAAACTGTTATTCGCCTTGGAATAAACCATGGTTCTCTTTCTGACCGTATCATGACACGCTACGGGAATACTTCAAAGGGGATGGTGATTTCAGCCCTGGAATTCATAAATATCTTCCGGGCAGAGAATTTCCACAATCTGGTTCTGTCTATGAAATCATCCGACACAGTTGTGCTGGTGGAATCCAACAGGCTACTTGTCAGTGAGTTGCAAAAAAGGGGGGCAGGATATCCTTTACACCTCGGCGTTACCGAAGCCGGCGAGGGTGAAGACGGAAGGATAAGATCTGCGGCAGGTATCGGGGCTCTTTTGTCTGAGGGTATAGGGGATACGATCAGAGTATCTCTATCTGAAGATCCGGAAAATGAGATCACTGTTGCAAAAGAGATAATGAATTTCATTACCGGCAATACCGGACGGGCAGCTAAACCTGCCCCTGCTCTGTCATTCAGGAATAGAGATACTCTTTATAAGCCTGAGGTCGTGATGTGTGAATCCGGAAGGTTTATGTCGGAAACAAACGAATTATACAAAGGCGAAGTTCTTACTTTCAATGCAGAAAATCCACCTCAGTTTCCGGAGAAATCAAAATCAAAAGTCATCCTTAATCCAATTTTTGATGAAGACGACCCGGATAAACTTGGCATATATGCTGCTTCATTGCTAGGAAGATATTTCATATTGAAGCAACCTGACGGTATCTGCATCACTAACAGGGGAAAAGTGCAGGGTGAAAAACTTAAGGAAATCTCGTTTGCGATACTTCAGGCTGCGGAAGCCAGAATAACACAAAACAGGTATATTTCCTGTCCCACCTGCGGACGAACAAAATTCAATCTTCAGGAAGCAGTCCGAAAAGTTAAATCGGCAACCAGTCATCTGGCCGGACTTAAGATAGCCGTAATGGGGTGTATTGTAAACGGACCGGGTGAAATGGCGGGAGCAGATTATGGTTATGTTGGCGCAGGTGATGGAAAGGTTCATATCTACAGAGGCACGGTGCCTGTAAAGAAGAATGTAGATCAGGATAAAGCCGTAGAAGAGCTGCTGAGATTAATTGAGGAAGATTTAAGAAACCCCCGTCCCGCCTAAGCGGGACTGCCCCCTAAAGGGGGCTCGAATCCAACTACCTATTTTGATTAGTAGTGGGTTTTAGACCCCCTTTAGGGGGTGCCCCGCTTGTGGGGCGGGGGTACTTATCTTTAAGGGGGCTCGAATCTAAATTACCGATTTTGATTAGTAGTGGGTTTTAGACCCCCTTTAGGGGGTGCTGCGAAGCGGCGGGGGTTCTTCCCTTTAGGGGGTGCACCGCAGAGAGGGGCGGGGGTTTACACCAATCTGTAATCCAGCTGCTTCTTTTGCAGGTCAGCTTTCACAACTTCAATTGTGATCCTGTCGCCAAGTGTATAGACCTTGCCCGTTGAACGGCCTTTTATGCAATAATTCTCCTCATCATATTCATAGAAATCATCGTCCAGTTCACGGATATTTACCATCCCTTCACATTGGTTTTCAATTATTTCCACATAAATACCCCATTCCGTGACACCTGAGATCACTCCGTCGAAATGCTTTCCGAGCTTGTCGCTCATGAACTCCACCTGTTTGTATTTGACCGATGCTCTTTCAGCTTCAGCAGCAAGCCGCTCCATCTTGGAAGAGTGTTCGCACAGCTTTTCATATTTCTCCTGGCCGCCCGGATTTTCCTCTGCGAGATATCCCGTCAGCAGCCTGTGAACCATCATATCAGGATACCTTCTTATGGGAGACGTAAAATGAGTATAATGTTTAAAACCAAGCCCGTAATGTCCGATATTTTCTGTTGAGTAAACAGCCTTGGCCATTGATCTCAGTGCCAGTGTCTCAATAATATTCTGTTCCTTTTTGCCTGCCACTGAATTGAGAAGCTTGTTCATAGCTTTCGGAAGAGAGGTTTTGTCATCTGCGACCAGCTTATATCCGAAGCGCGTAACAAAATGGCTGAAGTTGTCTATTTTTTCAGGGTCAGGTTTATCATGTATTCTGTAGACAAATGTCTTGCCTTTCAGCTTCTTGCCCACGTACTCGGCAACATGCCTGTTTGCCAGGAGCATGAACTCTTCGATAAGCTGGTTGGCAGTTCCCATATCGCGAAATTTTATCCCCAGCGGCTTGCCGTTCTCATCAAGATCAAACTGGACTTCTATCTTTTCAAAATAAAAAGCTCCGGCCGCAAAGCGTTTTGCTCTGAGCTTTTGAGCAAGATCATGCAGAATGAGAATTTGTTCTTCCATATCTCCTTCTTCCTTGTCAATAACCTCCTGTGCCTCATTATATGAAAACCTCCAGTCGGAGTTGATGATCGTCCTGCCGAACCATTCATTCAGCACCTCTGCCTTTTCATTCATCTCAAAGACAGCAGCATAGGTCAGCTTGTCCTCTGAAGGCTTAAGCGAACAGATGTTATTTGATAATCGTTCCGGAAGCATCGGCACCACCCTGTCGACCAGGTAAACCGATGTGGCACGCTGTTTGGCCTCCTCTTCCAGGAGCGAGCCGGGCTTCACATA
>JAPLDY010000092.1 GCA_026391595.1 Bacteroidia bacterium
AGGAACCGGTATGCATAAACAGGACTCAGTGCCTTCAGGATTGACGGATGTTGTATCAATTGCAATAATCCAAGAACGCTAATTGTCAGGAACCAGATAAACATAATGGGCCCGAATGAGCTCCCGATTAACTTGGTTCCAAACTGCTGGATAAAAAAGAGAACTCCAAGTATGATCAGAACAATAGGAACTACGGGTATACCCGGATTTAGAAGACGTAATCCTTCAACAGATGAAGTAACCGTGATGGCAGGTGTTATTACGCCGTCGGCCAGCAATGCTGCTCCTCCAATCATGGTAAGAATTGGTGCCCACGCAGATTTAGTTTTCAGAAGCGCCATAAGGGAAAAAATGCCACCCTCACCATTGTTATCAGCATTCAGGGTGATGACAATATATTTTATTGTGGCTGAGAGAGTAAGCGTCCAGAATATGCATGACAGGCCTCCATATATAAGAAGTTCATTGTAATCCTCTGCACCACCGTTGACAATGGCCCTCATGGTATACAGAGGGCTTGTCCCGAGATCGCCAAAAACAATACCGAGGGTTATGAGAGCTCCGGCAAGCGAGAATTTCTTTATATCAGGTTGATAATAAGTTCTTTTCATGAATTTTCCGGACAACATTATTGATGTTGCTTCTTAAGAAAGGGGACAAAGTTATAAATAATTTATCTTTGTGCCCTATGAAGATAAAAATCATTAGCGGCTTACCCGGAAGAACGGCTGTTTCCTTATGCTTCATATGTTTGTATATAAGCTCGTTGGCACAATCATCAACAGCTGCTGAACAGAAGATTTCGCTGCTCTTTATGGGAGATATTATGGGTCACGACTCACAGATCTGGGCAGCAGAGAATATTTCCACGCATACCTGGAATTATGATGATGTATTCTCTTATATCAAACCATTGATCTCAGATGCCGATATGGCAATAGCCAACCTTGAAGTGACTCTTGCCGGCCCTCCTTACAAGGGTTATCCGCAGTTCAGCTCACCTGCAGCTTTAGGCGTGGCATGTAAAAGTGCAGGAATAGATTGCCTGGTTACGGCAAATAATCATTCCGCCGACAGGGGAAAAACAGGAATAACCGGGACTATCTTCAGGCTCGACAGCATCGGCATGCCGCACACCGGTACATTCTCTGACCGGGATTCAAGAGATAAACTTCAACCTTTGATCCTTACAAAAAATAGTATTTCAGTAGCTCTTCTGAATTATACTTATGCCACTAACGGCATAAGTGTTCCGGCACCGGTAATTGTCAATATGCTCGATAAAAACCTTATTGCTGCCGATATTTTGAAAGCGAAAAAGCTGAAACCCGACCTGATAGTTTTGTTTCTGCATTGGGGAACTGAGTATGATACTGTACCATCAACCGGTCAGACAGCAATAGCGGAATATTTTTTATCAACGGGGGTAGATATTGTCATTGGTTCTCATCCGCATGTTCTGCAGAAAATGGTATGGTACAATGATGGATCACCTTTCCAGGGTAAAGCAATAGTTTATTCTCTGGGCAATTTTATTTCAAACCAGCGAAAACCTAAAACCGACGGAGGTTCAATGGTGAGAATGGAATTTGTAAAGTCAAGCGGATCAATAAAGATGATTAGCGCCGGATTCTACCTTACATGGGTTTATACACCTGTTTTTAAATATAGTCAGAAGTTTTACATCCTTCCCTGTTCCGAATTTGAGAACAGGTCTGGCTTCTTTTCTAAAGAAAATGAATACGATCAGATGAAAAAATTTATAACAGACTCTCGTTCATTGCTTTACAAGCAGAATGATTGTTTCAGGGAATATATTTATAACGGAAGTGGTTGGCTGTTAAATAATTAACAGTATGGCAAGAAAGATTCATTAAACTGTTTGAATATTCTCAGAATTTATCAATATTATTGCATAAAATTGAGCCTCATATAAATAAGACTCTTCCATGAATGAATCCCTTGTACTGCTCTCGGTAACAGCGATCACTATTGGATTCGTTCATACGATTCTTGGACCTGATCATTACCTGCCCTTCATAGTACTCAGCGAAGCTAAAAAATGGACACTCAGGAAAACTATTTTCATTACATTCCTTTGTGGACTTGGCCATGTAGGAAGCTCCGTTCTACTTGGTCTGATAGGCATTGGGGTCGGTATTTCACTGAATAAGCTTGTGGCTGTAGAATCATTCCGGGGCAATATTGCAGCCTGGCTCTTTATTGCATTCGGATTTGTATATCTGGTAATCAGCATCAGGAACCTGGTGAAAAAAAAGAAGCACAGCCATTCCCACTTTCATACCGGAGGAGAACATCATTCACATGAGCATGATCATTTTTACGAACACACGCATGTGCATGAGAATGGTGTACTTAAAACGACTCCCTGGATTCTGTTCCTGATATTCATTTTTGGGCCCTGTGAACCTCTTATTCCTCTGGTAATGTATCCTGCCGCACAAAGCAACGTATCTGGTATAGTAATTGTATCATTGCTCTTTTCCATCGTGACAATAGCGACAATGATGTCAATAGTTATAGCTTTTAAGCTTGGGCTGAGCAGGATCAATCTTAAGCCTGTTGAAAAATACAGCAACGTTATTGCCGGTTCCATGATACTGTTCTCGGGACTTGCCATACAGTTTCTGGGATTGTAATATATGTTTATATAACTTTAATTGTTCAGTTTCATGACGGGTATTATTGAACTTGATGCTTTTATATTTGGCATAATCAGCGCTGTTGCTCTTCCACTGGGAGCTTTGCTTTCTTTTGGATGGACACCCAAGCCAAAGGTTCTTGCCTCCATGATGGCAATAGGAGCCGGAGCTTTGCTTGCAGCCCTCACAATAGACCTGGTATCTGTTTCAGTCGAGAAAGGACATTTTTATCCCTTGGCTACAGGAATGGTTGCAGGTGGAATATTTTTTGTCCTTCTGAATAAGGTGGTCAACAGCAAGGGTGGTTTTCTCCGCAAAACAGCCACAACCCTGACTCATATTATTTCCAAGCAAAACCGCAGACAAAAACTTCTTTTTCAGCAGCTTAGCAAGGTTCATTTTTTTCATAACCTTACTCCTTTGCAGGTGCATCAGATTACTCCATACTTGCACAGGTTCCATTACAGACAGGGGAAGATCATGGTCCATGAAGGAGATCCCGGCGATCTTTTCTTTGTCGTGGAGGATGGAGAAGCAATAGTTATGGATGACCAAAATAACGCAGTTAAAAGTTTTCTTAAGCCGAACGACACGTACGGTATTGTTGAGATGATGACCGGTATAACTCATAATTACACTGTTATTGTCAAACAAGATATGCACGTCTGGGTGATCAACAAGGAATCACTGGACCGTGTGATAACTTTTAATCCGGCACTTTCCGCAGAGATTAAAGACCTGGTTACCAATAAGATACATTTACTTGAAATTTCCAGTGAAATTCCACAGGATAAGTCTGATAAATGGTATAATGAGGCTCTAGAACATTTTGAAGGGAGAAAAACTTTTCCTACTCAATCCGATGTAAATGAAGAAATTGCAGAGCATGGTAATCCATCTCTGGCAATCTGGCTTGGTATAATGCTCGATGGTGTACCGGAATCAATCGTAATCGGGTCCAGTCTCCTGCTTCATCCTACAATGAGCATGTCTCTTCTTGCCGGACTCTTCCTTTCAAATTTCCCTGAGGCGCTTTCAAGCTCAGTGGGGATGAAAAAACAGAAGATGTCCAGTATGAAGATATTGATGATGTGGACTTCAATTATGCTAGTCACAGGTATCGGAGCATATTTCGGAAATGTTTTTTTTGAAAATGTTGACCCGGGAGTTTTTGCCCTTGTCGACGGAATGGCTGCTGGCGCAATGCTGACAATGATCGCAGAAACAATGCTGCCTGAGGCATTTCACATAGGCGGAACTGTCACAGGATTGTCAACCCTTGGAGGTTTCCTTGCAACTCTCCTTTTCAAAGTGCTGGGAAATTAAATGACTTCTCTGAACAACAGTCTTGCTTCCGGATCAATAATCAATTCAGCATCAGGAGAAGCTTTCACATTGACGGTGCTCTTCCTTTCATTTACCGGAATAAAAATAATCCGGCTTCCTGAATTATCCTTAAGCATTATCTCAAGATTAAAAGTAAAAATATAATCCTGCATTTGTTCTATAATAATTTCTGAAGTCCTCTTATTCTTGCTGTCGGCCAGCCTAATCCTTAGTTCAGGTTGCCCGGCAACATAGAGCCACTGATGAAAGAACTTTTTCAGGTCTTTTCCGCTTACATCTTCCATGGTCTTCATAAAATCTTCTGATAAGGCATTTCCGTTTCTGAATCGTTCATAAAACAGTCTCATCCCCTTCCAGAAATTTTCTTCACCAATTTCTGAGCGAAGCATATGAAGCACCCATGCACCTTTTTCATATGAGTTTGTATTCAGAAGCTTCATCAGATTGGTTATGGTCGTATCTATTACCGGTTGTGTTGTATTTTCTGAATCCCGTAATATCCTTTCACGGGACTTCTTCATGCTTTCAGCCAGCTTCTCCTTTCCATATGTCATCTCATTATAAACCGATGTAAGATATGTTGCAAAACCTTCGCTAAGCCATATATGATGCCAGTCGGCTTCAGTGACGGAATTGCCGAACCACTGGTGTGCAATTTCGTGGGCGATAAGGTTTTCACTCCGACCCTGACCAGTCACTGACCTCTCGGAATAAAAGATACAGCCCGCATTTTCAAGTCCTCCGAAAATCGTTTTTGACTGGACATTTGCAAGTTTTTCAAAAGAATAAGGACCAATAAGTTCTGAATAAAACTCCAGCGGTTTAAGTGCTACAGCATAATCATAGAATCCTTCTTTGCGGTTCTCGGGGTAAACCCATGTCCAGACCGGAATATTACCAACAGTTCCGGCAAGCTGAACGGCAAAATCAGCTGCTCCGAAAGTCATCACTTTGACAGGAATTTTAACATCCTCTTTCCAGTGTGTAAGTTTCAACCCGTCCGGAAGATCACTTTCTTCAACAAGATAACCGCTTGCAACTACCTCATAATGAGATGGTGCAGTTATAATAAAATCAACTGTAGCCTTATCTGAAGGATGATCAACTACAGGAAGGTATGCTGAAGCCCTGTCGGGCCAGTGATCGGCGAAAAATGTACGATTACCAAATTTGTTTTTGGAAATTATCAGTCCGTCGGAAGGGATTCCTGAATAGACGATCGAAATTTCAGCTGAACTTTTTTCAGTTGATTTTGCAGGTGTTTTTATGCTTATTATGTTATCGCGATGGAACCATTCCGTCTTCATCCCATTGCATAGTAAGGAACTTATCTTCATCCCTTTGCCTTCATTATTAACATTGTCAAAGTCAATATGGAATGAAGAAACAGTGTCTTTATAATCCACTTCAATATTAGCCATGCAATTTATTGTATCGCAGGTATCGCTTAGTTTAATATTAAATTCATAGTGCTTAACATCTACCAGAGGATCAGGCTTGATCCCGGGTTGAGCTGCCAGCGAAACATATATCAGATAAAGGAAGAAACAAAGAAGGACACTTTTCATTAATAATAATTAGTAAAAAACCAAAGGTAGCAAGAGGTATGAAACAAAAAAATTTTGATGACATGAGCCTATGCGCCCGGTACTTATTCTTTCGTGAATTGTCATTTAATTATTAGCTTTGCAGTAAATAATAAAAGACTAATGCCATACGATTACAACACTCAGAGAAAAAGGATGGCGCTACCGGAGTACGGCAGAAACGTCCAGAAAATGGTTGACCACATAAAAACCATCCAGGACAGGGATGAAAGAAACCGTGCTGCAAAAACCATAATTCAGATCATGGGTAACCTCAATCCGCATTTGCGCGATGAAGGCGACTTCAGGCACAAATTATGGGACCACCTTGCACTGATTGCAGATTTTGATCTCGATATCGATCCTCTTTATCCTTTTCCGGAACCGACAAAGTTTATCGAAAAACCTAATCAGGTACCCTACAAACAGGGCAATATAAAATTTCTACACTACGGCCGTATCATTGAATTGCTGATTGATGCCGCATGCGAGATGAAGGACGGAGAGGAAAAAGAGTATCTTACCACGCTGATAGTGAACCAGATGAAAAAATCATATATCACCTGGAACAGGGGACAGGTTGCTGATGAAGTGATTATCGGTGATCTTAAATTATTATCTGGCGGCAAGCTTAAGATCACTGAAGGAGTTAAAATCCTTGAAATAAAAGAACTGATACCTCCGGTAAAAAAGAAACCTTTGGGCAAACCTCACGGCAGACTACAAAACAAACCGTTCAATAAGAAGAAAGGATATATCCGCCATTAATGGGAACTTTTGTTGTCAATGGAGGAAGATCACTAAAAGGTGAGATTACTCCTCAGGGCGCAAAAAACGAGGCACTCCAGGTTATCTGTGCCGTATTACTCACCCCGGAGAAGGTTACCATTCAGAATATTCCTGACATTGCTGACGTAAATAAACTGATTGAGCTTATAGGCTCCATGGGAGTGAAAGTGACCAGGGAGTCTGGATCAGCCGCCAGCTTTGAAGCACGCACCATTAACCTTGATTATCTTCAGACACCCGAATACAGGGCTCAAAGCATCAGCCTGAGAGGATCGGTAATGATCGTGGGGCCCCTGCTTGCACGCTTTGGAAAAGCATATATCCCAAAACCCGGTGGTGATAAGATCGGACGGCGAAGACTTGATACCCATTTCATTGGTTTCCAGAAACTCGGAGCAAAATTTGAATTCGATTCATCTGATCCCTTCTTTAAAGTGGAAGCCGGATCACTCAAAGGCGCTTATATGCATCTCGAGGAAGCCTCAGTGACAGGTACCGCAAATATTATTATGGCCGCAGTCATGGCTGAAGGCAGGACAACAATTTATAATGCAGCCTGTGAACCTTATGTACAGCAGCTTTGCAGTATGCTCGTATCGATGGGTGCAAAAATTGATGGCATCGGGTCTAACCTTCTTTTTATAGATGGCGTCAGTGAACTCAAAGGCTGTTCACATACCATTCTTCCCGACATGATAGAGATCGGCTCTTTCATAGGTATGGCAGCTATGACGGAATCAGAACTCACTATCAGAAACGTATCCTATGAAAACCTGGGAATCATTCCCGGCTCCTTCCGCAGATTGGGCATCTCTCTTGAAAGAAGAGGTGACGACATCTTTATTCCGAAGCAGAATCATTATGAAATTGAGACATTCATAGACGGTTCAATAATGGTCATTGCTGATGCCATATGGCCTGGCCTTACACCCGACCTGCTGAGTGTTTTCCTGGTTACCGCCACCCAGGCTAAGGGTTCCGTTCTCATTCACCAGAAAATGTTCGAGAGCCGTCTCTTCTTTGTTGACAAGCTGATCGACATGGGGGCACAGATAATACTCTGCGATCCGCACAGGGCAGTGGTAATTGGAATGGATAAGATGATAAAACTCCGTGGTACAACAATGTCGTCTCCCGATATAAGGGCTGGCATAGCCCTTCTCATTGCAGCAATGTCGGCTGAAGGAAAAAGTGTGATCCACAATATTGAACAGATAGACAGGGGTTACCAGAATATCGATAAAAGGTTGAATGCTCTGGGGGCAGATATTAAAAGGATTTGAAAAAGGCTCAGAGGCACAAGGGGCTCAGCAGCGCTAAGGCAATACCATTCTGTTTCTTGCCATTGAAGCATCGTGCACCTGTACCGTTGCGCCTCCCTGCCAAATTGTCAATTCTTGCCGGTTGGCAGACATTTTGCTGATTAAGGAAATATCAATCGAAAATTTAATAGTAATGGTGAAGAAGAAGACTCCTGAAGAGGAACAGGAAAGGCATGACGAAACATCTGATATTAAGGCGGATAACCATATTAAGAAAGATACTGACCAGACCGGATCAGTCGCTCCACCTTCAGAGGACCCTGCAGGAGAGGCTGATAAACCAGCCGGGGAAGAGGATAAAGCATCTGACAAAGTTGTAAAAGAGGGTAGCCTGCCTGAAGAAAAACTGGCAGAAATGCAAGACAAATATCTGCGTCTGTCAGCTGAATTTGATAACTACAGAAAGCGTACCCTGCGCGAGAAAATGGAACTTTCAAAATATGCAAACGAAGATGTTCTCCTTAAGATCCTTCCGGTAATGGATGATTTCGAAAGAGCCCTTGTAAATATGGAAACTGCGACTGATTGCGCGGCTATAAAAAGCGGAATCGACCTTATTTACGTGAAGCTAACTGATTTCCTCAAACAGAACGAGATAAGTGAAATAGAATCTCTCAATTGTGCTTTCAATGTCGACCTTCACGATGCCGTTACCAAGACTCATGTTGAGGATGAATCTAAAAAAGGATTGATAGTCGATGTTGTTAAAAAAGGATACTATCTGAAGGACAAGGTAATAAGACATGCTAAGGTTGTAATAGGAGAATAATTGCATGGAAAAAAGAGATTTTTATGAGGTTCTCGGTGTATCCAAAAATGACACCAAGGATGAGATCAAAAAGGCCTACAGAAAGCAGGCTTTGAAATATCATCCTGATAAAAATCCTGGAGACAAGAAGGCTGAGGAAAACTTCAAGGAGGCTGCTGAAGCCTATGAAGTCCTGAGCAACGATGAAAAGAAAGCCAGGTACGATCGTTTTGGTCATGCAGGTATGAGCGGAGCCAGTGGCGGATTCAGTGGCGGTGGAATGACAATGGATGATATTTTTTCCTCCTTTGGTGATATTTTCGGTGATGCATTCGGAGGTTTCGGTGGATTCGGTAACAGCAGACGAAGCTCACGCAGAGTAAACAAGGGAACCAACCTGAGAGTAAAAGTCAAGCTTTCTCTTAATGAAATAGCCAATGGCGCTGAAAAAAAGATCAAAGTCACAAAATACGATACATGCGCTGCCTGCGGGGGAACTGGCGCTGCTGATTCAAACAGCATTTCAAGTTGTGCAACCTGCCACGGATCAGGACATGTGACCCGGCTTACAAATACCATACTCGGGCAGATGCAAACTTCGTCGGTTTGTCCGGCATGCGGTGGAGAAGGAAAGACAATAACCAGAAAATGTCCTTCGTGCTATGGCGAAGGAGTTGTTCAGAAAGAAGATATTATTAAGATAAATATCCCTGCAGGGGTTGGTAAAGGGATGCAGATGACTGTCAATGGAAAAGGCAATGCCCCCCGTCGTGGCGGTGTAAACGGCGACCTTCTTGTAGTTATTGACGAAGAAGAGCATCCTGATCTGATAAGGGAGGGTAACGACCTGATTTACAATCTTTTTATAAGCATCCCAGATGCAGTCCTGGGGACGCACGTAGAGGTGCCTACAGTTGATAATAACGTAAAAATAAAAATTGAACCCGGCACTCAGCCAGGAAAGATTCTGCGTCTCAGGGGAAAAGGCCTGCCGGAAGTGAACGGCTATGGCCACGGAGACCTTCTCGTTAACGTCAATGTATGGATACCCAGGAACCTGAACAGGGAGGAAATCAAGATCATCGAAAAATTCAGGGAGTCCGGCTCTTTTACACCAAACCCCGATAAAGACGATAAGGGTTTTTTTGAAAGGATGAGAGGGTACTTCGAGTAACAGAGTTTTCTTATATTTACATCTTACTTTTAACTTAACCATCATATTTATGCCACTTTTCGAAGCAAAGAATGTAACCAAGATGTTCGGGGATTTCACGGCACTTGATAACGTCAGCATTTCGGTGCCGGAACGATGCATCTACGGGCTTCTTGGACCAAACGGTGCCGGGAAAACCACTTTGATCAGGATAATCAATCAGATAACCGGTCCCGATTCAGGAGAACTTTTCCTTAATGGCAAAAAGCTTAAACCTGAAGATGTTGCAACAATAGGCTACCTGCCTGAAGAACGCGGCCTGTACAGAAAAATGAAAGTCGGCGAAGAGGCCGTTTACTTTGCCCAACTGAAAGGACTTCCAAAAGCTGAAGCCATAAGAAGGCTTAAGTACTGGTTTAAAAAACTGGATATGGTCGACTGGTGGGGGAAGAAAGTGGAAGAGCTTTCCAAGGGAATGCAGCAGAAGGTTCAGTTTATAACAACTATCCTTCATGAGCCAAAACTGATAATCTTTGATGAACCATTCACCGGATTCGACCCCGTCAATGCAAACACCATCAAGAATGAGATCCTTTTCCTGAGGGAAAAAGGCGCCACAATTATCTTTTCAACCCATAACATGGCTTCTGTTGAGGAATTATGCGATAATATTACACTTATCAATAAGGCAAAAACCATTCTTGAGGGAAGCGTGGATGAAATAAGGAGCAAATGGGCTGCAAACGAGTATGATCTTATTCTCCATGGAGATGTCAAAATACAGGGAAATGGCCAGTATAATATACTTAAACAGGTATTTGAAAATGACAGATCTACCGTAAGGCTGAAAACAGTCAGTGATATCTCGACAAATGAGATCCTGAATAATATCATGAAATCAGGGAAAATCATTTCTTTTAATCCTGCCCTTCCATCGATGAACGAAATATTCATCAGGGTTGTTGAATCACGCAACTAAGACCTACCAAAAAACTGAAAAATACTGATTATGAATAAGGTATCTGTTATAATAAAAAGAGAATATCTGACAAGGGTCAGGAAGAAATCATTTCTCGTAATGACAATTCTTGCTCCATTGCTGATGGCATCTCTCATCATTATTATGCCTGCAATGATGGTTACCGGCAATAAGGAGTTCAAGAAAATAGCTGTTATCGACGACGGAGCCAACATATATGGAACTGCAATTCCCGATACAAAGGATGCAGACTTTATATACCTGGGGAACGCAGACAAAAACGCACTGATACAGAATTTTGATTCTGCAGGATATTATGCAGTTCTTTATATTTCTCCGAAATCAGAAAATTCCCCGATAATCTATTCCAAGAAACAGCCTCCGATTATGCTGCTCGATCACATTTCAGGATCACTTGAAAAAGAGATTGAAAAAACGAGGCTGCTTCAGTACAACATTGAGAATCTTGATTCGATCCTCAAACAGATAAGGACACAGGTTGTACCCGTCACAAAAATAGTCGACGAAGCCGGGAAGCAGACTGAAACCAGCACAGGGATAGCGATGGCTCTAGCCTATATCGGCGGATTCGTTATGTATATGCTCGTATTCATGTTCGGCGCACAGGTTATGAGAGGCGTCATTGAAGAAAAAGTCAGCCGGGTGGTTGAGGTTATTGTATCATCCGTGAAACCGGTACAGCTTATGATGGGAAAGATCATAGGTGTTGCACTGGTTGGTCTTACACAGTTCATGATCTGGGTCATCCTGACAATGGGAGCTGTCGCCGTTCTCAAATCGGTGGTCCTCAAGAAAACCAATATGACTGAGATTACACAGAACATAACTCAAAGCGTTATGACAGAGAATCAGACGCCAGCCCCGGCATCTGCTACACCAGCCACTCAAATATCTCCGGAAATGGCAGAGTTTTCAAAGCTCTTCGACAATGCAATGAACCAGAACTGGCCCCTGATAATATTATCATTCATTTTCTATTTTATTACCGGCTACCTTCTTTATGCATCTGTCTTTGCGGCGATAGGGTCGGCTGTCGATAATGAAACTGAAACACAGCAGTTTATGCTGCCTGTTACAATACCTATTATTCTGGGCCTTATTGTCGCAATGGGAACAATGCAAAATCCTGAAAGCCCTCTTTCCTTCTGGTTTTCAATGATTCCATTGACTTCACCCATAGTTATGATGGCAAGAATTCCTTTTGGCGTACCGGCCTGGCAAATCATTCTGTCAATGTCCCTGATGGTGGTTACATTCCTTGCTTTTGTATGGATGGCCGCCAAGGTTTACCGGACAGGTATCCTTATGTACGGCAAAAAAGCTTCCTGGAAGGAAATGTGGAAATGGCTGAGATATACGGGATAGGCGACCGGCGACCGGCGAACAGTGACCGGCCAAAAAAGATCCCCTCCCGGGAGGGGAAGGGGGTGGGTTCATTTAATTAAAAGAATAATGTCCAAGATCTTAGTTATTGATGACGAGAAGGCGATCCGGAACACTCTGAAGGAGGTCCTTGAATACGAGAAGCATGAAATTGATCTCGCAGAAGACGGACCTACGGGACTTGAACTTTTCTCAAACAACACATATGACATTATCCTCTGCGACATCAAAATGCAGAAGATGGACGGCATTGAGGTTCTCCAGAAAATTATGGAGATCTCCACAGTCACGCCCGTAATTATGATCTCAGGTCACGGAAATATCGACACAGCTGTTGATGCAATAAAGAAGGGAGCTTTCGACTTTCTGGAAAAACCTCTTGATCTTAACAGGCTACTGATCACCATTCGCAATGCAAAGGATAAATCCACATTGATAAACCAAACTCAGGTGCTGAAGAACAAAGTCAGCAAAATATATGAGATTGTCGGCGAGTCTGATGCTATCCTTAAGTTGAAGGAGATGATCGACAGGATAGCGCCCACTGAAGCAAGGGTTCTGATAACCGGTGCAAACGGTACCGGCAAGGAACTTGTGGCTCACCAGATACACGAAAAAAGCAGCAGGGCAAAAGCACCGTTTGTTGAAGTAAACTGCGCAGCCATCCCTTCGGAACTTATTGAGAGTGAGCTGTTCGGACATGAGAAAGGATCATTTACTTCTGCTATAAAGCAGCATATCGGGAAATTTGAACAGGCTAATGGGGGAACCCTGTTCCTAGACGAGATCGGCGATATGAGCCTGTCAGCACAGGCTAAAGTGTTGCGTGCCCTCCAGGAGAACAGGATAACCCGGGTAGGCTCCGACAAGGATATACAGGTAAACGTAAGGGTGATAACCGCTACCAATAAAAACATAAAAAAAGAGATCGAAAGCAACGGTTTCAGGGAAGATCTTTATCACAGACTGAGTGTAATCCTCATTCATGTACCTTCTTTAAACGAGCGCGAAGAAGATATACCTCTTCTTGCGGATCATTTTAACTCACTGATCTGCAAGGAGTACGGCATGAGCAAGAAGAGTATCAGAAAAGATGCAATAAAAGAACTTCAGAAAATTCAGTGGACCGGCAATATCCGGGAGTTCAGGAATGTACTGGAACGACTGATTATTCTCTGCAAGGACGAAATAACCGGAGCTGATGTTCTGGCATATGCCCGGCCGGTTTCAGCTGGAAATGTCTGACCCCCCTGCCCCTCCCGATACGTTTTCGCTCCGCTCAAACTATCGGGACAGGCTCTAAAGGGGGTTAATTAATATAATATGTATCGTATAGAAAAAGACTCTCTGGGCGAACGGCAGATTCCAGCCGATGCACTTTACGGGATACATGCCCTGAGGGCCAGAGAGAATTTCCCAGGTAATAATTCATTCCCTGTCGAATGGTATAAGGCTGTAGGTATTACAAAATCAGCATGCTACCGGACCTACAGAAAATTTCGCAATGCTGCATTTTCGAAGCTCGGCGATAAGATTCCATTCAGAACAATTAACGATACAACTCTTGAGGCCCTTATAAAAGCAGCCGGTGAGGTTGCCGGCGGGTTGCATTACGATCAGTTTATTGTTCCTGCAGTTCAGGGAGGAGCAGGAACAAGCATTAATATGAATATCAATGAGATAATAGCCAACGCTGCCCTTCTGGGCACTGGGAAGAGATGCGGCGACTACAGCTTTATAGATCCCACTGAAGACGCAAATATTTACCAGTCGACGAATGATGTTATTCCAACGGCACTTACTGTTGCCGTAATGAAATTACTCCGGGAACTTGAAGATGCAATAAACAATCTCCGTCAGACGATCGAGCAGATTGAACAGCACAGCAGGGATAAGCTGCGTCCCGGCTATACACAGATGCAGGAGGCTGTGCCTTCATCTTTCGGAAAGCTTTTCAGTACTTATAATGAAGCGCTCTCACGCGACTGGTGGAGGGTTTCAAAATGCTTCGAAAGGATCAAGCAGGTGAACCTGGGAGGCGGTGCCACCGGAACAGGTATGTCTATCCCACGCTACTTCATTATGGAAGTGGTACCTGAACTTAGGAGCCTTACAGGATTGCAGTTATCACATAGTGAGAATCTTCCGGATGCCACTTCGAATCTCGACAGATGGGTTGAGATGCATGCCACCCTAAAAGCCCATGCTGTAAATATCGAAAAGATGGCATCAGATCTCCGCCTCCTGGCATCTGATATTGCTGTTCACAGAACAATTTCTATTCCTGAAAAGCAGGTGGGAAGTTCTATCATGCCGGGTAAGGTTAATCCTGTCATCCCTGAATATGCAATTTCTGTTTCACACAAGGTGTACTCCAACGATATCCTCATCAGTTCGCTCAGCGGCCAGGGTACGCTTGAGCTGAATGCATATCTACCGGTAATCGGTTGTGCTGTCATCGAAAGTCTCAATTTGCTCATATCCTGTAATAACACTCTTTTGGAAAATCTCTTTAAAGGTCTTATTATCAACGAATCGGCAGGATATAATTCATTGATACATAGTCCCTCCGTTACTACTGCTCTTACGCCATATATAGGTTATCATAAAGCTTCTGAACTGGCGAAGCTGATCAGGGATAGGAAGATCGATATCTTCGAAGCAAACAGCATTCTTAAAGTAATTGACCAGGAAAAACTAAAGACAATTCTTTTACCGGGCAATCTCCTGAAATTGGGTTTTTCGCTTGATGAAATTTGCTAATTTTTTCTTTGACTGAGCTCGCTGGCGCGGATTTGCAATCCATGCCTGATCAGGTGTATATTAAATTACTACTTTTGCATCAAATTGATAACTAATGTCCAAGGGCAGGGAATCAAAACCGCATATTGGTATCTACGGCCGGCGCAATAATGGAAAGAGTAGTCTTATTAATTGCCTTGCAGGTCAGGATATTGCAATTGTCTCCGATCATGCAGGTACTACTACTGATCCTGTAAAAAAGTCATTTGAGATTACAGGTTTTGGTCCTGTGATCCTTGTCGATACTGCCGGGATAGACGACTCAGGCGACCTTGGAAATAAAAGAGTAGGGAAGACATTACAAACCCTGGATATCATTGATCTGGCCTTGCTGGTTGTCTCTGAAAATTCCTGGAGTGAATTTGAGGAGAGCCTTATTTCGAAATTCAGGTCTCATGATATACCTTTCATTATAATCCACAATAAATCAGACATTAGCGAACCTACCCCGGAATTCATTTCCGTGGTCCGGGAAAAAGCAGATACAGAACTGTTCGAATTTTCTGCTGTCGATAAAAGAAATTATGAAAAACTGATAGGCCTTATCCGCACAACCATTCCGGAACATTCATACAGGACCCCTACTCTTCTTGGAGATCTGATAAATTACGGCGACATAGTCATTCTGATCACTCCTATCGATGTGGAAGCCCCGGCCGGAAGGCTCATTCTGCCACAGGTGCAAGCTATCCGTGATATTCTTGATAATGACGCAGTTGCTATTGTACTGAAAGAAAGGGAGGTGGATGCATTCCTTAAGAAAACGAAGATCAGACCGGCTCTCGCTGTCACTGACTCACAGGTCTTCGTAAAAGCCGACGCTTCAATCCCGCATGATATTCCTCTTACCAGCTTCAGCATTCTTCTGGCAAGGTTCAAGGGCGATTTTGAAAATTACCTGAAGGGAACCCCAAAAATATCAGAACTAAAGGATGGCGACAGGGTACTGCTCCTTGAATCATGCTCGCATCATGTTGCCTGCGACGATATCGGCAGAACTAAGATCCCGAGATGGATTACCAGTTTTACCGGTAAAAAGATTGAATATGATGTTGTTGCCGGTCTCGATATCTTACCCAGGCCTATTACCGATTATTCCCTGCTCATCCAGTGTGGAGGATGCATGATTACAAGAAGACAGCTTTTTAACAGGCTGCAGCCGGCAATAAAAGAAGGTATACCTGTAACTAACTATGGAATGGCAATAGCTTATGTACAGGGTATCTACAAGAGGGCGATTGCGCCTTTCATCTTAGGAAGAAACCATACCGATACATATCTTTAATGCTTGTTGCCTTACGCCTGATGCCTGTCGCACAATGCCTTTTTAAAATCTGAAATAAATAAAAGGCATCACATCGGTTGTCCTCATCTGCAATAACAGTACCGCTACCATCATTACCACCACCAGCTGGAGTATCAGCGGCATTCTGATGAACAGTCCCCGGTAAGATTCCTTAACCTTTTCTGGAAGAAAATGGATTATATAACCTGCAGCCATCAGAAGAAATACGCTGGCATATGAGGGCAGAAGAGTCATATATGAACCCGGAGAGAAATTCTCTCCTATCTGCCTGATCATCATTATGGCACTATGCAGGTCAGGAGCCCTGAAGAAGATCCAGCAGAAGCTTACAAAATTGAAGGTCAGGAATATTGCAAATATACGTCCAAAACGGTTCGATCTAAACCTCCCGCCAAATATTGAATTCAATATCTTGCTGATTACAAGGCCAATGCCATGCAGCCCTCCCCAAATCACAAACCTGATTGATGCACCATGCCATAAACCCCCAAGCAGCATTGTGATCATAAGGTTCAGCCAGGACCTGAATTTTCCTTTCCTGCTACCTCCCAGGGAGATATATAGATAGTCCTTAAGCCATCGTGAAAGTGAGATATGCCACCTTTTCCAGAAATCTGAGATGTCTGAGGCTTTATACGGAGAATTGAAGTTTACAGGCAGCCTGAATCCCAGGATCAGCGCCACTCCTATCGCAATGTCGGTGTAGCCCGAGAAATCACAGTAGATCTGCAAACCGTAGCCATAGACAGCCATCAGATTTTCAAATCCTGAAAACATTGAAGGAATATCAAAAACGCGGTCGACGAAATTGACAGCAATGAAATCGCCGATCACGATCTTTTTTATCAGACCCTTTGAGATCATGAAAAGCGCATGGCCGAATTCCCTTTTTGTGAGGCTGAAGGGAGCATACAGCTGAGGAATGAATTCTGAAGCTCTTACAATTGGCCCGGCTACAAGTTGAGGAAAGAATGATACATAAAATCCAAAATCAATAATGTTTTTAACAGGTTCAAGCTTGCCCCTGTAAATATCAATTGTATAGCTGAGCGACTGGAAAGTAAAAAATGATATCCCTGCAGGAAGGATTATTGTTATGATATCGAAGTTTGTACCCAGCAGAGTGTTCGAAAAGGAAGCAAGAAAATCGTATACCTGAAAATTGGTCCCTGCGAGATCGTTTATCGTGCCGACAATAAATCCGGTGTATTTGAAATATGCCAGGATCCCCAGGTTCGAGAGCAGACTGAAGATAATGAAAAGTCTTTTGAATATCTTCCTGCGCGAACGGAATATCAGGTAGCCGCAGGTAAAATCAATGAGTGTTACAAAAACAAGAAGGAAAAGGAACAGACCACCGGTTTTATAATAAAAGAAAAGACTTACGATCAGTAGATAAAAATTTCTCAGAAATAATTTTTTGTAAATCAGGCTGTAACCGGCTAAGACAATCAGCAGGAAGAGCCAGAAGGCCGGTGCAGAAAAAATAAAGGGCTTGTCAGGTTCATAGCTTAATATCTGCGATATCACCGATCCTGCAGAAAATTTTTGCTGGTCACCTGCCTGTACTGTTTCCCCCCCTGCAGATTGAACCGATGTCACTGAGTCAATCTCAGGCAGAGGCATTTCATTCTGTAGAGAATCTTCCGGCCTTACCATGAACATTGCCTTATTCAGCATCATTGACAATGTATCAGCCCCGGGATACGTAAAATGCACATAATCATACTGAGCCAGAGGAGGCTTCTTTTCTGCCCATTTAACAATTGACATGCTTCCGCCCATAGCTGTGTAAGAGTCCCAGAAAGCAGCTCCTGCCTCCAGGGCAGCCTCTTTCTGAGCCCTGATTATTGCCGGAATATTGGTATACGATCTTATTGAGTCCCCGCTGCCCCGGGCCATATCGGAGACTCCGATAACCAGAACCGGAGTGCAGGGAGCTACCTCCTTAAGAGCTTTTATCTGTCTGGAAAGCCCTCTCTTATAATAGGTATAATCATTTCTTACATTTTTCACTATGTTAAGACCGTAATGAAGAATGATAAGATCTGGAGAAAGCATTCCATAAACGGCTTTCAGGTTGTCACTTCCGGTCATGGTGAATTCAAGTCCGGCGCTGCCTCTCTGGGGGATATTGTCGACAATTACCCCTTTTTTGCTTTCTATGCTGATCCCATAGATATCAGGACTCACTTTACCTTCAAATCCGATCACAATCTCATGTGCACCTTTCAAGTCGCTGACTAGCTCATGAACTCCCGGTCCACTTTGGAGTGTGTCCGAAAATAGCTGATTATGCCCTTTAATGGAAACATTCACTTTCCCTTTATTAAGAAAATAGAAGATCCTCATTATTTCAAAGGAAGCCGAAGCAGTGTCGGAGTAGTCAGAAGGCCTGATCTTTATTTCTGCTTTGACAGGTTCAGCAGATATTACACCTTCAGGCAGATAACGGCATATGGCCATAAAAGGTCCAAGGTTATTATGGCTTAGCTCTCCGGATTTATAGGAGAGATAATTATATCTTTTCCATTCAGGTGAGGATCGGATCCATATCGTTTTTGTATACATCACCGGCATCACGGGAAGGAACAATCCTGGTCCGGTTCCCTCTCTTCCCTCTCTTAACAACTGACGCAGATAAAATGTAATACGGTCGCCCTCGAGCTGCGAATCACCATAATACATGATCCTTACCTGGCCTTTTGACCTGCTGAGAGAATCCATGAAAGGTGCCAGCGGATCAGCAGTGTCAGCAATTGCCGTAATTATTTTTTTAGAGGGAATGACACTAGTATCTGAAATAATAGCCGTATCAGCTATTTCAGGTGATGAAGACCTGGAAATCAACTCTTTGAAAGGGAAAATATTAAAAAACCATGTCAGGCAGACAAGGAATATCAGCAATACTAAAAACGACCTGAAAGGGCGCATATATTGATGTCAGGGATCAGCTCTTCTTTTTTATTTTAAGCACCTGTCCCGCTTTAATTTTTTCAGGATCCGAAATATTGTTCAAAGTCAGAACCTCGGTCGTCGTGACATTGTCATATAGCTTCACAATATCCCAGATTGTATCTCCGTCACGAACAGTATGTATAATGTAGTCACCGTCAGTCTGAACCGGGGCAGCTGACTGAAAGGTTGCAGATGTTGTATTTGAAGACACGCTCTTACCTATCATCGCCTGTTTCTCTGCAAAGGACATCTCGTTCACCTTTGAATAATATTCTGATTTTGTAGGATCAATGTAAACGACAAGCTTCTGTCCTATCCTGATAGTGTTACGGTAAATATCATTCCAGTAACGCAGCTCGGATAATCCGACCCGGTACCATTCAGAAATAAAACCCAGATTATCGCCATCCCTGACAGTATAAATCAGCTTTGTTTTCCCCTTTATGTCAGCTGGTGCATAAATTGACCTCGTAGGATCGGCAATCTGAGTGGTCCTGTTCAAATATATATCTGATTTATATTGACGGATTGTATCATTAAGGTCGATAAAATCACCGAGATGGTTCAACGGCAATGTAAGAGATTGAGGTTTTGAGGATCCCGGGATCAGGCCGGTTTTATATTGTGGATTCAGAGCCTTTAACTCGCCATAAGGGATTTTCATCACTTCGGATATCTGAATAAGATGAATATCCTTATTGACCATTATCGTATCAGTTGCAACAGGTATATTCAGCGGTAATGGTCTGATATTATGTTCAGGATAATAATTTATGGCATACACTGCTGCAACATATTGAGGGATATAACCCCTGGTCTCTCGCGGAAGCCTGTAATAGATCGCCCAGTAATCTTTTTTGTTTCCTGATCTCCGTATTGCCTTATTTACGTTTCCCGGACCGCAGTTATACGCAGCAATTACCAGTATCCAATCGTTGTAAATTTTGTACAGGTCCTGGATATATTTTGCAGCAGCATAAGTCGATTTCACAGGACTTCTTCTTTCATCGACAATTGAATTTATCGTAAGTCCGCACATCCTTCCTGTGCTGTACATGAATTGCCATAAGCCTGTCGCGCCGGAATACCTGTTAACGGCATTTGGATTGAGAGCTGATTCAATTACTGCCATGTATTTGAGTTCAGTCGGGATCCCGCACTTATCGAAAATATCTTCGATCATCGGAAAATAATAGTCCATAAGTCCCAGCACCGCAGCGAATTGCTCCCTCTGCTTAATTGTATAGACATGTATATGATTGCGTATTATGCTATTATAATCAAGTTTTACTATTGAATTTATCTTGCTGAGCCTCTCTTTATATACACTGTCAGAATATTGAATGCCAGCTGTATCGTTTGAAAAAATATCCGGATCGTTTTGAAGCGCCATCTTCACATACCATGAGCTTAACAGACTGTCAAGATCAGCGGTTATCCTTTCTGTGTCGATATTGTTTCTGATGATGATGGTATCGGCATCAGCCGATGCCATAACATTAATAACAGCGGTTAAAAATATTGCAAGCAAAATACAGATCTTCTTCATCCAATCACACTTTTAAAAAGTTACTCTCATTGTCACTCCAACTCCCGGTGCAGCCTGACCTTCCAGAGGGACCTTCATGGGTACTAGATTAATATCCAGGTCGTCGCTTACGTCGTAATTAAAAAGGCTTGCATCGACATTAGCATCCAAAATGGATACCATGTACCAGAGTGCTATGCCAATATATGAAAGATCACGATATTTTCTAAAATAATCCATTCTGCTTGAAATCCTGTCTCTGTACCAGGAATAGGATGCCGGATTGATTACCGGGTCAAAATCAGACGGATTCACGCCCTCCAGTCCTTTGAGTTTCAGATAACTTGCCGTTTCAGGAAAAGCATCAGTAAGATCCTGGTATGCTTTCAACAAGGTATTATAATTTGAACCATTGTAATTCGCCGCATAAGCTATCCCGGCAAATCCTGCATATACCACCGGGATCTTCCAGTATTTCCGGTTATAGATCTGTCCGAGTCCGGGAAGAGCAATTGCCAGCATGGTCGCACGCTGGGGCTCAGGTTTGAACAGCCGTTTCTCCTGTTTTGGAATGGCCAATGTATCCTGAGCGCTGCTATTCAGCTGAAAAAATAACAGCAAGGCGATAATGATAATTAATATTTTCTGACAGCTCTTCAAAATATAAACACGCCTGTACCGAGAGGCGATACTGGTAAAATAAAGCGATAAAGATAATTATTTTCAGGAGTTGAGGCGGTCAAAGACTCCCAAAATGCGTTCCATCTCTTCGGGATTTTCAAACGGGATAACGATCTTCCCTTTCCCGAATTCGTTTATTCTGAAGTTTACTTTGGCTGAAAATATCTTATCCAGATGCTCGGTAAGCTGTGCAAAATCCTGATTAAGCTTTTTCTTTCTTTCAAGTTTTTCCGGATCCTTGATCTTATCTGACTGAAGCTGTCGTACGAGCTCTTCGGCCTGCCTGACTGAAAGATCTCCGTCAACAATCTTATAATATACGTTGATCTGTTTTTTCGGATCTTCAATATTGACAAGTGTCCGTGCATGTCCCATAGTAAGGTTCTTGTTCTTTATACCGAGCTGAATTTCAGCTGGGAGCTTGAGAAGCCGAAGGTAGTTTGCAACTGTCGATCTCTGCTTGCCAACCCTTTCACTAAGCTGTTCCTGTGTCAGTTTGCACTCTTCAATAAGACGTTGAAAGCTTATCGCAACCTCAACAGCATCCAGATCTTCACGCTGAATATTCTCAACAAGTGCCAGCTCAAGCATGGCCTGATCATCAGCAGTACGTATGAATGCAGGAACATGTGTAAGTCCTGCCAGCCTGGCTGCTCTTAAACGTCTTTCTCCGGCAATTAGCTGATATCTTCCGCCTCCTGATTCACGTACAGTAAGTGGCTGGACAATACCAAGTTTCTTTATTGATGCAGCCAGTTCATCGAGTGACTGTCCGTCAAATGTGGTTCTTGGTTGAAATGGATTGCCATCGATGGAGTCGATAGCAATGTCCTGATTTGCTTCAACTTTTTTCTCAAGGACCTCTTTCTCAACGCCGTCAATCAAAGCACCGAGGCCTCTTCCCAATGCATTTTTCTTTGTCATGTTCATTGTTTTATCAGTTGAATGCTACGCCTGCTTAACTCTTGCTTCCTCTTTCTCGATCAGCTCCTTGGCAAGGTTGAGGTAGTTGACGGTTCCCCTTGAATCAGCATCATACAAGATCGCCGGCTGGCCAAAACTAGGGGCTTCAGACAACTTTACATTTCTCTGAATGATTGTTTTGAATACCATCTGCTGGAAATGCTTATTCACCTCATCTGCAACCTGGTTTGAAAGCCTGAGCCGGGAGTCGTACATAGTCAGAAGGAATCCTTCAATTTCCAGATCGGGGTTCAGGTTGTTCTGGATTATTTTTATGGTATTGAGCAGCTTCCCGAGTCCTTCCAGCGCAAAATATTCGCACTGTACAGGTATAATCACTGAGTTGGAGGCTGTAAGGGCATTTACGGTAAGAAGTCCGAGAGAGGGTGAGCAATCGACAAGCACATAATTATAATCGTCGCTTATTCTGGCCAGTACCCGCTTCATTATCTTCTCCCTCTCAGGCCTGTCAAGCATTTCAATTTCTGCACCGACAAGATCAATATTTGAAGGCATCAGCGAAAGGTTTTCCACCTCGCATGCAAGAATTGCCTCTTTGGGATCGCGCCCGTCAATCAGACAATCGTAAATGGTACATGTTATTTTGCGGGTATCCATACCTATTCCTGATGTAGCATTTGCCTGCGGATCAGCATCAACTATAAGGACCTTCTTCTCCAGTGCAGCCAGGCTGGCTGCCAGATTGATCGCTGTTGTTGTCTTACCCACGCCGCCCTTCTGATTCGCTATTGCTATTATCCTTCCCATCTGATTCCTTTTAATGTTTTTACTGTTTAGTTTTGAGCTTCAAATTTACTATATAAAGCACCACCCGCTCCGGAACGGAAAGATGTAATTGTAAACATTTTTTTTACGATTTTCAACATCTTATTAACATACTGTTTTTTTGGTAAAAATCATATTATATTGATTTATTGACTATTAAGATTACCGTATCTTTGTGGAAAAATATTATTCATTTCAATAATAAATCTATTTTCCGGGTTATTTTTACATCTTTACATACCATAATAAACTGATCATATGACAAATAATCCCGTACGTCCTGAATGGTTCACCATCGTTAATCCTAATGCCGGCAATGGCAAGGGGAAAAAAGACTGGGAAAGGATTTCCGGTCTTTTTGCCAGAGAAAACATTCTTATAGTATCAAAATTCACTGAAAGAAAAGGTCAGGCTACCGAGGTCATCAGGGAAGCCCTTGCTGCAGGCTTCAGAAAAATAATCTCGGTCGGCGGCGATGGAACCCTGAACGAAGTGGTAAACGGCATATTCACTCAGGATATCTGCCCCACAAAAGAAATAGTTGTAGGCATGATACCTGTCGGAACAGGCAACGACTGGGGACGTATGTTCGGACTCCCGCTCATATATGAGGGGGCAGTAAAAGTGATCAAGGACAATAAGATCATGTTACACGATGTCGGAACAATCACATTTTTCAGCGGAGAAGGTCAGGAGAAGAGATATTTCATGAATATAGCCGGACTGGGTTTCGAGGCGGTCGTGGTAAGAAAGACCAACAAGCAGAAAGATAAAGGCAGAACCAGCCAGGCAGTCTATTTATATAACCTTCTTTCGAGTCTGATATCATACAAAAGACCTGTTGTGAATATTACAATCGACGGAAAGAGTATTACCACAAAGGCCTTTTCGATTAATGTAGGTAACGGACGCTATTGCGGCGGCGGAATGCGGCAAACACCTGAAGCACTGCCTGACGATGGACTGCTTGATATCACCGTTATAAAGGATATGGGAAGGATTGAAATTATTAAGGCTCTCAAGACCCTGTACGACGGGACCATTCTCAGCCATCCGAAGATTGACGGTTATCGCTGTACCAAACTGAAAGTTACCTGTGAAACGGCCCTTTATGCCGAGGCTGATGGAGAATCGCTCGGACATACTCCGGTTGAATTCGGTATAATACCGGGTGGTGTGAATGTGATTTACGGAACGAAGATCACTCAGTAAGCCTGATCTCAAAAAGCTTCGGCCAGTTTTTTCCCGTAATAAATATCCTGCCGCCTTCACTGTCGAAGGCAATTCCGTTCAGGACATTAACGCCGGTATCTGTATCAGGATCATTAAGTATTCCTTTGAGATCAATATAGCCTATCACCTTCCCTGAAGCAGGATCGATCCTGGCAATAAGGTCAGACATCCAGATATTGGCCCAGATCTCACCATTTATATATTCCAGCTCATTAAGACTGTCAACCTTTTCTTTATTGTCGTACACCTCAATCCTCGACACGACTGTAAATGATTCAGGCTCATAGAAATACAGCACATTTGTTCCATCGCTCATCACAATGCGGTCCTTTATCGTCGTCAGACCCCAGCCTTCTGACTGATAGTAAATTTTGTTGAGTTGTTTGAAAGTCTGCCTCTCATACACAAATCCTACTTTTGATTGCCAGGTCACCTGATATATCCTGTCCTTATATAATGTAATGCCTTCTCCGAAAAGATCAGAGCTGAGATTCAGCTGCCGGATAACCTTCCCGGTGGTCAGCTCCACCTCTCTAAGTGTCGATCCTGTCTGCTGACCTGTACCTTCATATAAAACACCATTGTAATAGAACAAACCCTGTGTGAAAGCGCTCCTGTCGTGAGGATAGGTATGTGCCACCTTATATCCGAATCTTTTTGGCGGTGTATCTGAATAGACAATAATAAAGCGAGCTACAACAGTGCGGACACTTCCATCCCTGAAAGCAGTGGCTTTGACTGATTTCCTTCCGGTGCCTGTTGTAAAAGATTGAGGTATCTGATATTCCCAGGGTGTTGATTTCAGTGTTGCGGCATGCTTACCGTCAAAGGTCAGTATCACGGAATCAGGCTGCTGGTTTACATTTTCTGTTTCAAGGATGACTTTAACAACGTCTCCCAGTTTATATTCTGAGTCCTCTTCAGGAACCAGCATTTTAATGATCCGTGCAGGGGTATCTACTTCTGCGCCGGCTTTCTTTTCACCTGTTACCACAGACATCTTACCCGACTTGCCGTTGCAAGCGATAGTGAAAGCTGCAATAAGAAAGAGTGAAAAAGTCAGCAGGTATTTATTTAAATCATTCTTCATCGGTCCCCTTTTTCCTTGAGAATAAACGCTTAAATATATTCATTCGTGCCGATGCGATCCGTTTTTCAGCTTCTTTTTGCTGAAGCTCAAATGGGAAAATCGTCTGCCATACATCGCTCCAGCCTGTAAAACCACCAAGGTTCTTATCGTCAATATAGATGTCGGCATCAATTTTCCGGCTTACCTGATCGTCCAGAACCTCTTCAGGATAGTTTTTGTTTACCGCATAAAACTCAATTCCGTTTTGCCTGCAGTATTCAACAGCTTCCATAAGCTCCTTCCCTGTTCTGAAGGTCCATAGGATCAGCCTTGCTCCCAACTTTTCGAGCTCCTTCATTGTACGGAATGCGAACAGCTTTTCCTTGCCTATTGCCGGATATGCATGCTCAACGATCGTTCCGTCGAAGTCGATGGCTATCTTTATGCCTGTAATATCAATCACTGCCTGAGTGTAATCAGCACAAATCTAATAATAAAAAAATAATCTTAATTTTGTTCTCTTCCTGAAACTGACTTCAATGAAAAAACATATTCCCAATTTCATCACTTCACTTAATCTGGCATCAGGTTTTATTGCTGTAATCTTTGCCTTTAACGGAGATCTGGTTACTGCATCATGGCTCATCCTGGCAGCAATGATATTTGATTTCCTCGACGGACTCTCCGCCAGGCTCCTGAAAGCATACTCGGAAATCGGCAAGGAGCTCGATTCACTGGCCGATGTAGTAAGCTTTGGCGTCGCACCTGCTGTTATTTTATATCAGCTTATCACCGGTACACATTACTTTTCAGGACCGGAATTTACGAATGGTCTGGTAATAAAAGCTCTGGCTATTCAGCTTATACCGGTAATTATGCCTGTCTGTGCTGCTCTTCGACTTGCCAAATTCAATATTGATACAACACAAACCACCTCGTTCAAAGGACTTCCCACTCCCGCAAATGCCCTTGCAGTAGTATCTGTTATTATTGCAGACCACTATGGCTCAAGCAGCATAATACCCCAGATCACCGGCTCTTTAGGGATATTGATAATATTCACCATTATAATTTCCCTGCTGATGGTTACGCGGATCCCTCTCCTTTCACTGAAAACCTCTCATCTGAAATTTAAGGGAAATGAAGGCAGGTACATTCTTTTGGGATTGATTATCCCTGCCCTGGCAATCTTCGGGTTGGCAGGCGCCATCCTGATAATTCCGCTATATATAATTGTATCGCTTATCACTCCGCTGATTAAATGGAAATAAACACGGGATGTACCGGTCGCCGTCAGCCGCTAATATATATGACCGTCCTCCTTCATCTCATCCGCGGTTATCTTCTTATCGTTTATTGACTTCCATGCATACCAGATGTATACAACTACAAACGGGATAATGAATGAGACGTACATCATTGTCTTCAGGGTGAACTTGCTCGATGCCGACTTGCCCAGAGTAAGTGAGCTATTGAGATCGTAAAGTGAAGGATAGAAGGCTGTATTATTGAATCCGGCAATCAGGAAAAGCGAAAAAACCACGGCTATTGTTCCTGCTCCGGTGAACCAGATCCCATTCCTCCTGTCTTTGAAGATAGAGGTTCCGATGCCCCACAGTACTGCAACAACACCTGCAAGGAAAAGTATCAGCACAAAAGGCATCTGCAAGAAATTATGCAGGTATTTATACTTTTCAAGAATTACTGTCCCGTCGCCGGTTACAGCAAATCCTTTTGATAACAGGACAGAAACAAGGAAGATCAGGAAAAAGGCAAGGAACGCGATAGAATTGATGATCATCTTTTTTCGTGACATTGCCAATAGATCCTCATCATTAATTGTATTCACTAAATACAACAATCCATTTATCCTGGTCAGGAAAAGTACTGCAAGTCCCAGTGCAAGGTTCCTTCCGTCAAGCAGAGCTTCAAGTCCGTGGAGCGGAATAGCCCAAATTACATTATTCATGTAATTAAGGCTGAAATATGAACCGGTGAAAAAGGTAGCCACAGCGGTTCCTATCAGGAATGGTCCGAGTGATCCGTTAAGGTAAAGAAAGATGTCGAAAGTTTTTTTGCCAAGCACGTTGGCCGGTTTTGACCGGTACTCATAAGCAACTGCCTGAATTACAAAGCTGAAAAGTATGACTATCCATACCCAGTAAGCGCCTCCGAAACTGGTGGCATAAAACAGGGGGAAAGATGCAAAAAAAGCTCCTCCGAAAGTCACCAGCGTAGTGAATGTGAACTCCCATTTACGTCCCAGAGCATTTATTATCATCGTCTTCTGGTTGTCGGTACCCGGAAGGGTAAATATCATTGTCTGTCCTCCCTGTACGAACATGAGAAATACCAGCAGACCGGCAAGCAGTGATATGATCATCCACCAGTAATGCTGCAAAAAAATATATGAAATCATTGCTGTCATAGTTTTCCTCTTAGTGTTTTGGTCCGGTTTTGATCTGCTTAACCATGATTGACACTTCGGCCGCCAGGAGTGCAGTAAAGAGCACCGCAAAAAGGATAAAAGTTGTCATTACCGAGCCTGTACTTAAATGTGAGACTGCCACTGAAATCGGCATGAGATCCTGGATGATCCAGGGCTGACGGCCCATTTCTGCAACTATCCAGCCTGCCTCGCTGCAGATATAGACAAGCGGGATGGAAAAGAGCGCAATCCACAGGAACCACCTGTTTTTCTCAAGGGTGCCCCTGTAGAGCATTATAATGGTCAGGATACAGACAAGGATGAAAAAGAAGCCAAGCATAACCATCAGGCGGAAGGAATAAAACGTCACCGGTACATTTGGAATGGCATCTTCGGGCGATTTAAGGAAAGCATATCCGAAATACCTGAAAGATTCCCCGATAAAATCCTTATCACCAAAATATTCATTTTTGATGATGGAAGCTGTCTCCTTGTCATTCAGTAATTTAGCTCGCTTGTAATCGTCCAGGACCTCTTTAGCATACTTGCCTCTCTGCATCATCTCGGGGATAGGCAATATCTTCCTGTTGGTATCTCCGACATGGATAAGGTCTTTAATACCCGGCACAAATACATCCCTGCTGCCTCCCGTCATTATTGAAAGAAGACCCGGGATCTCAATCTTCATAACAGTATTTATTACCTCCTTCTCCTGCAGTATTTTTTCATCAGATTTTTTCAGGACCCCGAAGGCAACAAGTCCGGCATCCTTTGAACCATTATACAAAGCTTCCATAGCTGCAAATTTCATCGGCTGCACCTTCGACAGTGTTCTTGCCGACATATCACCGGTAAAAGCGACCATTAATGAAGATATCAGACCGAAAATTGCAGAAATAAGGATGCTCCGCCTTGTAAGCCATTCTTCCCTTTTTTTCAGCATAAACCATGCACTCACACCCATAACGAATACCGATGCAAGAAGGAATCCGGAGAAAACAGTATGCAGGAACTTATCGACAGCAACCGGGTTAAAAAGTACAGCCCAGAAATCAACCATTTCATTGCGGGCAGTATCCGGATTGAATATCATCCCTACCGGATTTTGCATCCAGGCATTGGCCACCAGTATCCATAATGCCGAAAGGCTTGCACCAACAGCTACCAGCCACGTGGAAGCAAGGTGGAATTTTTTGCTCACTTTGTTCCAACCGAAGAACATAACCGCTACAAATGTCGATTCAAGGAAAAATGCAAGAATGCCTTCAATTGCAAGGGGTGCGCCGAATATATCTCCGACAAACCATGAATAATTTGACCAGTTGGTGCCGAACTCAAATTCAAGGATGATACCTGTCGCAACCCCTATTGCAAAATTGATCCCAAAAAGTGTCATCCAGAACCGGGTCATGCGCTTCCATTCTTCTTTGCCGGTTTTAACATATATTGTTTCCATCATGGCAACAATAAACGACAATCCCAGGGTCAGAGGGACAAACAGCCAATGGTAAATTGCCGTCAGTGCAAACTGGGCCCTCGACCAGTCAACAAGCGATAAATCGACATTTTCAATCATCAGCGACCGGGGTATTAGTTAATTGTTCAAGAACATATTCACTTCTCTTTGAATCATTGTTAAAATTCTTTTTGAGGAAATCGGGAAAAAAGAAAACCCTGAGGACTGCAAATATTATAAATAGCTTGATGATTATAATAATCCAGACATTTCTTCCCCATGAAGACATGGTTCTGAATCCGTTATAATAGAAACGGAATACTCTTGCTGCAAACAATGAAGATTTTCTCTGCTCTCCTTCCATTAGGGTAATTAATCAAGGATGAGGTTACTTCCCCTGCTTTTTTTCATTCTTTTTTGCTTCTGCCATAATATCTTCCTCATTTGTAATCCCGGCGGAATCACTTTTGTCTCCGGGGGATAATCCTGAGGTTATTTTCTGGACTGGCTTGAAGTTATAAAAGAACTCTCTGGCAAATACCCTTAACACTGTATAAGCCGGAATTCCAAGGATCATACCGGGAACACCAGCGGCGGTACCTGAGGCAAGCACGACGATAAAGATCTCCAGGGGATGTGCCTTTACACTGTTTGAGAAAATAACCGGCTGAAATACGATATTATCGATCAGGTGAACTATTGCCTCAACAATAATCATGTAAAAAATAAGCGGAATCACCAGCGTTGAGAAATCCTGGTTTATATGAGAAGCAACGCCCATTATTATTGCAATGAATAATCCGATCCATGGCCCCACATAGGGAATGACATTGAGAACACCAAGTATAAGTCCCATTACCAGAGCCTGGTGAAAGTCAATGCCAACTACCGTCATCCCTATATCAACCAGGATCATAATGCAGGTGCATTGTATCATTACTCCTATAAAATATCTGGTAAGAAGATTCTTTATCGAATAAAGAGCGCGGGAAAAATTATCGGTATATTTATCCGGCACCCACATCAGTATTGATTCAAAGAAAAGATGCTGATCCTTGAGGAAGAAAAATGTAATGAATGAAATTGAAAATATTGCGATCAGAATACTGCCAAAAGTCCCAAGTACGGAACCCATGAAATTCTGGATCATAGTGATACTGAGGACCTCCGATACCTTACGATTAAAATAATCCCTCAGCGATAACTCATCGGTTAAATCCTTGTTCAGGGATTTAATTACATTCTCTATCCGGTCCAGCGGTTGTTGTATAAGCTGTACAATCTTATCACTGTCAATAGTTGAAAAGTCATTGATCTGCTTGGTGATAAGCGGAACAAAAACAACAAAAAAGAGGACAATGAAGCCCCAGATGATCAATAATGTCATAAGCGCGGCCATAGCCCTCGGAAATTTCCATTGCCTGATCCTTAGCTTACATAAAAAATCCACCAGCGGACGCCCCATTATTGAAAGGACACCTGAAACAAGAATATAAACCACAATGCTGCGGAAAAACCACACTATGGCAATTAACAGGATAATCCCAAAGAAAATAAGGATGCTTCTCCACGTCACTTTCATATACTGAGCTTCATTAATACAAACCTAGCTAGATTTTTTGGAATTACATTAATACCCAAAGTGCTACTCAGTGCATGTTTGGTTTGCAGTTCTTCCCATCCTTTCATACGTACTCATCCCCCAAGCCCTCCCGCTGAAGCGGGACAGGCTCTTCTCTGGTAAACCAAAGAAGGGGGTTTAACGCATTATAAAACAAGCACTTCCCCCTCTTTGCTTCAGCAGAGAGAGCCTCTCCCGACTCGGCGGGAGGGATGCAGGGGGTGAGTGTATGAAATATTTTCCTGTCATATTGTCTGCTTATTATTTATATTTTATGCCATTATGACATATATATTGTTTTGGAACGGAACTTGAAAATAGAGAGATACAAACACAAACAAAGTGTATAACTTAAAATAATGGAGGACAAAACTATGTTACCAAAAATTACCAGAAGAAATTACAATCCGTTCCTGTCAAACCTGTTTGATGACGATTTTTTTCCTGTACTTACCAACAGGACCAGTTCAATGCCGGCTGTGAACATTAAGGAGAATGAAAAGAATTTCACCCTTGATCTTGCAATTCCGGGGATAGACAAGAAAGATCTGAAGATCGACATCAATGAAGATGTTCTTACGATCTCGTCAGAGACCAAGAATGAAACCGAAGATAACATCGACGGTTACAAGAGAAAAGAATTCAGTTATTCATCTTTCTGCAGGAGCTTCTATCTTCCTGAAAACGTAAATAAGGAAAAGATCGCTGCATCCTATAAAGATGGGATACTGTCGGTAGAGCTTCCAAAACAGGAAGAAGAAAAAAGCAAGATTTCCAAGCAGATCAAGATTTCGTAAGAAATCAGAATTAAAGAAAAGGTGTCTCAAAAGGACACCTTTATTTTTGTGCACACTCTTCTTCAAACATCCGTGCAAATTTTCTTCCGTATTCCTTCAGTTCCTTTTCCTTGTCACCTCCCGGAAGGAATTTGAATGCTGCAGACTCTTCAAATATCTTCAGCTTAAGGTTCCTGAATGTCTCTAACATGATCTTTGGAGCTTCACCGCTCCAGCCGTATGAGCCGAAAGTACCTGCAAGTTTGCCTTTGTCCCTCAACGGGTTAATTATGGCAAACAGCTTATAAACCGGCAGAAGTGTATTTTGATTTATTGTGGGCGATCCTGCCAGCAGAGCGTCGGATACGGTCATATATGCATCAAGGGCTCCAAGGTCAATGTGTTCAATATCAACCAAATCCATCGTAAAATCGGACACCTCTTTTATCCCTTCTGCTATGATTTCTGCTGCCATTTTTGTATATCCGTAGGCCGAAACATAAGCTATAAGAATATGCCTTCTTGCTTTTACCTGTGTCAGGTCAAGGTACTCATTTGCATATTCCAGGGAAAGGTCGATGATAGTGTTACGGTTAGCTCCAAGTACAGGTCCGTGGCCGGGACATATGTACCTGGTATCAAGAGGCTTAATCCTTTCAATTGCTTTTATCATAAACCTGCTGTAAGGCTTGAGGATCACATCAAAATAGTATCTGAATGCCTTCAGGTAATCATCAGTAAGATCATCCTTCATCTCATAGCTGCAAAAATGAGCTCCGAAGGAATCACATGTGAACAGGATCCTGTCTTGCTCAAGCCATGTATAGATGGAATCTGGCCAGTGAAGGTTTGGAGCTGAAATAAACCTGAGTTTCTTGTTTCCAAGGTCAAGAACATCTCCATCCTTTACGGTCATCGACCTGAAAGGAATATTCAGCATATCCTCAAGGTACCGGATGGCGTTACCGCTTCCGACAACCGTAGCCGAAGGAGCAATTTCCAGCAGTTGTTTAAGGCTCCCTGAATGGTCAGGTTCAGTATGGTCGAGGATAATATAACTGATCTCCGAAGGATTGGTCACTTCCTTCAACTTCTTTAAATAGGTATCGAAAAATCTTCCTTTTGCAACTTCAATGAGAGCCTTCTTTTCAGCGTTGATAAAATATGAATTGTAGGTCGTGCCAAAATCTGTGGTCATTACAATATCAAATGTCCTGATATCATAATCGAGGATACCTATCCATTTTACATCACCGGTAATATCAATTATCCTGTCGTCTGTATTCTTCATTTCAAAATGTTTTCAGATTCTGGCGATAATGCTCTTGTTGGCCTTTACCTGCTGAAGGATCGGGATTTCGATTTCGGTGCCAACAGGCAAAAATATGTCAACCCGCGAACCGAATTTAATGAATCCCAGCTCCTCGCCCTGCTTCACATCCTGGTCCTTCCTCGCATAAGTCACTATCCTTCTTGCAACTGCGCCGGCGATCTGCCTTACAAGAATTTCAGTACCACCGGATGTTTCAATTACTATTGTGCTTCGTTCGTTCAGCTCAGATGATTTAGGATGCCATGCAACCATTTTATTGCCCGCATGATACTCAACATATTTTATATGCCCCGATACCGGATACCTGTTACTGTGCATATTGAAAGGCGACATGAATATTGATATCTGGAGTCTCATGTCTTTGAAGTATTCAGGTTCTTCTGTCTCCTCGATCACAACCACTTTGCCATCTGCCGGTGCATAGATAAGTCCGGGATCAGGGTCCAGATTCCTGGCAGGCAGGCGGAAGAAAAACAGAAGGAAGACGTAAAGAATCAACGAGCCGATCCCAATCACCCATTTGACGAGCATCAGGTCCTTCACAAAAATGCTGACAAGGATGTTTATCAGAAGTAAAACCAGGAAGCCGAAAGCCAGGATCTTATAACCTTCCTTATGGATACTCATTTCTTGAAAATTTGCATAAAACTAATCAAGTCTTTTCAATCATCCAAAAAGTGAAATAAAAAGAAATACCAGAGGGAAGGATATCAGGGTGCTGTCAAAGCGGTCGAGAAATCCACCATGCCCCGGCATTATATCACCTGAATCCTTAACTCCCATGCTTCGTTTAAGCATCGATTCGATGAGGTCTCCGTATGTACCTGCGACTGAAATTATCAGTGAGATGATAATCCATTTGCCAGCGTCGACCACACCAAGCCAGCCTGATAGAAGCCACGCTACAAGAGCCGAAAAGATCATCCCCCCGAAGAATCCTTCCCAGGATTTTTTAGGTGAGATCCTTTCCAAAAGTCTGTGACGCCCAAACGCAGTGCCAATAAGATAGGCTCCGGAATCATTCACCCAGAGCAGTACAAAAAAGCCAATTATAATTCCCGGGGAGAAAACCATCTCTCCGTGAGGAAGAATTGAAGAGAGGCCTGTCCGCGAAAATGCAGAAAAGGGTATCATTGAAACAGGTATGACCGCATATAGCACAGGGAAGAAAGTATGTGCCAGCGAATCAAAGGGTTTATCCTGTTTCCTGTAAATTTCGGCAATCATTATTGCCAGCATCAACGGTACAAGCACAAGGAAGAATTTGGGCTTCAGAAAGCCGGCAGCAATGAGTGATGACAGGGCAAAGGTTATCACACCGGTTAAAATACCGGGTATCATCTGTGGTTTTGTACCTGTGTTCCCTATCATTATATAGTATTCGTACATGGTACCTACCAGTATGACAAGGCCTGTCAAGACAAATGATACAGGATGGAGCCAAAATCCTCCAAGGGTTAATATTACAATATATGCCCCTGTTAATGTCCGTCTTGCCAGATTATTCAAGATACCTGAATTATTTCAGTGATTTTGTATTAAGTGGTTTTGAACAGATCAGGCGTATTTCCGGGTGTATCAGTATCCGGGTTAGCCTTTTTCTTTCTTGTTTTCTTTTCTGCCTTTATTTCCGCCTCAGCCGCAATGATATTCCCTTCAGGATTTTTTATTCCGGCCTCTTTCAATTCTTTCTTTTCTTTCTGCTCTTTCACCAGCTCTGCCTTCCTTTTGCCGAAGATCCTCTCAAGGTCTTCGCTGAAAATAACCTCTTTTTCAAGAAGAAGCTCTGCAAGCTCAGTAAGACCTTTCATATTCTTTTTCAGAACCACCTTGGCACGGGCAAACGATTCATCAATGATCTGTTTAACCTCGAGGTCGATGATCTCTGATGTCTTTTCGCTGTAAGGTTTTGTAAATCCGAAATCAGACTGGCCCGATGAATCATAGAAACTTACATTGCCCACTTTATCGCTCATTCCGAAGAATGCAACCATAGCGTATGCCTGTTTTGTTATCTTCTCGAGGTCGCTGAGTGCTCCTGTAGAGATCTTTTTGAAGACAAGCTCTTCAGATGCACGTCCGCCCAGGGCATAAGCCATCTCGTCAAGCAACTGCTCACGTGTGGTTATCTGCCTCTCCTCAGGAAGATACCAGGCAGCACCCAGGGCCCTTCCCCTTGGTATTATTGTGACCTTTACCAGAGGACTTGCATGTTCAAGGAGCCAGCTTACAGTGGCATGTCCGGCTTCGTGGTATGCTATTGTCTTTTTCTCCTGAAATGAAATTATCTTGTTCTTCCTTTCGAGTCCGCCGACAATCCTGTCTATGGCATCGAGGAAATCCTGTTTTTCAACCTCAGTTTTATTTTTCCTTGCAGCTATTAGGGCCGACTCGTTGCACACATTTGCAATATCTGCACCTGAAAATCCGGGTGTCTGCTTTGCAAGGAAGCTGACGTCAAGATCTTTTGCCATCTTAATGGGGCGCAGGTGAACTTTAAATATAGCCTCGCGCTCTCTAAGGTCAGGCAGTTCAACATGTATCTGCCTGTCGAAGCGGCCTGCGCGCAGAAGTGCCCTGTCGAGTATGTCTGCCCTGTTTGTTGCTGCCAGAATGATAACTCCCATGTTTGTACCGAAACCATCCATCTCTGTAAGAAGCTGATTTAGAGTGTTTTCGCGTTCGTCATTTGAGCCGAAATTGACATTCCTGCCTCTGGCCCTTCCGACGGCATCTATTTCGTCGATAAAAACGATACAGGGTGCTTTCTCCTTTGCCTGCTTGAAAAGGTCTCTCACCCTTGAGGCTCCGACACCAACAAACATCTCAACAAAATCAGATCCCGAAAGTGAAAAGAATGGAACGTTTGCCTCACCTGCGACTGCTTTTGCAAGAAGTGTTTTCCCTGTTCCCGGAGGACCTATAAGCAACGCTCCTTTAGGTATCTTCCCTCCCAGCTGGGTATATTTCTTGGGGTTTTTAAGAAAGTCAACGATCTCCATTACTTCAGTCTTTGCCTCTTCAAGTCCGGCTACATCGCTGAAGTTGATCTTTACGTTGGTATCCTTGTCAAATATCTGAGCTCTTGATTTCCCCACGCTGAAGATCCCTCCTGCACCACCGGCACCACCACCGCCGCCTGACATCCTTCTCATTATGAGTATCCATGCAAGGATCAGAATTGCAGGCAGTATGATCCATGGAAGTATAAATTCAGCGAAGTAATTCCTTCTTTCATCATTCCCGGGATAGACCATATTGCTCTTGGTATAACCGGCACTTTCCTGTGTGGCAGTAAGAAAGTTTTCGAAATTCTGCTCATCACCGAATCTGATAGAAAACTGAGGCTTTGGCACTTGTTGCCCACCAAATCCTTTTGACGGCTTGGGAAGATCCGGATACCTGCCCGAACGAATCGCCTCGTCAGTAAGGTAGATCTCAGCCGTTTCTTTATTAATTATAACAATGCTTTTGATATCGTGGTTCTCAATCATGCTTATGATGGCATTCTTATCTGTCTTCTTCGGAGTTGATTTGGGGTATACGACCTCAAAAAGAAGAATAGAAATAAAAAGAATGGCCCAGATCCAGTTGGTGTTGAAACCGGTTTTTATATTCTTGTCGCCCTTTTTTCCGGGTATAATATTTTTATTATCTGCCATAAATCTGATCCTTACTTAATTTTATCTTTCATCGCTTCAATTTCAGCATCAGCCCAAAGCGATTCAAGGCTGTAAAAACTTCTGTACTCTTCGAGGAAAATATGAACTATGACATTGCCATAATCTACAAGAACCCAGTAACAATTTTCAAGACCTTCCACATGTAACGGCTTCTCTCCGGCATCTTTCCGGACTGTATCCTCTACTGAATCGCAGATTGAATCAACCTGTGTTGCTGATGTTCCATGACAAATAACAAAATAATCAGCTATCTTGTTTTCAAGCTTGCGTAAATCAATCTTAAGGACATTATGCCCTTTCTTTTCAAAAATTCCCTTAACTACACTTTTTAAAAGAACATCAGCTTCATCAGATCTTTTCTTCATCAATAATTATCAGTTAGATATCAAGCCGCTAAAGTACGAACTTTATCCGTATTTTTGTCACGAAGACCATATTTGCAATTTCAGTGCCAATCCTGGAAAACCCTGATAAATTGGTAGATTACTCAAAATATAATCTTATAATCGCCTTGCAATCATGATAATAGGATCAACCCTTCTTCTTCATGAAACTTTGTCATCCACAAATACGGAGGCTTCACTGCTATTAAGATCAGGCGAACAAGCCGAGGGTACCGTTATATATTCTGATTTTCAGACAGCAGGGAGGGGACAGACCGGAAATAAATGGGAGAGCGAAAAAGGCAAGAACCTGTTATTCAGCATAATACTCTATCCGCAATCAATAACTCCGGCAGATCAATTCGTGATTTCCATGGCTATATCATTGGGTATTTGCGATTTCATCGGCAGGTATTGCACGGGCGCCCAGATAAAATGGCCAAACGATATTTACGTAAAAAATGACAAAATTGCAGGTATCCTAATCGAGAATTCGATCATGGGGGAAACTATTGAACATACAATTGCCGGGATCGGCCTTAATGTCAATCAGCAAGATTTCAGCGGGATAAATCCCAGGCCTGTATCTTTAAAGCTTGCAACAGGAAAAGAATTTGAGAATAAAGTCAGCCTGAAGGAACTTCTCAGCGATCTTGATATAAGGTATAAACAACTGCTCTACGGCGACAGGACACTGATAAAAACTGATTATTTATCAAAGCTTTACAGGCTCGGGGAATGGAGCTCATTCAGTAGTGCCGGTTCTGTCTTCACCGGCCGGATAACAGATGTCCATATCTCAGGGCAGATAAGTATTGAAGAAGAAAATGGAGGAATCAGGGAATTTTCCTTCAAAGAGTTCAGTTATCTATTCTGATCTCCTTCCATCCGTCAAACTTCTCCATCTCAGCGACAAGGTTTTCCAGTAACTTGTTTATCGGATCAGCAGCAAGCGTCCCCAGGAAAGGGTTCAGATATGCCTGAACCGACAGCCTGATCCCGGAATGGGATGGTTCAGTATCGCTTAATCTCGCCACCAGAGAAAAATCATTGACCAGCATGGCGTTTCCGGAAAAGTCAACCTCGCTGAACTCTTTTTTGTGATCCACTCTCCACTTCTTGAGTGTTTCCACGTCTGATTCAGTTACATAGCCGGCCTGAGCAGCAGTATCAATCAGGGTGGAATAGTTGCACAACGTGTCGATATTGCATTTCCCGGCAGCGAAACTGTCGGATGCCTTTTTGAATTCATAAGTAAAAATAGCGATCATTCCCAGCACTTCGCAGCCGGCTTCCCTCAGCGCCTTCACGGCATTGAGGCTGCTGCCTCCGGTTGATATGAGATCCTCTACTACAACCACTTTCTGGCCTTTCTCATAGTAACCCTCTATCTGGTTTCCCAGCCCGTGCTCCTTGGCCTCTGACCTTACATATATAAAAGGTAATCCAAGCTTGTCGGCTGTCAGGACACCATGTGCAATGGCTCCTGTGGCAACACCGGCGATCATTTCAACCTGAGGGTAAAGTTCAGGGATAAGTGCACAGAATGAATCCCGGATATATGATCTTACCTCCGGAAATGAGAGCGTTTTGCGGTTATCGCAGTATATAGGAGATCTCCAACCCGATGCCCAGGTAAAAGGATTTGACGGTTGCAATTTAATTGCTTTAATTTGTAATAGATATTCGGCTATTTTTTTTGCACTATTTTCCATAAAAAATGTATAAAGTTCATTTCGAAAACAGATTCATTCTGATTAGCTCTGAACCTGACCGGGTACAAAAATACGGCTTATTCCATAAATTTCACGATACAAAGGAACTTTATAGATTAATCTCTGATTTCCAGACAGATACAAAGATTTCAGCAATCAATATATATGGACCCGACATCAAGCACATCTGGAAGATCTTCAGGATCTATTTTACGGAAGTGGGTGCTGCCGGCGGTCTGGTGAAACACTCATCGGGACGCTTCCTCTTCATCGAGAAGAAAGGCAAGCTTGACCTGCCGAAAGGGCACATTGAGCCCGGTGAAGAACCAGAAGAATGTGCACTGAGAGAGGTAAGCGAAGAGTGCGGGATAGATGGTCATAAAATAATCAAGCCACTTGAACCAAGCTACCATACCTATACCTGGGAAGGCATTTCATATCTTAAGAAGACCAGCTGGTTCCTGATGGAATATGATGGCAGGATGGTAACGGAACCACAAGTAAGGGAAGGTATTACCACTGTTGAGTGGCTTCTTCCCGAGGAGATAAGCAAGATCAAAAGTTCAGCCTGGCTTTCGCTTATGGATCTTATAAATCTTTCGGTCTTTAAGGCTTAGTCTTCCTCTCCCCTGTAATCTTTAAGATTTATGGCCGCCGGGACAAAACGCGAGGCATCGCCGCCGCTGCGTATTATATCGCGTACAATCGAGGAATTGATTGGTGTATGTTCCGGGACTGTCAGCAGGAAAACTGATTCGATATCGTAAGCCATGGCCTTATTGACCTGAGCGATAGCTCTTTCGAACTCAAAGTCGGCAGCTGTACGTAATCCCCTTAAAATATAATTCGCTCCTTTTCTTTTACAATAGTCAACTGTAAGCCCCTCATAATGGTCGATATTTATCCTTGGTTCATCCGCAAACACGCTGGAGATCATTGTTTTTCTCGTTTCCAGCGAATAATAGCTTTTCTTCAGCGCATTGGCGCCAACGGCAATTATTATTTCGTCAAAAAGGGTAAGAGCACGCCTGACAATTCCTTCATGTCCGATAGTGAACGGATCAAACGATCCCGGGAAAACAGCTATTTTCTTCATTCGAATGATATGTTTTTGGGATTACTTACTTTCTGCTTAAGGAGCGCCTGCTCAAGGACTTCCATTATTGTTTCCACATAATGGAACTTCAGTCCTCTTATATATATCTCCTTTATGTCCTCAACATCCTTGCGGTTCTCTTCGGATAAAATCAGCTCCTTAATGCTGGCACGTTTAGCTGCAAGTATCTTCTCCTTTATCCCGCCTACCGGCAGCACTTTACCCCTCAAAGTAATCTCTCCGGTCATTGCCAGATACTTCCTTACTTTTCTTTGGGTAAAGGCCGAAGCAATTGATGAAGCCATTGTTATCCCGGCAGAAGGACCGTCCTTAGGTATTGCCCCTTCGGGAACGTGAATATGGATATTCCATTTTTCGGCAAAATTATCCGGAAGTCCGAGAAGATCTGCATTTGCCTTGAGGTACTCAAGTGCAATTATCGCCGACTCCTTCATTACCTCGCCAAGGTTCCCGGTAAGGGTAAGTTTTCCCGTACCCTTGCTGAGGCTTGTCTCGACAAACAATATCTCACCACCTGCTGCAGTCCAGGCAAGTCCGGTCACAACGCCGGCCTGATCATTGCCAGAATAGATATCACGGTTGAATCTTGGCGGGCCCAGCATCTCACCCATATCCTTTTCAGAAAGGGAAGGAGTGTATTTGGTATTTGAAGCAATGTTCTTGGCTGTCACCCTTACGATCTTTGCAAGGCGCTTGTCGAGTTCCCTGACTCCCGATTCCCTGGTATAGCGCTCGATCAGCTTTTCCATTATGCCCGGATTTATGATCAGCTGATCAGGCTTAACTCCATGATTTTCAAGCTGTTTTGGAAGAAGATGTGCCTTTGCTATTTCAAGCTTTTCCTCTACCAGGTATCCTGTTATTTCGATAAGCTCCATCCTGTCGCGCAGTGCCGGGCTAATGGTTGAAAGTGTATTTGCCGTAGCAATGAAAAGCACCTTCGACAAATCATATTCCAGTTCAATGAAGTTATCGAAAAAAGTACTGTTTTGTTCCGGGTCGAGAACCTCAAGGAGTGCTGATGAAGGATCGCCCCTGAAATCCTGTCCTACCTTATCCACCTCATCAAGTATAAATACCGGGTTTGACGAGCCGGCCCTTTTTATATTCTGGACAATGCGGCCGGGCATAGCACCGATGTATGTTTTCCTGTGGCCTCTGATCTCTGCCTCATCATGCAATCCGCCGAGTGACATTCTGACATATTTTCTTCCGAGGGCTTTGGCCACGGATTTCCCCAGCGATGTTTTTCCGACTCCCGGAGGGCCGTAAAGGCAGAGGATGGGAGATTTAAGGTCGCCCTTAAGCTTAAGCACTGCAAGATGTTCGAGTATTCTTTCCTTTACATCGTCAAGGCCGAAATGGTCAGCATCAAGCACCTGGCGGGCATTGTTAAGATCAAGGTTATCCTGGGTATATTCGCCCCATGGCAGATCGAGCAGCGTCTGAATATAGTTTACCTGTACGGAATATTCGGCAGCCGCCGGGTTAAGCCTGTGCAGCTTATCGAGCTCTTTGTCGAATACGTTTTTTACATCTTCCGTCCATTTTTTTGTCTCAGCTTTATTTTTGTACTCTTCAATCTCCTTTTCAATAGGATTCCCGCCCAGTTCATTCTGTATTGTCTTCATCTGCTGATGCAGAAGGAATTCCCTCTGCTGTTGGTCGAGGTCGCTCTTTACCTTCGACTGCAATTCATTTTTCAGCTCCAGAACCTGGATCTCCTGTACCAGAAATTCAAGGAGCTGGAAGCCCCGGTCGCGTATACTGTTTATTTCCAATAACTTCTGTTTGTCCTGCACCTTGATGTCGGTATTGGAACAGATGAAGTTTATGAGGTATGTATTGTTCTCGATATTCTTTATTGCAAAGGAGGCTTCGGGACTTATATTAGGATTTATTTTGATGATCTTAAGCGAGAGATCCTTCAGTGAGCCTACTATCGCATCGAAGTCCTTGCTCATCTGTTCTGGCTTGCGTTCCGGCATCGATTTGACCTTGGCAATAAAATAGGGGTCATCAGAAACAAGCTCGCTCAGCACCATTCTTTTACGTCCCTGGATGATGGCTGTAGTTGAACCATCGGGCATCTCGAGGAGTTTAACGATCTGTCCTATCGTACCCACAGAATGAAGGTCACTGAAACCGGGGTTTTCGAGATCAGGATCCTTTTGTGCTACGGTACCGACGATCTTATCGCTCCTGTAGGCATCCTTTATAAGCTGTATCGACTTTGGCCGCCCTATTGAAATAGGGAGCACCACACCCGGAAAAAGCACAGTATTCCTTAGCGACAGTACAGGTATCGTTTCAGGGATCTCAACATCTTCAAGTTCTCCTTCATCGCCATCGGCAATGATGGGGATTATATCTCCCTCACCGTCAAGGTTATCCGGAAACAATATTTCGTTATATGTCATTCTGGATTTCTTGTCCATCTTAAATCACCTTCCGAATGAGTGTCAAAATTACTGAATATTTTAATAAATAAGGTGAAATGAGGAGTTGCAAGGATTGTACCAAAAAAAAGGGGGCTTTTATGACCCCCTGCTTCAAAATGCGTTTTTGAATTATTCTTCCTTCTTTTTGCCTACGCGGTTTTTGTAACGTGTGTTGAACTTATCAACCCTTCCTGCAGTATCTACAAGCTTCATCTTGCCAGTATAGAAAGGATGGGACGTGTTCGATATCTCGAGTTTAATAAGAGGATATTCTTTGCCATCTTCCCACTTGATATTCTCTTTTGACGGAGCAGTTGACTTACCCATAAAAGTATAACCGTTCGACATATCCTGAAATACCACTAACCTGTAATTCTCCGGATGTATTCCCTGTTTCATCGCTTTGTGTTTAAATTCTTTATTCTTAAAAATGCCTTTATTTCGGGACTGCAAAATTAATCAACATTCCTGAAATTGCAATAGGAAATTACAAATTATTCCACTCCGGCCTTTTTTTCTTCCTTGTTTTTTTGTTTTTCAGCCATTTCGTCCTTATAACGCATGAAGCTGAGTTTGTCATTTATAAGGTACCTGTAGGTGCAGTGGGTTTTCATTCTTATTCCGCCAAGAGCTTCATTGCTGGCCATCATCCTGACATTATAGTCGCCCACCCATGAAAGTTCAACTTCCTTGTACCATGGCTTATGTTTGAACACTTCGTAAAGATGATAAAAGATCGCTGCTTCAATACCCTGATTCTGGTGCGAATGCATTACACCTCCCACTACCGCCCTCAGTCGGGTGATCTTATGAGTTTTCTTGTAATAAAGGAATTTGATAATGCTGATAAGGTCGAGTTTACCATTAAGGTATTTCAGTATCTGGTTCAGGTCAGGAAGCAATACCCAGAAACCCACTGGCTTGTCGTTCTGATAGATGAAGATGACTGTCTCCTCATCGATAACCTGTCTTGCCTTCCTTATCGACTCCTCAAGGATATCCGGTATAAGCGGCGTAAAATCGTCCTTCAGGTATGACCATGTAGAATTATAGATCTCGCAGATATCATTTATATATTTCCTGGCATTTTTAAACTCAAAATGACGGAATGTATAGCCTGGTTTCTTTGCCACCCATTCGGCAACCTTCCATACCCTTTCAGGGAACCTGGTTATCTCTCCTTTTTCGTTTCTTGCTTCACGGTGGTAGGAATATTGTTCAAAGTAATTTTTAAATCCGTACGACTCAAAGAAATCCCTGTAGTATTTCATGCTGTAGGGCATTCCATATCCCTGCTGCATGAAGCCGGCAATTAAGAGGCCCCAGAAGTTGTCGTTTTCACCAAAATTAACCGGTCCGTCCATCGCTTCCATGCCACGTGATGCAAGCCATGCTTTTGCAGTGTCGAAAAGCAGAAAAGCTGCTTCCCTCTCTTCTATCACCTCGAAGAAGCCCATTCCTCCTGTTGGCTGCTTCTGTGCGGCAGACCTGACATTATCAATAAATGCAGCAACTCTGCCGATTGTTTTTCCGCCATTATCCTTCAATATCCAGCGTGTTGCAACTCCTTGTTTGAAAGTATGGTTTTTTGCAGGGTCGAACAATCCCTCGATCTCGGAATCAAGCGGACATACCCAGAAGGGATCATTTTTATATAATCGCTTCGGGAAATCATGAAATTCCTTCCTGTCGTGCCTGGTTACTACCTCAGTTATTTGCATAAAGATAAATATCTGATTGATAATATTTTTCGTTTACAGCTGCCGGTAAATTAACTGCACAAATATAGGTAGTTTTTTATTCAAAATACCCCCTTCCCAACCCCCGCCGAAGCGGGGCAGGCATTCCCCCAAGGGGGTCTTTCGCCCGATACCTTCCCGATAGCTATCGGGAGCCTGATGCCCGATGCCTTCCCGATAGCTATCGGGAGCCCGATGCCTGACGCCTTTTTAATGTATATCTATTATCCTGTGGTCGATCAATATGAACAGCACGGTCAGGAGGAAAGTATAAAAGGCATATACTTTTAAAGGAATATATTCTATGGGCTTTATCTTCATTTTGATCCAGACATATCCAATCAGGAACATTTTTCCAACAGTATAGCCAATGAAGGTGGCGAGAACCACACCTACGATATTATAACCCCATTTTATCATGAGGAGACTCAAAGGAATATTTACCGCAAGCTCTATAAGGGCTGCAATGAATGTCACCATTGTCTTTTTCCTCCCTACAAGGATGGTTTGCGGGAAAACCAGACGGGGTATTATCATCGCTGAATAAACAAGAAAGACATCAGCGCTTCTCTCGAAATCCGGATTGAACAGCCTCGGGTAGAACCACCTGGCAAAGAGCATTATCAACATAGTGACAGGGAAGAGCAGGTGCATCAGCTTTTTTGATTTGACCTTGATCTTTGTCAATGACTCCTTCATAAGCATTCGCGTTGAGAACTCCGGCAGCATTGCGTTGCTCAGACCGTTCGCAAGCATAAGCACCAGAGGAAACTCCTTTGCTCCGTACCTGAACCAGGCAAACTGACCCGGATCGCGATAAACGGCTGAAACAATTATCCCGTCAGTATACTGCCCTGAACCGCTAATAAGAGTTGTAATGATAAGAGGGGCAGCAAGGTAGAGATGCTCTTTAAGAAATTGAGGAGAGATCTTCATCTCCGTATAACGCCGCAGGAGGATGATCAACCAGATCCATCTTATACCTGTTATGGCCAGAAGACCGTAGACCGACCATATAATATCTTTCCCGAATATAATGGGTGTAATGACTAAAACAAGCTGCGCAAGAAATGTATAGAGACCATACTGAAAGATCCTGTACGCCCTGTTATTCAGCAGGTAAATATATTCGATCAGGCAGACAGGGCTGCTTAGCATTATATATAAGAGCAGGAGGTTAATGTATGGAACGTTACCTGAAACATGGAACACCGAAAAATTGTTTTTTATCGAATGCCCGAAAGCAAATGTCACCAGGCTGAAAAAACACAGCAGAATGAACGCATTGAAGATTTCGGGAGATTTCGTTGTATGATTTTCACCAAACTGCCTGTATGTCTTGTTACGGTGATAAAGAGGCAGAAGTGATTGTATTATACCCGTAACCCAGAAGAAGGTGAGAAATCCCGCAATGAACATGAACATCTCGAAGGAACCTATTTCTCCACGGGTAAGGTGACTCTTAGTAAAAACTATGCTGATTACAAGGAATATGACGGGTTTCATCAGCTGAAACAGCTGAAGACCCGAAATATTGTCCATGAATTTAAGTCTTTTCAACCCTTTCTGATTCCTAAGATTTTTAACCTGACAGGACGTTTTAACCATGAAGGCGCCCGTTACAGGTTCATTTTTTTTTGAACCGTGCAAATATAACAATAGAAGTGCAGTGGCAGAAAATAAATCTAAAATTTTGTGAATAAATTTTTTGGGCGTACTTTTGCCATCCTGAAACGGTGGATGTAGTTCAGTTGGTTAGAACGTCGGATTGTGGTTCCGAAGGTCGTGGGTTCGAATCCCATCTTCCACCCAAAAAAGAAAAAGCCTTTCAGCGTCAGCTGAAGGGCTTTGTTTTTTCGCTGCGTTGAAAGCTCGCTTTCAAAAGCATAGTGAAAAAACAAAGACCGTAATGAGCGAAGCGAATGAAAGGCTTTTTCGTTTCTGGTTCCCCCGGGAATCGCTGTCGGAGCGGCGCGTAGACAGCAATCCCAGAAATTCATGTACTCACCCCCTTCCTACCGACCCGCAGGCTGGCTCCTTCGCTAAAACAGCCAACGAGGCTGTTTATTAACGCTCGGCCCGCTCTCTTCTGAAGAAGAAAAGAGGGGGATGGATCCCGGGACGCAGCCATTTGAGATCATTTCCGATACCGATTATATGGACTTTTAACTTCCTTATAGAATACTCTCTTCAAAAAATTCTTCAAATCTGAGTATACGTTTGTTGTTTTCCTTATTGAACAGCAGATGCTCAAAATCTTTGGTTTTGGTTTT
>JAPLDY010000088.1 GCA_026391595.1 Bacteroidia bacterium
ATATCATCGGTTTTCTCAATATTCACTGCCAGCAGGCCGGTCTCATTTTCCTTGTCTACTTCACCGCTATGGCATGCATCAACCATCAGCAGTTTCTTCCTGGCTGGAATACTGTCGAGCAGGTTTTCCATGTCATCAAAGGAGATTCCTCTTGTTTCGGGATTCCTGAAATCCATATCCCATGTCGCAAAATAAAAATCAAGGTTATTATCAAGCAATCCATGTCCCGAAGCAAAGAGAATTACCTGGTCGTCAACTTTTGTTCCCATCAGCTTCTCCTTAAGGGCAAAAAAGTTCTCCTTCACTGCCTTCCTGTTAAAGAGAGTATCAATTATTATCATGTTATATTCCCCGGTTGAAGCAGGAATAGATCCGAACATAGTGGCGATATCATTGCCATCCTTAACCGAATACTGAAGATTGAACCGGTTGTCTTTGTATTCCGAAACACTAAGTGCAACAACATACAGATCAGGTTTTACAGGGATCGCGGGGTCAAAAGTGATCTCCTTTGATTCCTTGAGCGATTCAACACCTTTTTCGTTCATGCATGAAACAGTTATCATGTTCTGACCAGAGGAAAGGGGAATAGAAATCGTCCTGACCAGAGAGTCTGATTCCTCAGACCGCAATGATATACCGTTTATTCCATATATAGGAACGTCATTCACCCATACATTCAGACGGTCGAGGTTGTATCTGCTGTCGGTTCCCTTGATGGTCAGGTTTATCTCTGGCTTACCTGTTGCATAACCTGTCTCATCAGCATTAAGTATATTCACCTCAGGCGTATGCCATTCAGATGTGAACATATCTTCGTTAAATCCGGATTTTCTCAATCTTTTGTCGTAGGCATTCCTGTACACTTTAATCAGACTGGTGTCGGAATAACCTAACCTTCCCAGCACAATATCGGGGCGATTGAATTTCAGGTCAAATTGTTCAGTGGGATAGAAATCAGTTCCCTGTTTGAATCCTATGGCATTGAGTGAATTTTTCGGTGCAAAATAATAGTTGTCAGGCGTAATGAAGATCCTTTTGTCCTTGTCAACCGGGATCATCGTAACTATCAGCTTACCGGTTGAGATATCCCAGATCTTTATTGTTGCATCAGTAGATGATGTGATCAGCCTGTTGAAGGAAGAATCAAGAATTGCATCCGTGACAGCTGAGATATGCCCGTTCTCCCTGTTATAAACCCTGACACCCAGTATTGTCGAATCAATATGAACTAATTGTACTTTCTCCTTTTCAAATTTTCTGCCGGATTTTCGTTTTAAATCTTCCGTTGAATAAAGAAACTCATACTCCATTTTAACAGGATTCTTTTTCATGAATCTCTTTTTTACCTCGTGACCGTTGGCAATTATATGTTTCCTATCTGTTGCCAGTGAAAGAGAATCTGTAAAAACATAGGGGTCAGCATAAAGGTTCAGCCTGACAATGATGTTCGAAAGGAGATACTTGAACCCGAAATTTGACTTGTACTTCCTGGATTTTTCAATCTCAAGACCGGTACTCTTCAGCTTAACAATATGATTATCGTTGCTGCAGGTTATAATGTTGTTATCATTATTGACAAATTCCAGATCATTGATTTTCTGTTTATGGTTTTTTACTGATGTTATTTCCGGATTCTTGTCGTTGAGTTTAATTGTTTTTGTATAACCAAGTTCATTGCCAAATGCAATAGTCTGAGTCGATTCACTCAGATCCATACATCCTATGGCAGTTGCTCTTGCATAAAAGCGTTTCAGCTCACTGTAATCAGTGGCATCCCACAAAATTATAGATCTGTCTGAACTGCCGCTGGCAAAAATATTTCTTGTGGGATGAACAGCCAGTGAATTTACCTCGGAAATATGGTCTTTCAGGACTCTGATCAGTTTCTTACGTTCGAAATCATAAACATAGATCTTACCGTCGGTATTGGATGCTAAAAAACAGTTATTGGAAGGAAGGTATTCGATATCGGTAATTTTTTCATCCATATAAGGCATTGAAGCGGAAAATGCCTTTCCCATTCCCGGGAGATTGAAAAACGTAATGGTCAATGAATTGGCTGACATAACTGAGTTTCTTCCCAGCTTATAACTATTCATGTACGAATATAACGCCCACATGTTCTGTTTCTGATCAGTATTAGAATTAGTGGATTCGCCGATTGAGAAACCATTTTTATATGATATTTTCCCCATTTCACCGTTGACGGTATAGAAGGTCATTTCACTGTTTTCCCTGTCGATCACTATATCCCCAATTTTCCTGCTATCAACCACTTTTATTGAATAGTCTGTCAAATCAAGAGTGTGCAGCCTCCCTCCGATGAGAAGACAGGTTTTATTGTCAGTGAAAACGAGATCGTTTATTTCTTCGTCAAGTGCCAATACGGATAATTTTTGTGATCTTCCTATATCCCATATCAATAATTTACCGTTCACTGAGCCGGCTACCAGGAGGTTATTGTCGGGGCTGAATGCCAGAAGCGAAATTTGTTCTCCTTCGTCAAGACCGGTATAATAAAAACTCGACATCTGGGCTAGTCCTGCCATGTCCCAGATACATATCTTATGAAGGTCGTCGGAGCTGGCAAGATAATTGCCATCAGGACTGAAGACAACTTTTCTAATAGCCTCAAGATGTCCGGTCTGAACAGAAAGTTCAGTATTTTGCCCGTTGAGGACGAAAGGCAATGATAAAAGAAGCAATGTTTTTGCTATCAGTATCCTGGTGACGGTATTTAAGTTATATTTTTTCAAGGGCAAAGAAAACATTATTGCCTGTTAGGTACTTTGATGTATAATAATAAACTGATACTTTGGTGTTATAACGTGTCTGATTAAAAAACGTTGGAGGATCAACAGTAATTCTGGTGGTAATTCTATAAAAATATGTATGTAAATTCAATAGATCTGACAATTTAAGGAAAACGGTGTTCGACTGCAGGATCTCGTCCATATAAACCGTAAAACCCCCGGTGCTTGTAGCAAGGCGCCGGAGGGTATTTGCATCGACATTTACAGGATCATTTATAAGCCAGATAACATTGATCTTTATATTGCTGGCTTTAGCTTTAAGTATAAGATTGCTAAGTGTGATGCTGCTTTGACCGTCATCCTTGTTTCTTACAAAAAGAGTTATGGATGTGTTGTCAGTTCCCCGTGCAGCAATGAAGCTGATAGCCTGATCGAGTGCATCAAACAATCCGGAGCTTCCCGACTGGCTATGAGTCAGGTTTAGAAGACCTCTTGCAACATTCTCATTCCATTCACCGGAGAGTTGAGTGTTTATAACCTTCATAACACTTACATCTCCCTGCTTCCTGTTAAAGTATGCAAAACAAACTTTCCCCTGACCGTTCAGGTTTTTATAGAATGTATTGAAAGCCTGGAACCTGTAGTTATAATAATCGGTGGAGTCAAAATTTTCAGGGTACGCGCTCTGATCTATCAGTACCAGTGTAGTAAATGAGTCAAATCCTGAAGAATCGATATACTCGACCTTATCCACAAAATATTTGACGCTGTCCCCATTAAAAACATAGTCTTCAAATTTAAAGGAGGAATCAGGCAAGTCTGTATATTCAAATACTTCATTAAGCTCATTATCGCCTTTGAATACTGCGATATCAAGCTTAAAGCGGATCTCCTGCAGATCATAGTATATTACATCAGTTGCCAGCAATACAGGCACATCAAACCGGATAGGAATACTAAGTGGCTGCGGATCCTCTTCACATGAAGTCAGAAGCAGACTTGTCATAATGAAAAAAAACGATATCCGTTTCAGGTTTTGCATATATATGTTACTCTTCAGGTTGATAAATGTAATGTTTCCTGAGTTTGCTGAATTTTGTATATACGGTTAATCCAAAAGAAAGGCTGCTGTAATAAGTATTGAAATCACCGATCCGGATCTTGTACCTCGCGGAGATAGCCATAATGTCCATCCTGAACCCGATACCAGTGAGAATATAAGTAAATGACTTATCGAGTTGCAGATAGTCTGTAATTTCATGCCGGTCTGTCCACTGTGATGAAAATTTCGGGTCTGTCGACATGCTCTCGCTGTAGAAATAAGCTGATGATCTTCCTAACCCGGCCTCTAAATATATTTTCACTAATCTCTGTCTGTTAACATAGTATCCGATACTCCCTGAAAGATCAGTCATCTGATATGAAATTTCAGAATAGTAATCTGTAAACTCACCTCCTCCGACAGGATACGAGTATTTGTAAACGATTCCGTTTGGAAGAGCGGCGATTCCAAATTTCAGGCTCAGGAAAAATCTGCTATAATCCACTACCAGGTTGGCTGATATATTTTCAGTCAAACCCCGTGGAGCCTGATACTGCTTTATATAATAGGCTTTATAATTCGTTTCTGAAAAAATTATATCTGTTGGAAATTTAGTGGGGTGAAATCCGTAGACATCAAAAGTAATACCTGTATTAAGCCTCTGAGCATTAATAATAGAGCAACAGGGTAAAAACAAGATTATAATCAGAATTTGTCTTATGGACGGTAGCAGTACATTTAGAAATATCCTCATCAAAAGGGAATATTATATATCTCTTAAAAGTAATTAAAATCCCGGGACAATTATTTGCCCGGGATAATTTTTAATGCAGCTCCTGACGAATATTCTGTCAGCGGGCTGAGTTCTTTATTCTTCCGAAACAAGTGCCAGGTGTTTGTCAGCAACCGGAATAATGTTCTTATATTGATCATATCTGGTGAGAACCTCAGATACAAAGTTCACCGATTCAGTTCCCCTGAAGTATCCGTTTTTGACAACAATATCATTATAATAAGCCGGTTCAGATTTTTTCAGCAGCCACAAAGCCACATTGCCATCCCATTTCTTGGGGTCCATCCCGTTTTTTTTCGCCAGCCTCATGGCATCCAGTACGTGACCAGGCCCTGCATTATATGACGCAAGGATGAATTTCATGCGTTCATTCTCATCCGGGATCAATGGTTCAAAGATCGACTGCAGCCGGTCGATGTACTTTGTTCCTGCCTTAATATTGTTCCCTGGAGAGGAAGTTATATCAATACCAAAATTCTTTCCCGTGGCCGGCATGATCTGCATAAGTCCATAAGCTCCTGCCCATGATTCAACATTAGGATCAAATCGCGACTCCTGGCATATCAGTGATGCAAGAAGTCTCCAGTCCCAGTTTATATCCTGGCTTGCCTTCTTTATAAGATCATCCCACTTCGAGATTTTTCCCGTGCTAAGCGAATAATAATCACTCTTCACTATTATGCTCGATCTGGTATTCCTGAAATATTTCGCATATAGAAGGGCATAATCAGTTGTCTTGGTATAAGAAGCGATCCATCTGTTCAGCTCACCAAGAAGCTTATCAGAGTTGTACTTTCGAACTCCCCAGGCAATGTACTGAGGAAAACTTACAGCGGTATTTACGTCAATTCCGGGATAATATGTAGCATTTACCTTCGCTACGTTCTCGTCACAGACAGTAAACTCAATTTCACCATTAGCTACATTCTTTATAAGGTCTTCCGTTTCATAAGGGACTGGAATTATATTAATTGTGTCGCCAATCTCATCGGCCAGCGTATGAAGGCGCTCCAGATGAATTGAATTGTCCTGAACATATACATTTTTTCCGGCCAGATCGAGTTGATTTCTTATCAGATGCCTGTCAATGGCATCTTCTGTCATCGCCCTCCAGTTCCTTGGCTTACGCTGAATAAGAACCTGCCTGGTTTCATAAATTGGTTCTGTAAATAGTATCTCCTTTTTTCTTGATGCGCTGACAGTCAGGCCAATGGCAAGCAGATCAGCTTCGCCAGTTTTCAGAAAACTGAATGCGTGTTCAAGATGATTTTCCGTTATGATCTCAAGGTCGACACCAATGTATTCGGAGAATTTCCTCAGCAGTTCATAATGAAATCCCATCGGTTCTCCTTTGTACAGAAAATAATTCGTCGAATTGAAATCAGTCACAGCAATCAGCTTTCCTCTTTTAATTATCGAATCAAGATCGAAGGAAAGAGAGCTGATACTATTTGAAGGAGTTGGAGTTTTTGTACAGGACGTAATGAATGCTGCCAGTAATACTGATAAAATGATCGTTTTTCTTATCAAAAGCTTTCTTTTAGTTAATACCTTTGCTTTTTAAAAAATTGGGTGCAAAGATACAACTTTTTTTTAATTATAGAACGTCCAGGCTATCCCGTAGCGTAACATTCTGAAATTCTGAGGATAAGAGGGTATCATACTATAGTCATAACTCCACCATCCCGAGTTCAGATGATCGTACATTACGAAGATCCTTGCTCTTTTGAGCTTTATATTAAGAAAAACATTGATGAAAGGATAATTTCCTTCAGTGACACGATCCTGTCTGTAAAACCTCCCTGTGGCAGGCATATATGCATATGGATGATAAGGCGAGTGATATATGGCATCAGCTCCCAGCTGAAGGTTGAGTCTGCCATTGGTGGATTTGAATTTGAAGAGGTGTTCGAAAAAGAAGGCTGATCTGGATGCAAACAGAGGAAGATCAAGAATTTCCGGATTACTGCTCTGCTGCACTAGAAAATCACACACAAGATGGAACTTCCATGCTCTGACTTCTTTGCTGGCTGTCAGAGACGCAACTGACAAGCCTCCTTCATGCTGTGACGGCCTTGCATCCAGACCAAAATCGGTATAATTATCGATTATGGCGTAATTGAATTTTAATCTGGTTTTGCGCCCGGGATATGAAAAGGCAGTGCTCAGGTCAATCCTGAACTCCTTCTTCATATTGCTGCTCCACTCGAAATGATTGCCTCCCCACCGTTCATACCAGAATGAGGGCTGCCTGTTTATCATTGACCCATTAATTGTCCATGAAGCCGTTCCTTTTTCCCAGATAAAAGATTTAATGATCTCCCCATTCAGGCTGAAATCGCCTGCACGGTAACCGGTAAGATATAGTTCTCCATCTGCACGCCATCCGAATTTCTCACCTATATTATTATAAAGACAACCTACAAGGGCATTGCTGTTCCTGTTCCATTTAACGGTATCTGCATAGTTTGTATCATGAGTAGGAATGATCTGACTATATTTTCCAATCTCATTTTTCAAGCCTGCGCCTCCCCCAAGCCTGAACTTTCTGGATTCATCAGTTGTGAAATCAAATCTTATCGTATTATTCAGGCTCCGGAAATAGAGCGAATCAAATGTAGAGCTGGCGCTAATATATGTGGTATCATAAAATCCCGATTTTGGACTATCATCAGAATATGTCCTTTTGTTAAAATCAAATGTAAGGATGTGTGAAAAGGTACCGCTCAGTCCAAAAAATCCGGTCTTTTTCTTTCTTGTGCTGTCTGTTGAAGCATCTGACCCTCCGACAGTATATCGCTGAACCAAAAGCAGATTGCGGTTTTTAAGAACACTTTTTGCATTGTTAAGACCTCCAAGGTTTACCTGCACCTCGCGTGTAGCGAATTTCTTAAGGTCTGCAGGATTTACAATTCCGCCGTTTTCGTAGGCGATAAGATTATTTACACCGAAAGCTGCATAGAGCTTGTATTTGGTCCCCGTATAGGAAGAGTATAAAGTGAAGTCCTTATCCTCGGCTCTCTGATAGTTATACTGGCCCAGACTGAAAATTATATCATAAATGAGCCCGAAGTTCAGATTCTTGTTCACATTTTGCGAGTGACGTATCCTGAAAGTTTGTTCCGAGGTTTCGCGGGGAGCTCCAAAGGACCAGACAAGTTCCGTGAAAGGAACCTGTGTATTCATGAAAACAGCATTATCGGGATGATGCATAAGCGGATAGTAATAAGCATAAAGGAACTTATCAGGATCCGTAATGCGGTCAAAGAAACTGATCTGGTAAAACGGGAGGCCATAGTTGCCCAGGGTTGCATTAATTGGTGAGTATCTGTCAGACAGCCTATACCTGTGGAACAATGAGAATACTGTATCAAATGGCAAAACGACTTCTTCGGTAAAATCTGAAGAGAGTGTCCATTGCTTAAGTATCTTTTTCCTGGGAGCCTCCTTTTCCTGGGCATTTAAACCCAGGACGAGGATCAATAATATAAATATGAAAAGGCTCCGCTTCATAGCCGCAAATATAGAGAAATTAAGAGGAAGAGGTTTAAGCCGGCTCCACTTGAATAAACAATCAGTCTACATTATCATTCAGATATGCATTGTTCTCCCGCAGAACCGGACCATCTTCATCATCTGAGGTAAGAGTGAACTTCGACAGTTTGCTTTCAGAGTTTTTGTCAGAAGGGGTCATTAGCATGTTCCTCCGGATATAGGCAGGAACATCCTCGAAGGTGTCGATATTATCTTTCATCGTCTTGTTGGAAAGCCCTTCTTTCTTGAGAATATTCTGCATATGTTTGACCTTCTGCAAAGTTGCTTCCTGCTTATCCTGATCTTCATTTTCTACTTCGCCGTTCTTCTCCCTCAATGCATTGATCGCTTCCTGATTCAACGAACCAAAGTCAATTGTACCCTGAGATTCTTCCTCAAAATCGGAGATTATTGATTTGCGCTTCTTTTCAACGATCTTTATCTCACCTTCTATTCTTTCCGTTATCAGCTTTGGCGGAACTATTGCATTATCAGTTAACAGTTCAACCCTGCTCTTCTGGCCTGGCTTATATGGCTGGAAGATGCTGGCAGGCTCAAATCCGGTAGCAATCACAGTCACACTGATATTTTCACCAAGGCTCTCATCTTGCGATAATCCTCTGATTATCAGTGCATCGTCAGATGCCGCATCGTACATATAGTCAGTTATTTCGCCCAGTTCATCCATAGTAAGCTCATGTTCTCCCTTGCCAGATGAGATATTTATGAGGATGCTTTTGGCCCCGGTAATGTCGTTTGAATTAAGCAATGGAGAGGCGAGTGCATTTTCTATAGCACGGATTGCCCTGTTATCTCCGGCGGCTGTTCCCATGCCCATGATGGCAACGCCTGAATCTTTCATCACCGTTTCAACATCAGCAAAGTCGACGTTTATATATCCTGTCACGGTAATGATCTCTGCAATGCCTTTTACAGCAGTGGTAAGTACATCATCAGCTTTAGAGAATGCGCTTGAGACTCCCTGGTTCCCGTATATCTCCCTGAGCTTCTCGTTATTTATCACCAGCAGCGAGTCGACATTATCCGTCAACTCCGTTATACCGTCTATGGCATATCTTATCCTTACCTTTCCTTCCGATTTGAACGGGATAGTGACGACAGCTATCGTCAGCAGGCCAGCTTCCCTGCATGCTTTTGCAATGACCGGGATGGCTCCGGTACCTGTACCTCCTCCCATTCCGGTGGTAATGAATACCATGCGGGTATTGCCACCAAGGGCATCCATGACGTTTTCAAGGTTCTCCATAGCAGCTTTCCTGCCTTTTTCAGGCTGACTGCCTGCTCCCATTCCCTCAGTCAGTGATTCTCCTATCTGAACTTTTATGGGAACAGGGCTTTTCTCCAGAGCCTGATGGTCGGTGTTGCAGACAATGAAGTTAACATCCCTGATACCTTTTTCGAACATGTGGTTGACGGCATTATTGCCGCCGCCGCCAATACCAAGGACCTTTATTATTGACGATCTCTCAACAGGCAGATCAAAGTTCATTATATCGTCTGGCATATTTATTATCATTTAATTGTTAGTGAACATTTAATCCTTTTTAAACCATATTCAATTCATATCAGTTGATCGTCTGATCTTCAACTTCGAACATCGTTTTCATCATTGCCTTGATCTTGTCAGTGATAGACATCCTGCCTGGGAGTGGTTCCGCATCTTCATCTTCATCTGTGAATGCCGGAACTTCCTTCTCTGCCTCCTCTTCAATTACATCCCGGTGCAAAGGTCTGACAAACTCTTCCTGTGTGCCTGCACTGAAAGACTGTTTATATGTTTCAAGGTATTCGAATCCCTTCATTATAAGCCCAACGCTTGTTGCGTACATAGGCTGGTTTATTTCGGCTTTGCTTGTACCTGCAAGATGTTCATTAGGATAGCCTATCCTGACATCCATCGCAGTCTTGAACTTCATAAGCTGCGGAAGGTGCTTCAACATTGCACCGCCTCCGGTTATGACCACACCAGCAGCCAGCTTATCGGCATATCCTGAATTCTGGATCTCAAAATTGACGAAATCTATTATTTCTTCCATTCTCGACTGTATTATGTAGGCCAGACTCCTGAAGGATATCTCCTTAGGGTCCCTGCCGCTGATACCCGGTATAGAGACCACCTTGTCCTCAGGCGCTATGTCGCCGAGCGCGGAACCATACTGGATTTTAAGCTGCTCGGCAAACCTTTGCAATATTGCACAACCCTCCTTGATATCTTTGGTCACTACGTTTCCGCCGAGGGGAATAACAGCTGTGTGCCTGATGATATTATCATAATAGACTGCCACATCGGTTGTGCCACCGCCAATATCAACAAGGACAACGCCTGCTTCCTTTTCATCTTCCGTGAGTACAGCATCTGATGAAGCCAGCGGTTCAAGGATCATATCCCTGACTTCCAGGTTGGCTTTTCGTACACATTTCTCAATATTTTTTGCAGCTGCAACCTGACCTATTACAATATGGAAATTGGCCTCGAGTCGTCTTCCGCACATACCTATCGGGCTCTTGACGCCAGTCTCATTGTCGACAATGAAATTCTGCGGAATGACATGAATGATCTCTTCACCAATGTCGATATGGATCTTATGCATGTCCTCGATCAGCCTGAAGACCTCCTCTTTCTTTATTTCATCCTCATAATTTTCGCGAGTGATATAACCGCGGTTCTTCATGCTTTTTATATGCTGACCTGCAATTCCCACAAAGACTTCCGAGAACATTATTCCGGATCTCTTCTGCACATCATCGACAGTTGTCTGAATGGCATTTACCGTTTCTTCAATATTCAGCACAACGCCTCTCTTGACACCTTTTGAAAGGGCCTTGCTTAACCCGAGAATTTCAATTTTCCCATTCTCGTTTTTCTTACCGACAATTGCCACAATTTTTGTGGTTCCGATGTCGATTGCTGCTACATACTGTTCTTTATTGCTCATATGAATTAAATATGGTTTCTATTTTTTTCGTTTGCACACTATCTGATCCTTGTACTCCAGGTTAATGGTCGAATATTTGTTCCAGCCCACTTCAGGAAGAACTTCATTATAGAAAGCTTCGAGGTTCCTGAGTTTACCCTCATAGTTTTCAAATGTTCCCAGGTGAATTAAATTATTGCCCACACGAGGGATAAGGTTTACTTCATCCCTGCTGTCGATATAGATCTGATCGATCTGTGCCGACCAGAAATCATCGTCTCTTATGTAATTGACAAAATGATATACATCTTTGAGGATAGTATGCTTGATGAGGGTATCGAGCACGCTTACGCTGTCGAGCATGGCTGGTGTTATAGTTATGTTCCCCGCAACAATATGAAGACGCGGATTATATAGATTCCTTTTCCTGAATAGAAATCCATCTTCATCAAGGAAATAATCACCGCCCTCATCCGGAAGTATCCTCACCACTGGATTACGCTGGTCTGCGTATATGTGAAGTTCGCCATCGGAAGTCGTATACACCTCTGCAACTTTCAGCTCGCGCAATACATTTATCCTATTTTCAATATCGATAGCAGATACTTTTTTAAGCGGTTGTCCAAGAATTTTTCCGTTTTTACCGTACGCAAGGTTTAATAATTGCCGTTTTGTAACAAAATGATAATCAGCAGAATCAGTAATCTTTACTACTATTTCGGAGCATGGCTTGCTACTGCTTGAAACTGCGTAGTATACCGGCAAGGCAAACAGGTAGAGGACCGGTATCAACAGCAATATTTTAAGCAGTTTCTTCATGCCTGAACCTCCTTCATAAGTTTCTGTTCAATCGGCGCTACCAGTCTGTCTATATTTCCGGCTCCTATGGTGAGAAGTACATCTATTCTGCTGACATCAAGCTTGCCTGGAATATCATCCATCTCAAGCAGTCTTTTACCAGTCAATTTCATTCTGTCAAAGATCATTTCGGAGGAGACTCCCGGAATTGGTTTTTCCCTGGCCGGATATACAGGAAGGAGAATGACATCATCAAGCTTATCCAGAATCTTTGCAAAACCATCAGCATGATCTCTTGTCCGTGTAAAAAGATGCGGTTGAAATATTCCCGTTATTTTTCTGTTGCCGAAATACTCCATGACTGAATTAATGAATGCCCTTATCTCCTCAGGATGATGGGCATAGTCATCTATATAGGTCAGACCTGGTCTGTTTATCCTAATATCAAATCGTCTCCTCACACCCTGGAAAAGAAGAGCAGCCTTTCTGATTTCGTTTTCAGTAACTCCGCAATTGAGTACAACAGCAATTGCTACCGTCAGGTTCTCAATATTTATGATACCCGGAAATGGGAAATGTATATCACTGATGATCCCATCCGGAGTTTTTATCGAGAATCTGTAATAATCACTTTTGTGTTCAATATCAAAATACCGGTAATCTGCCAAAGGCTCGCTGCCATATGTATAATACGACACCCCTTCGGGACATTCTATTTTTTTCCTGATAGAATAATTAACAATAAGAATGCCTCGCTGCCTGATCTTGCCGCAAAATTCGTTGTATGCAGCAATCATCGATTTATGGTCGCCATATATTTCAAGATGATCCGGATCGACTGCCGTTACAACTGCTATCAAAGGTTTTAGTCTGTGGAATGAACGGTCATACTCATCAGCTTCCATAACAGTGAAGCGGCTGTCGCCGGTAATAAGATTTGAATTGTAGTTTTTTGAAATGCCGCCAAGGAATGCCGAGCAGTCAACAGACGATTGCTTAAGAAAATGGGCGGTCATTGTCGATACAGTCGTCTTCCCGTGAGTGCCGGCTATTGCAATAGTGTCGGTCAGCTCTGAAAGGTCGCCAAGCACTTCTGATCTCTTGAAGATTTTATAGTCATTGCTTCTAAAGAAGTTAAGTATCCGGCTCTCTTCAGGTATTGCCGGAGTATATACTATTTTTACCTTGTTCCTGTTCGCAATGTTTTTAAATTTTGCAGGAATAGTTTCTACATCGTCGGTAAATGAAATTTCACAACCTGCCTCAGCAAGCGAATCAGTAATCAGACTTTGGGATCTGTCGTATCCGGCAACGGGAAAGCCTGCACCTGCAAAATAAAGTGCAAGAGCGCTCATGCCAATACCTCCAATACCGACAAAATAAAATCCTTCCAGTTTGTTAAACCCGATCATTTTCCTGCGAGCTTTATTACTTCATTTGCTATCCTGACATCAGCATCCCTGTCAGCCATTTCAGATATATTTGCTGAAAGAGAGGCCTTTTCTTTTTCATCGGAGACCAGTCTTACCGCCTCATCAACAAGCCGGCTTACCGCCTCGTTATCCTTAACCAATATTGCTGCATTTTTATATGTGAGCGCAAGTGCATTTCTGGTCTGATGATCTTCTGCTACATTTGGTGAAGGCACGAGTATCACAGGTTTACCCACCAGACATAACTCGGAGATTGTTCCTGCTCCGGCTCTTGAAACTATTACATCGGCAGCCGCAAAAGCATAATCCATCCTGTTAATGAAACTGTGCAATGAAATATTTTCTGCTTCTGGCTGGTTGAGGAGCTTATAAATTTCTTCGAAATAATTATTTCCGGTCTGCCACAGCCATTGGCAATCTGATGAAATTATTTTCTGAATGTTCTCAGCAAGACTTCTGTTAATTGTTCCGGCGCCGAGAGAGCCGCCAAGAATTAATATTACCGGAGATCTGTTTTTTAATTTAAAAAAGACGAGCGCCTCATTTCGAAGATTACTGAGGTTATCAAAATTCTGGCGTACAGGATTTCCCGTTTTGATGATCTTTTGAGCCGGAAAATATTTTTCCATCCCATCATAGGCAACACATATCACTGCTGCTTTCTTTGCGAGAAGTTTATTTGTAACACCGGCATAGCTGTTCTGTTCCTGGATGAGTGCAGGGATTCCCTTTCTGCCGGCTTGCCTGAGAATGGGTCCACTTGCGTAGCCGCCCACCCCAACAACCACATCGGGCTGAAAATCGGAGATGATTGTACGTGCTTTGAAAAGACTGGTTACAAGCTTGAATAATACGACAAAGTTTTTGGGTGTAAGGCTTCTGTAAAAACCTGCCACCGGAAGCCCGACAATCTTATAACCTGCTGCAGGAACCTTCTCCATCTCCATCCTGCCTTCAGCACCTACAAACAGGATCTCGATCCCGGGATCAATTCTCCTGAGGGCATTGGCGATTGATATGGCCGGAAAAACATGTCCTCCCGTTCCACCTCCGCTGATTATGATCCTCTTATGCTTTTGACGGTTCATAGATTTTTTCTCCTTCTTCTATGGTATCCTCCTCCGGCAGTTCTTCCTTTTTGATTTTCGCATTGACAACCCTGCTTACACTGAGTATCACTCCTATTGAAAAGCTCATCACAAGTACTGATGTTCTTCCCCAGCTCACCATAGGCAGCGTTTGCCCTGTTACCGGGAATAAGCCAACAGCAACAAGCATGTTCAGAAATGCCTGGACCACTATCATTATTATGAGTCCCAGCACCAGGAATGCCGGGAAACCTGTCTCACATTTTTTCGCTATCGTTACTCCCCTGAATAGCAGTATCAGGTATGCCAGTATCAGGGGTATTGCGCCCAGCAGTAAACCGTATTCTTCTATTATAATAGCAAAAATGAAGTCAGAGTTCGACTGGGGAAGCATGTTCCTTTGCGTGCTTCTGCCCGGAGCCTTGCCAAAAAGGCCCCCTGTGGAGATGGCAATTTTAGCCTGGTTTGCCTGGTAATCGCCATCCGGATCAGGTACTCCGGAGAAATAGTGTTCAATCCTGTTTTTCCAAACCTGTACCCTGTTATCATCAGTTACCCATGTCAGTACCAGAGCAAAAAGGAGTATTCCCACTACAGCCATGCCTGTATATGCCAGCAGGAACTTAAGCGGCACGCGGCCTATGAAGAGAATTATGATGGATATACCAAATATCATCATGGCTGTGGACAGGTTCTCCGGCATTATCAGTGCACAAATAATAGCTATCGGAACCATGAAAAACTTTGTTACAAGCATGAAGTTATTAAGCTCTTTCTGGTATTTGGCCAGTGTCCGTGCCAGGTAAATTACCAGGGCGAGCTTTGCTATGTCGGAGGTCTGAAGCTTGAAACCAGTTCCCGGGATGACGAGCCAGCGTGTTGCCTCATTCACCCTTGCACCAAAAGCGAGAGTCAGAACCAGTAACCCGGCTGATATAATAAGGAATAATCCCGCCATGGAAAAATAAATCCTGTAAGGGAGATATGAGACCAATACTATTATTCCCAGGCTGACAATAAGCATTATGAACTGGCTTTTGAGGAAATAGGTCGTATTGCCTCCATAGTTCCTGAAGGCTACACCTACTGAAGAGCTGTAAACGGCAAGGAGCGAATAGATCATAAAAAGTACCACAAGGCCCCATATAGCCCTGTCGCCTTTGAATGTCCTTGTCAACCAGCCTTGCTGCATTGTATTGAATATTAAAGATTTCTGACTGCTGCCTTAAACTGACGCCCCCTGTCTTCATAATTATTGAAGAGATCGAAACTGGCACACGCAGGCGAGAGAAGAACCGTTTCTCCCTTCTTTGCCAGATAGTACGACGATCTCACTGCCTCTTCCATTGAAGATGTTTCAACAAGCGTAGGCACCTTGTCCTTAAAGGCTTCCATGATCTTTTTATTATCCTTGCCAAGGCAGACGATCGCTTTGACCTTCTGCTTCACAATTGCGAACAATTCCGCATAGTCATTTCCCTTATCGACGCCTCCTACAATCCAGATGACATCAGTTTCCATGCATTCGAGGGCATACCATGTGGAGTTCACGTTAGTGGCTTTTGAATCGTTGATGAAGCTTATGCCGCTGACTTTAATAACCGGTTCGAGCCGGTGTTCAACTCCCTGAAAATCGGCGAGACTTTCTCTGATGACATCTTTACGGATGTTCAGCACTTTGCCTGCTATGGCTGCAGCCATTGAATTGTAGGTGTTGTGACGGCCTTTGAGCGCCAGTTCATGAATGGTCATAAGGTTAGTTTTATGTTGGTAGTCAATTATTATTTCGTTGTTCTCGATATATGCGGTCATCTTCTCAGCAGTGGTATCAGAGAAGGGAAGAAGTGTCATGCCATATTTTTTCCTTGCCAATTCAGCTTTAATGATGGGATCATCAGCCCAGTAAATGAGAAATTCTGACTCTGTTTGATTCTGTGTCACCCTTAATTTTGAATCAACATAATTCTGAAGCTTATGACTATACCTGTCAAGATGATCAGGTGTTATGTTCAACAGGATAGCAATGTCTGCCCTGAAGTCGTACATCCCATCGAGCTGGAAGCTGCTGAGCTCTATCACATAATAATCATAGTTTCCTTCTGCCACAGCCATTGCAAAGCTGTTTCCCACGTTTCCTGTCATGGCGGCATTCATGCCCGCCTTTTTCAGCATGTGGTAAAGGAGGTTCGTGACAGTAGTTTTTCCGTTACTGCCGGTGACACAAATCTTTTTACCCTTTGCATATCTTCCTGCAAATTCAATCTCGGAGATCACGGGGATCTTTTTCCCACGGACCATAGTGATTATGGGAGCATCTTCCTTTATTCCGGGGCTCTTTATCACTTCATCGGCAGAAAGTATTTTCTCCTCAGTATGTCTTCCTTCCTCCCACTCTATCTTATTCTTATTAAGTATCTCCCTGTATTTTTCCTTTATCTCTCCCTTGTCGGAAACAAACACATCAAAGCCCTGCTTCATCGCCAGAACTGCTGACCCTGCTCCGCTTTCTCCTGCTCCAAGTATTACAATTCTCTTCTTCATTATATTATCTCATCTTAAGCGTCACAATGCTTACCACAGCAAGTATTATTGCCACTATCCAGAACCTCGTGACTATCTTCGGCTCCGGAAATCCTTTTTTCTGAAAATGATGATGTAGCGGCGCCATAAGAAATATTCTGCGTCCCACACCATACTTCCTTTTTGTTCTTTTAAACCACCAGACCTGCATTACAACAGAAAGATTTTCAATAAGGAAGATCCCGCATAAAACAGGTATAAGCAGTTCTTTCCTTATGATGATCGCATAAACAGCAATTATACCTCCCAGCGCTAGTGAGCCGGTATCTCCCATGAAAACCTGGGCGGGATACGAATTGTACCACAGGAAACCGATTGTGGCACCCATAAAAGCAGCGGCATATATCACAAGCTCCTCTGACTGAGGAATGAACATTATATTGAGGTAATCGGCGTAAATCAGGTTACTTGACACATATGCCAGGATTCCCAGTGCCGCTCCTGTTATCGCTGATGTTCCTGTCGCCAGTCCATCGAGTCCGTCTGTAAGGTTCGCACCGTTTGATACGGCTGTCAGAATAAAAATTACTACCAGAACGAAAGCAAGCCATGTCCATGGCCGGCGATGATCTTTGTTGATGAATGCAGCAAGCCATGAATAGTCGAACTCATTGTTCTTTACAAATGGAATTGTGGTTTTGGTTGATTTCTCAAGAGCAATGGTTTGGACTGAAGGTCCTGCCACTTGTTTATCTATAAGCTCTGACCTTGCTCTTAAATTGACCTTTGGAACATTGGCAGTCTCAACGATCGATGTTCCGTCGCTTAAAAAGAGCGTCAGACCAATAATAAGTCCCAGGACAACCTGGCCAATGATCTTAAATCTTGCGGCCAAACCCTCCTTGTGCTTCTTGAAAATCTTTATGTAATCATCAATGAATCCGATGAATCCAAGCCAGATAGTAGTAAGCAGCATGAGGAGTATATAGACGTTATCGAGCTTTGCGAAAAGGAGCACCGGGATGATTATAGATGCAAGTATTATTATTCCTCCCATAGATGGTGTACCCTTTTTCTGGTCCTCTCCTTCAAGGCCAAGGTCCCTGACAACTTCACCAACCTGTTTTCTCTGAAGGAAAAGTATAATGCGCTTACCTATCAACAGCGCAATGAGGAGGGAAGTGATCACCGCTGCAGCGGACCTGAATGAAATATATTAGAATACTCCTGCTCCCGGAACATTAAGCTTGTCAAGATATTGAAACAAATAGTATAGCATCCTTGTTAATTTTTACTTTGTAAAAATGCTTTTCGTATCTCTTCCCTGTCATCAAAAGGGTGTTTCACCCCGTTAATCTC
>JAPLDY010000039.1 GCA_026391595.1 Bacteroidia bacterium
TGGACTGATCGTCAAGATCAAGGAAAATGATGAAGTAACATTTGAGCTAGCTGTAGGTAAAAAAGGAATTAATGCAGTAAACGTAAAACTGGCTTAATTTACCATACTAGAGAAATCAAAGGCTGTCAGAGACTGACAGCCTTTTTTGTTATAAAAAACTTGCAGGACACAAGGACCTGCAAGCAATTCGGTAAGAAGCCGACTTTAAATAGAATCAGTCTTCCGGTTATTTCTTCGTGGCTTTCTTAACTTTCTTCACAGCGCGTTTTTCTTTCAGATTTTTCTTCGGCGCTTTCTTGACTTTTGGTTGTGCTTTTGCTTTTTCGTGTGCCATGGCTTTAAGATTTTTGATTAAACTGAATCAAAATTATATAATACGATAAAAATAAAATTGCAAGTTTTTAACAGCAGCAATATCAGACAATATATTTTCCGGCATAATTATCAAGAAGCCATGTTGTTATTCCTTTCAATGAACTGACATGATAAGCCGGATAGATTCCGGAAACCGCACTATTCCTGAATATATCGTTTACAATATCCGCTTTCTTGTTTCCGGTCACAATAAAAAATATTGCTTCAGCATTGTTAATAACTTTCCCGGTGATTGTTATTCTTTTCTGACCTGAAACCGGATGGGTTGTAACTTCACAAATTTTTTCACTTGTAAATAGTTTTTCATTACCTGGAAATATTGAAGCTGTATGTCCGTCATCGCCCATTCCAAGAATTATTATATCGAAAACCGGAATATTTTTTTTACGACGTGTATTCTTTCTGATCGTTTCAGAATATCGTGATGATTCTTTCTCAGGATCAGCCTCTCCACTTATCCTGAAAACATTCCCTGAAGAAATATTGATCTTGCGAAGAAGAATTCTTTCAGTCATTCCGTAATTACTTTCAGGATCATCCGGAGGAACACAACGCTCATCAACCCAAAACAATTTAACAAAGCTCCATTTGACCGCTTTTGAATATTTTTCAGCAAGAACAGAGAAAAGCAATCTGGGTGTATTCCCTCCTGAAACAGCAATAGTCAGAGTCGATTTGTCCTTCTCTGCTTTTCGGATTCTGGCAACCAGTTCTTCTGCAAAAGCTTCAGCCAGTATCTCCGGCGTTTCATATATCCTATATGATCTTTTCAATTTTAATCACTCCAAACTTATAATTCACAATACAATCCATCATCAGAAAGGTTCTTGCATGGGTAGCGCCAGGCGAGTCCGCATCCTTCAATAAGATCGTTTGAGACCGACGGTCCCCAAGTTCCTGAAGGATATCCATATATCTTAATTTCAGGATCATTCGCCCATGCTTTCTGTATCGGTTCGACAAATTTCCATGCTGTCTCAACCACATCATCGCGTGAAAAAAGTGTCGAATCACCCATCATTACATCATACAGCAATCTTTCATATGCCGAAGGAACCCTGACGTCAGCAAGATCTTTATAATGAAAATCCATATTAACATTCTTTACATTGAATCCTGCACCCGGCTCTTTCATATCGAATTTCATGAGTATACCTTCGTCAGGTTGGATCCTGATTATCAGCTGATTTGAATTAAGGTTCCCAACCTCCCGCTGGAACAGGTGATGCGGAGTCTTTTTGAAGTGAATCACAATTTCCGTTACTCTGGTCGGCAGGCGTTTACCTGTCCTTATATAGAAAGGTACACCTCCCCATCGCCAGTTATTAATGAAGAACTTTATGGCAACATAAGTCTCAGTTCTCGAGTCCTCTGCTACACCTTTTTCGTACCTGTATCCCGGTACGCATTTGCCTCTTATCGTTGATCCGGTATATTGTCCGCGGATAACCTGCCCGGGTACATCAGCTGCCTGTATGGGTTGTAATGATTGCAGGACTTTCAATACCTCGTTACGGATTGAATTGGATTCAAGTGATGACGGAGGTTCCATGGCAGTCAATCCAACCATCTGCAGGAGATGATTTTGAACCATGTCGCGAAGGGCACCTGATGAATCATAATAACCTCCTCTTTCCTCAACTCCTATGCTTTCAGCAGAAGTAATTTCAACACGATGAATGTAATTCCTGTTCCAGAGCGGTTCAAAGATCCCGTTTGCAAATCTGGTGACAAGAACATTCTGAACCGTTTCCTTTCCAAGGTAATGATCGATCCTGTAGATCTGTTCCTCGGTGATAAGTTCATGAAGTTTCCGGTTGAGTTCCATCCCTGATCCAAGGTCATAGCCGAACGGTTTTTCAATAATGAATCTTCTGAAACCTGCTGACTGATCTGCGAGTCCGGCCCTGTGAAGATTTTCTGCAATTTTTGAATACATGCTGGGAGGCGTTGCCATATAAAAAATGAAATTCTCCCCGGCATCAAGTTCCTTTGCTTTTTTATATAATCCTTCCTTCAGTTTAATATAGTCTGAAGCTTTTGTACTGTCAATTGAAAAATATGAAAGAGAACCGATGAATTCATCTATCAGGAAACCTTCCGGATCTTTCTCCTCAGAAAAGGAAAGGATGCCCTCTTTCATCCTACTTCTGAAATCTGTATCAGAAAATTCTGTCCGTCCACATCCTATTACGGCAAACTTCTCAGGTAGAAGCTTTTGCATCTTCAAAGAAAAAATTGCTGGCATCAATTTTCTTGATGTGAGGTCACCTGATGCGCCGAAAATTACAAGAATAAGATTCCCGGGTTTTTCCATATTTGTACTGAAAATTTTAAATGGTGATTAAAATTAATTCTTCTGTCTGATCTCTGAATCAACCGATAATAAATACAAGGTAACAAATAAAATGTTACTGTTGCTCTAACTGAAGGAAGAATTCCCATTGCTCAACTGTTGATTAATAAGTTTATAACTTTTGCCTGACAATATTACTTTTATTAATTTTTATGCCAATATTTGCATCAAATTGAAAGAAAAACAATATATTTGTAAAGGAATATTTAGAAATGGCAGAGCAATTTTCCATAATATCATCACTACTTCCCGAAAGGCATTCAGGGAAATTGTGAGAATGGTATATGGTATAGGATTAGGGATAGCCGTTCTCTCGTAAAAAAAGAGAACGGCTTTTTTGTAATTAAAGAGAATAGAACAGAAAATAATGAAAACTGAAAGACCTGAAAACCAGGGACTGTACAGACAGGAGTTCGAACATGAGAATTGCGGTATTGGTTTTGTCGCCCATATAAAGGGCAGAAAATCTCATTCAATCATTAATCAGGGACTCGGAATTCTGAAGAACATGGCTCATCGGGGCGCCGAAGGAGCCGACAGCAAAACAGGTGACGGAGCAGGAGTTTTGATCCAGGTGCCACGGGATTTTTATCTCATCCAGGGTTATTCACTCCCTCCTGCAGGACAATTCGGTACAGGACTTGTCTTCCTTCCCAAAAATGAATCTGACTCGGAAAAATGCATCGAGATCCTGCTTAGTATTGTAAAAGAGGAAGGAATTGATTTGATAGGTTTCAGAGAGGTACCACGTAATAATTCCGTTTTAGGCGAAATATCGCTGGCAGCAGAACCGAATATAAAACAGATCCTGCTTGGATCAGATACCGGGCAGGACGAACTTGAAAGAAAACTATATATTATAAGGAAGCGATCGGAAAGAATCATTCGTGGGTCCGGCATAAATCAAAAGAGCTTTTTCTATATCCCCAGTCTTTCAACAAAAGTACTGGTTTATAAAGGTATGCTGACATCCATTCAGCTCGGGGAATATTTCCTTGATCTCACTGATGAAAGGCTGCAAAGTGCTATCGCCCTGGTTCATTCAAGGTTTAGCACTAACACTTTCCCAAGCTGGGATCTTGCACAGCCGTTCAGGGTTCTCGGGCATAACGGCGAGATCAATACCATTAAAGGCAACCGCCTCTGGATGGAAGCCAGGGAATCAATCCTGAAATCGGACAAGCTTGGAGACCTCTCGAGGATCTACCCGATAATCGAACCCGATAAGAGCGACTCCGCTTCGCTTGACAACGTGCTCGAATTCCTGCTCATGAGCGGGAAGTCGCTCCCTTATGCAATGTCTATCCTGATCCCTGAATCAATAAATGCCAAGAATCCTATATCGACTGAGCTAAGGGCTTTTTATCATTACCATTCGACTTTCATGGAGCCATGGGACGGACCAGCATCACTTATTTTTTCCGATGGCCGTTATATAGGCGGGATGCTCGACAGGAACGGTCTTCGTCCATCAAGATATGTCATTACAACCAATGACCTTATTGTGATGAGCTCTGAAGCCGGGGTCCAAAGATTTGCTCCGCAGGAGATAAAGGAAAAAGGCAGGCTTAAACCAGGTAAAATGCTATTGGTGGATACCGATACAGGAAAGATCTACTATGATGAAGAGCTAAAAGCATCGCTTGCGAATGATTATCCCTACGGAGAATGGATAAGACAGAACATGGTCAACCTGGAGGAGATCGAGACGGGGCAGGTTGTAACACCAGATCTTGGTTCTGAATATAATAACTATGTAACCTCCTTCAATTACTCTTTGGAGGATACCGACAGGATAATCAAAGAGATGGCAGCCACGGGAAAGGAACCAATAGGATCAATGGGTAATGATGTTCCCCTTGCCGTTCTTTCAAGAAAACCCTACAGGCTCTTCAATTATTTCAAGCAGCTATTTGCCCAGGTGACAAATCCTCCAATAGATCCGATAAGGGAAGAGCTTGTAATGACTCTGTCGGGTTATCTCGGATCCCTTCAGCAGAATCTTCTCGAAACTTCACCCGATCACGTAAAAATGGTCAGGTTCAGGAATCCGGTCATCTCTAATACATACTTTCAGGTCGTAAAAAATCTGCGCTGGAAAGGTTTTTCGGCAGCCAGCCTTAAAATGCTTTTCGACGTCAGTAAAGGCTCTGAAGGTTTGCAAAATGCAGTGGATCAGCTTTGTACAGATGCCGAAAAGGCAGTTGATGAAGGAAAGAATTATATTATCCTTTCCGATCGCGGTATCAGCCAGGATGTCGCACCCATACCCTCACTTCTGGCAGTCTCTGCAGTGCACCATCACCTGATCGCAAAACGCAAACGTATGCAGATTGATATAGTTGTTGAGAGCGCCGAGCCTCGCGAGGTGATGCATTTCGCACTACTGTTCGGTTATGGCGCAAGTATCATTAATCCGTATATGAGTTTTGCCATCATCGATAAACAGGTAAAAGACAAAGCAATCCAGCTCGATTTCCATACAGCCGAAGCCAATTATATCAACTCTATAAATAAAGGTATCCTGAAAATTATGTCAAAGATGGGGATCAGTACACTTCGAAGCTACAGGTCGTCACAAATATTTGAAGCTGTCGGGATCCATCAGGATGTGATCCGAAAATACTTTGAGGGGACTATTTCGCGGATAGGCGGCATAGGCATGAGCGAAATCGCTGAAGAGGTCCTTATACCACACAGAAAGGCATTTATTGAGGAACAACAACCCGAAATACTTACTGAAGGTGTCTATTCATACAGGAAACATGGCGAACATCATGCATGGAATCCTGAAACTATCTCCTTGCTTCAATGGAGCACCAGGACTGGTGACCGGGAAAAATTCAGGGAATACTGCCGTCTGGTAAACAGGGATACAGCCCAACCGGGATTTATCCGCGGACTGTTAAGGATGAAAAAAAATCCTGTTGCTCTTGAGGAGGTCGAGCCTGCTGAAAATATCATAAAGCGGTTTGTGACAGGGGCGATGTCGTACGGCTCAATAAGCCGTGAAGCTCATGAGACAATGGCGATTGCCATGAATCGTATAGGAGGCAGGAGCAATACCGGCGAGGGAGGTGAGGATCCTGTAAGGTTCAAACCAAGGGAAGACGGGCTGAGCACACGCAGCGCAATAAAACAGGTGGCGAGCGGACGATTCGGTGTTACAACTGAGTACCTTGTAAATGCTGACGAGATACAGATAAAGATAGCACAGGGAGCAAAACCCGGTGAAGGTGGCCAGCTGCCAGGCCACAAGGTCGATAAGATAATCGCTAAAACAAGATACTCCATCCCCGGCATCACACTGATCTCTCCTCCTCCTCATCACGATATCTATTCCATTGAGGATCTTTCTCAGCTGATCTTCGACCTTAAGAATGTCAATCCTAAGGCACGGATAAGTGTCAAACTTGTCTCCGAAAGCGGGGTCGGGACCATTGCTGCAGGTGTAACCAAGGCAGGCGCTGATCTGATCACCATCAGCGGCTTTGAGGGAGGTACAGGCGCAAGTCCCTCGTCGTCAATAAAGCATGCAGGTTTGCCACTTGAGCTGGGGATTGCAGAAACACAGCAGACACTGGTTATGAATAACCTCCGCCGCAAAGTGATGCTCCAGGCTGATGGCCAGCTTAAGACGGGATGGGATATCATTATGATGGCATTGCTCGGAGCTGAGGAATATGGTTTCTCTACATCGTCGCTAATAGTTCTGGGATGCGTGATGATGCGTAAATGCCATCTTAATACATGTCCTGTCGGAGTGGCGACTCAGAACCCTGAGCTCAGGAGAAGGTTCATGGGGAAAGCCGATCACCTGGTAAACTTCTTCCGCTTCCTTGCCGAGGATGTACGTGAACATCTTGCAGAACTTGGATTCAGGAACCTTGATGAAGCTATAGGTCGTTTCGACCTGCTCGAGAGAAATCCAGAGGTCAACCACTGGAAAATTAACAACATAGATCTTTCCGGATTCCTCACAATGCCTGAAGGGTCTGAATCGCACCCAATGCACTGCGTTGAAAAACAAGAAAATAAGCTTAACAACATTCTTGATCTTGATCTGATAGCTGAAGCAGAAAAGGCTTTGACTGACAAGCAACAGGTTGAAATAAACAGGAATATATGGAATACCAACAGGACTACGGGTGCCATGCTGTCGGGCAGGATCGCATCCATGTATGGTGCGGCCGGCCTTCCTGACGGAACAATAAAATGCCGGTTTACCGGATCTGCCGGGCAAAGCTTTGGGGCATTTCTTGCGCCGGGTGTAGAACTGCGTCTTGAGGGAGATTCCAATGATTATCTGGGGAAAGGGCTTTCAGGCGGAAGGATTATTGTTGTCCCTCCCGCCGGGTCAACTTTTGAATCAGATAAGAATATAATAATAGGCAACACAGTTCTATACGGTGCAACCTGCGGCGAAATCTATATCTCAGGCATCGCCGGAGAAAGATTTGGGGTCCGCAATAGCGGTGCAAATGCCGTGGTTGAAGGTGTCGGGAACCATTGCTGCGAATATATGACCGGCGGAAGGATTGTCGTCCTCGGAAAAACAGGAAGCAATTTCGCTGCCGGGATGAGCGGTGGCATCGCTTATGTATTCAACGAAAACGGCGATTTCGATTATTACTGCAACATGGGAATGGTAGAGCTTTCACTTGTGGAAGATGTCAGCGATATGATGGAGCTCACGGGACTAATTACACGTCATTATAACTTTACCGAAAGTAAAAAGGCAAAGATGATTATTGATGATCCTGATAAATATTTTCCGATGTTCATAAGATCATTCCGTACGATTACAAGAAAGTTCTTCAGGAACAGAAGCTGGAAGAGCTAAGGAAGAAAATTGCCGGTGTTGAAATGGATGTAGAATTCGGAGCCGGCAACTAACAGACACATTGAATAAATTACTAATCAATGCATTATGGGTGACCAAACAGGTTTTTTAAAGATAAAGAGAAAGGAAGCAGGTAACAGACCTTTAAACGAAAGGATCTGCGACTTCAGTGAGGTTGAGCAGGTATTGAATAGCGAAGATAGAATGCTTCAGGCTTCACGATGCATGGACTGCGGCATCCCTTTTTGTCACTGGAGCTGCCCTGTGGATAACCTGATCCCTGAATGGAATGATCTTCTTTATAAGGGAGAATGGAGAGCTGCATATGAGCGGCTTAGTGCAACAAACAATTTCCCCGAGTTTACGGGCAGAATATGTCCTGCAAGCTGTGAACATGCATGTGTGCTGAACTTGAATCAGGAACCTGTAACTATCAGGGAGAATGAAGTCGCAATTACTGAAAGAGCATTTGCCGAAGGGTATATAAAACCTGTTCCTCCTAAAAAACGCACAGATAAAAAGGTGGCCGTGATTGGCAGCGGTCCTGCAGGAATGGCTGCAGCAGACCTTTTAAATAAAGCAGGCCATAATGTCACTATTTTCGAGAAAGATGAAAAAGCCGGCGGCCTGCTCAGATTTGGTGTACCGGACTTCAAACTTAGCAAAGCTGTAGTAGAGAGAAGACTCAGCATGATGGAAAAAGAAGGTGTTCAGATCAGGACAGGAGCTCATATCGGAAAGAATATCCCTGTGAGTGAGATCACTGAGGGTTACGATGCAATCTGCATTGCTATCGGAGCCGGACACCCACGGAGACTGGCTGTTGAAGGAAGTGAATTTGAAGGGATCATTTATGCACTGGATTTTCTTGCGGCGCAGAACAGGGTTAATTCAGGACTGATGACAGTAAGCGATAATAAAATTGTTGCAGAGGGGAAGAATGTTCTTGTTATCGGAGGAGGCGATACCGGATCAGACTGTGTAGGAACTGCAATACGTCAGAGAGCAAAAAGCGTGACACAGATTGAGATACTTCCTAAACCACCATTGATGAGAGCATTTGAAAATCCATGGCCCTATTTCGGTAAAACATTAAAGACAACGACCTCCCATGAAGAGGGTTGTGAAAGATTCTGGAGTCTTTCTACACTAAGGTTTGTCGGCGACGGCAGAATAACCAGGGGTGCAGAGGTCGAAGAGGTATCATGGGAAACTATCAATGGTAAATTTGCTATGAAGCCGGTACCGGGAACCCGTCATGTCATTGAGACTGATATGGTGCTTCTTGCGCTGGGCTTTGTCCATCCTGTACTTGACGGATTGCTTACTGAACTTGGGCTGGAGCTTGATGGAAGGAAGAATGTGAAGGTGAACAGTTCACTTGCTACAAGCCACACTAAGATATTTGCGGCCGGCGACTCGATTAATGGGGCAAGCCTGGTGGTAAATGCTATTGCTTCCGGAAGAAGAGCTGCAAAGGAAATTGACAGGTTTCTCAAACAGTAACAGTAAATACAGTACCGCCTTCTTCATTGCTGAGGAACCGTACTTTGCCTTTTAAATAATTCTCAGTCAATAACTTAATACTATAGGTTCCTATCCCTCTGCCCTTTCCTTTTGTAGAAAACGCCCTCTGGAATATCTGCAGCTGAACATCCCCTGGTATTACGGTGGCATTCTGCACCCAGAAAGATGTTTTTTGACCTTCTCTTTTACAGCCTGCATTTATGGTACCACCTTCATCCGTCGCTTCAAGAGCGTTCTTCAGCAGATTGATCAGGATCCTCTGAATGAGTATCCTGTCACTTTCAAATTCCATGTTCACGGAATTTTTATCTATTATAATTATCCTGTCTTTTGCTGAGTCGTGAAATTTTATCTTACTGATCGCAGAGTAGAGAACATCAGTTGAATTCAATTTTTCAAACTTAACCTCAAGATCTCCATTTTCTGCAGCTCTGATCTGTCTTTGAAGCATTATCTCCTCCACCAGGTTCCTGCTGGTTTCTTCAGAAATATTTAAAATCTTTCTTGCTTCAGCCGGATCAGTTTCTTTCTTCAGGACTTCCAGAAGTCCATTAAGGCTTCCTGCAGTATTCAAAATGTCATGAAAGAAAATCCGCTCCAGTGTAGCCCTTCTTTTTTCATTGCTGACATCCTCAAGGATCAACAGATAGAATTGTTCGTCAGCAAGTATTATAGGAGAAGAAGTCACTCTAAGAACATAGCTTTTGGTATGGCCATCTATAACTGTTGTGATACTGGCTTCTTTTGTTGATTTCACACCTGTTTTCTGGCTCTCCATAATAGCATTTACAGCTCCGCAAACACTGCAGGCCATCGATGTTCCGCAGCCTGCAGGAAAATCGGCGGAGTGTAAGCATGAAATCGCTTCCCCCGGCCTTTTCCCCAGAAGATCTTCTATTGAGTTAAAACCGAATGTCTTTATGATATCATTGCTGGCATATACGACCTGCCGGTTATTGTCAAGCACAGCTCCAATTGCATTTATCGCTCCGAAAACCTCTTTGAACTCAGCCAGTGACGATATAATTGCACTTTTTGCCCTTATTTTTTCAATATTGGTCCTTTCGGCAGGTGCAAAATAAGTCTTGTCTTTCATAATCGGAAAATAAAACCAGATGCAAATATATGAAAATGATAGAATGAGAATTAGAA
>JAPLDY010000263.1 GCA_026391595.1 Bacteroidia bacterium
TCTAAAATCTCGCAAAGAGCTCGATTGTAACATTCTCACCGTTCTTACATGGGACTACGAAAGCAAAGAAGATCATTCAGGTGTGGAGATTGCCTTCGTGCCACTCTGGAAATGGCTCTTAAAGCTCACCGAACAGTAATATTTCGGCCTGCTGCTGCTTAAGCCAAGAGATGAAGGATGATGCTGCGTTGGCATGAGGAATGCGGCCGAGGCGCCAATAGTCGATGAATCCGGGACAGGGCGATTTTTGATGGTTGCCAACCGCAAAGAAAAGGATTCGAGGATTCAAGGGGTCGAGCATAAACAATAAAAAAACCAGGAATTCGAGGAAATTTGCTTGAACCCTCGGACCCCTGGCCCCTTGGACCCTGAAAAAAGAAAAACCCGGCAACGACCTACTTTCCCACACAGTCGCCCGTGCAGTATCATCGGCGTGGTAGAGCTTAACTTCCGTGTTCGGGATGGGAACGGGTGTTTGTCACTCCGCATGCCTTTATCTATCACAGGGGCTTGCGTCGCCCCCTCCACAGGCAAAGCCCGCGGAGCCTCCCCCTCTCGCTCGAGGTACTCGCTGGGTAGATGCCGCTCACTTACGTTTGCGGTACTTCTTACCCACCAACGGTGCAAGGTAGAGGACCACGCTTTCAAGCGTGGGTGAATGCATTATTATTCACGCAACGCGTGTATATATCAGTGCCACGGGCTTGCGTGGGAATCTACTTGATTTTTCCCTTGCAAACTCAAAAATAGTGCAATATAATACATGTACTGCACAAAAATAGTAAATAATGTGCAGTGAGAGTTATTAAATGAAAGAAATTGTGTTAGCCCACAGAGCTGAGAGAGATGAGTTATTAATGGGAAAATACATTCCCAGAGAAGGGCTCCATACTGCACGCCAGAGCATAGAAAATAACCTTATTAAAGTCATCCTGGGGCCAAGAAGAGCAGGAGGTTTTTTCCATACAACTGCTTCAGGGGATTGACTTTGCCTACCTGAACTTCGATGACGAAAGACTGCTCAGGGTGACCGATTATGATGAGTTTATCAAAACAATCAGGCAGGTTTATGGAGGAACGCACTACCTGTTATTCGATGAAATCCAGAACCTTAAGGATTGGGAATTGTTCATCAACAGGCTTCAGCGCCAAGGATTTCATGTCGTGATTACAGGATCGAATGCCCACCTTTTAAGCAGGGAGCTTTCGACCCATCTGACAGGCAGGTTTATTCAGTTTCAGATACTTCCCTTCTCTTTCAGGGAATTTTTGCAGGCAAAGAATTTCCCTATCGATGACACGCTTGAACTGAAGGAAAGACAGGGGCTCCTCCTCGGCTATCTTGATGAATATATCGGTAAAGGTGGTTTCCCTGAAGTTGTTGCGAAGCATATTGAACCCAAGAGCTACCTTACTACGCTATTTGAAAGTATCCTTTTTAAGGATATAGCGAAGCGATACAACGTACGGTATTCAAAGAAGTTATATGACCTCGGCCACTACCTCGTAACAAATCACTCCAGCGAATTTACTCACACAAGGCTAAAAAAGATACTCGATTTCAGAAGCGTCCATACTGTAGAGAATTATGTAAAGTATCTTTCCGAGGCGTTCCTGATATTCGTCGTGGATAGGTTTTCGTTTAAGCTCAAAGAACAGTTAAGATCTCCCAAAAAGGTCTACTCTTATGATACCGGCATGGCAAAATCGGTAAAATTTGCTGTTACCCATGATGCAGGAAAATTCATGGAAAATATCGTTGCTATTGAGCTGTTGCGAAAAGGCATTGAACCCTATTACTACAAAACAAATACCGGAAAAGAAATTGATTTTATTGTCAGGCAAGGAACCACAGTCAGTGAGTTAATTCAGGTTTGCTATGATATACAAAACTATCAGACAAGAAAACGAGAAGTAGATGCCCTTCTAAAATCTCGCAAAGAGCTCGATTGTAACATTCTCACCGTTCTTACATGGGACTACGAAAGCAAAGAAGATCATTCAGGTGTGGAGATTGCCTTCGTGCCACTCTGGAAATGGCTCTTAAAGCTCACCAAACAATAATATTTCGGCCTGCTGCTACTTAAGCCAAGAGATGAAGGATAATGCTGCGTTGGCATGAGGAATGCGGCCGAGGTGCCAATAGTCGATGAATCCGGGCCGAGGCGATTTTTGACGGTTACCACCCGCAAAGAAAAGGGGTCAAGCATAGACAATACAAAAGCCAGGAATTCGAGTAAATTCACTTGAACCCTCGGACCCCTGGCCCCTTGGACCCTGAAAAAAAAATAAACCCGGCAACGACCTACTTTCCCACACAGTCGCCCGTGCAGTATCATCGGCGTGGTAGGGCTTAACTACCGTGTTCGTGATGGGAACGGGTGTTTCCCCTACGCTATGGTTACCGGGAAATCTAACTTATTAGTTTAATGGTTGATAAGTTTATTGGTTGACTGGTTAGAAAATCAACTATTCAACGAATCAACTATTCATCCAAATTTTTATAGACAACCACATATGTTGTTTTGAAATATGGCCAAGCCGCTCGATCTATTAGTATTGGTAGGCTCAACACATTGCTGTGCTTACACCACCAACCTATCAACCAGATAGTCTATCTGGGATCTTAGCCCCGTCTTGCGACGGGACGGGATAACTAATCTTGAGGCGGGCTTCCCACTTAGATGCTTTCAGTGGTTATCCCTTCCGGACATAGCTACCCAGCCATGCCACTGGCGTGACAACTGGTGCACTAGAGGTCCGTCCATCCTGGTCCTCTCGTACTAAGGGCAGCTCCTCTCAATTATCCTGCGCCCACGGCAGATAGGGACCGAACTGTCTCACGACGTTCTAAACCCAGCTCACGTACCGCTTTAATTGGCGAACAGCCAAACCCTTGGGACCTACTTCAGCCCCAGGATGCGATGAGCCGACATCGAGGTGCCAAACCTCCCCGTCGAT
>JAPLDY010000090.1 GCA_026391595.1 Bacteroidia bacterium
GGACAGCGAAAAATCGCATAAAAATTTCGCAGGAAAATATTCACTACCCTTTCCTATCATCGCTGATACTTCAAAAAAAATTCTTAATGATTACGACGTCTGGAAGGAAAAGAGCCTTTATGGCAAAACGTTCCTCGGAATAGTAAGGACAACCTTTATAATTGATGAGAAGGGCATGATCGAAAAGATTATCTCAAAAGTGGAAACAAAATCCCACACTGAACAAATATTCAAGATGTATCCATAAAAACCAATAATATGAGCAAGGAAAGAAAAGAGATCAACAAGGATAAGCTTAAAGCCCTCGAGGTTACCCTGGGGAAAATTGAAAAAGATTTCGGGAAGGGTACAATAATGAAGCTTGGCGATCATGCCATTGAAAATATTCAGATCATCTCCACCGGATCTATCGGATTGGATGCAGCGCTTGGAATCGGTGGCCTTCCGCGCGGACGGGTAATCGAGATCTATGGCCCTGAAGCATCCGGAAAAACCACACTGGCCATACATGCCATTGCCGAAGCTCAAAAAAATGGTGGCATTGCTGCAATAATCGACGCAGAACACACCTTCGACAGGAATTATGCAGAAAAACAGGGCGTCGACGTCGAGAACCTTCTCATCTCACAGCCCGATAACGGAGAGCAGGCCCTGGAGATAACTGATAACCTTATCAGGTCCGGGGCACTCGATATTGTCGTCATCGATTCTGTCGCGGCTCTTACACCAAAAGCAGAGATCGAAGGAGAAATGGGCGACTCAAAGATGGGTCTGCAGGCGCGACTTATGTCTCAGGCGCTCAGGAAGCTGACTGCCAACATCAGTAAGACAAACACATCATGCGTGTTCATCAACCAGCTGAGAGAAAAGATAGGTATTATGTTCGGCAATCCTGAAACCACCACAGGAGGCAATGCGCTGAAATTCTATGCATCTGTCAGGCTCGACATACGCCGAACCAGCCAGCTGAAAGAAGGAGAGGAAATTATCGGCAGCAGGACAAGAGTGAAGATCGTAAAAAACAAGCTTGCCCCACCGTTCAAAAAAGCAGATTTCGATATACTCTACGGTGAAGGTATCTCTCAGCTTGGTGAGATAGTTGACTATGCTACTGATTTCAACATCATCAAGAAGAGCGGATCCTGGTTCAGTTATGGCGACACAAAGATCGGACAGGGTCGGGATGCCGTGAAACAGATCCTTAAGGATAATCCCGAACTGTACGATGAACTGAAAGCTAAAGTTCAGGAAGCACTTAAGAAATAATAAATTACAAAATTCTTTACCTATGAAAAGATATCTTGTTCCGATAATTCTTGTGGTCCTCTTTTTGTCTGTTTCATGCAAGCAGAAGGCTCCGGCAACACAGGTGCCGTCAATACAATTCAGCAACCAGCTTACTGAAGAGGAAAAGGCAGGAGGTGTAATGACACCGGAAATAATGTGGAAATTCGGCAGACTTGGAAGTATAGCCCTATCCCCCGATGGATCAACCATTCTCTATACAGTAACCGAAAGAGATCTTGCTACTGAAGCCGCCAGAACAAATATTTTCAGTATCCCGGTTACCGGAGGCAAGCCAGTTCAGCTTACACAGGATGGTGGAAGTTCTCCTCAGTGGATAGATAACGGAAAATCAATTGCCTTCGTCGACAAAGACGGAGATTTGGCCATTATAGACAAGAAGGGGTCTGTTATCCAAAAGGTTGAAGGATTGAGCAACTTTGAATGCTACAATATTTCTCCTTCCGGCAATAAGATATATTTTACCAGGAGGGTGAAACTCGATCAGACTGCAAACGAGAAATATAATCTCCCCAAGGCAAAAGTAAGGATCATTGATGACCTCATGTACCGCCACTGGAATACCTGGAGCGACTATTCCTACAGTCACATCATTGTTGCTGATTTTAACAGTAAAAGTGTTTCAGGCGAAAAGGATATTATGGAAGGCCAGAAATTCGAATCCCCTCTCGCTCCCTATTTTGATGAAAGTGAAATTTCATGGAGCCCTGACGGGAAATATATTGCCTATACAACTAAAAGACTAAGGGGAAAAGAGGATGCAAGAAGTACAAACTCGGATATCTACCTGTATGAAATTTCTTCCGGTAATGAAGTGAATGTTTCCGAAAATAATCATGGTTATGATAAATGCCCTGTCTTCTCACCTGACGGCTCAAAGATAGCTTTCCAGAGCATGGGAAGAGATGGTTATGAAGCAGACCTCAACAGGCTTTTTATTTATGACGTGAAGACCGGGACCCGTACCTGGATTACCAAAGGATGGGTATTTGATGTTGAAAGTGTCAACTGGGCAGACGACCAGAACTTATATTTTATCTGTGCCTACCTCGGGACTTCCCAGGTTTTCAAGACAAACATAAGTGGCAAGGGTGTTGACCTGGTAACGAAAGGCAACCATGAACTAGGTTCCCTGCAGATGAGATCTGGAAAGATGATAGCATCTATTATGTCCTTCTCACTTGCACAGGAAGTTGCATCAGTTGATGCCGGGACGGGCGAGATAGGTCAGGTGACCGGTATAAACAAAACCATCTATGAGTCAATAAAGATGGGCAAATTCGAAGAGAAATACACTAAAACCAAAGACGGTAAGGATCTCCAGATGTGGGTTATCTTCCCTCCTGATTTTGATCCGGCAAAAAAATACCCGGCATTGTTATTCTGCAATGGCGGTCCGCAGAGCACACTGGGGCCTTTCTGGTCGTACCGCTGGAATTTTCAGATGATGGCAGCAAAAGGTTATATCGTTTTTGCTCCTAACAGACGGGGGGTTGCCGGTTTCGGTCAGGAATGGAAAGAAGAGATATCCCAGGATTATGGAGGGAAGGATATGCAGGACTATCTCGATGCCACCGATGCCATGGCAAAAGAGCCTTATATTGATGCTGAAAGGCTTGGTGCAATTGGTGCAAGCTATGGCGGCTACTCTGTTTTCTACCTCGCAGGAATTCATGGCGGACGATTCAAGGCATTCATTTCACACTGTGGCGTTTTCAATTTCATAAGCGAATATGGTTCAACTGAAGAACTATGGTTCAACGATTTCGATTACGGAGGCCCTTACTGGGAATTGCCGAAAAGCTACCAGTATTCACCACATCTTCTTGTTGATAACTGGGATACTCCTATTATGATCATTACCGGAGCAAATGACTTCAGGATACCATACACACAAAGTCTGGAGGCATTCACGGCAGCGCAGCTTCATAATATACCAAGCAGACTTCTGTTCTTCGAGGATGAGTGTCACTGGGTGCTTAAACCACAGAACGCAATAATCTGGCAAAATGAGTTTTTTAACTGGTTGGATACCTATCTGAAGTAAGTTTTGTACATGTACTCACCCCCTTCTTTTCCCCCTCTCTACTGAAGTAAAGAGGGGGCAATGAATTTATATTCAAGGCCATAGTATATCAATGACTCCTTGCTGATACCTTTATCCAGAAGTTCCTTTATTTCATCTACCATTCCATTGTCGAGTCGCTGTCTGAGCCTTGTCGTTATTCTTTTTCTTCTCACTTCCCTGTCAACCATCACTCCGACAATCAGTGATTTAAGTTCAGGGAAATCTGTCTGCTTTTCTTTTCTGAAACTGTTGAAATGTTCTATTTCGATTGCCCTGATTAACCTCTTTTTTGTATCGATATCGGTCACATTATGCAACTTCTTATATGTCTTCAAGATCTCTGAAAGCTCCTCCATCGATTTCTTTTCCAGCTTTGCACGCAGGCTTGTATCCGGAGGTACTTCGAACATCTTGTAGCCCCTCACGATGCTGTCGATATACATGCCGGAGCCACCGCAGACAACTGGAAATATTTTACGTGACTTAATATCTTCATATACTTTAGTGAAATCGCGCTGGTATTCAAAGACGTTGTACTTGTATCCGGGATCAGCAATATCGATAAGGTGATATGTTACATTTCTTCCATTTATGCAATAATCTTCAAGGTCTTTCCCGGTTCCCAGATCCATCCCCCGATACACCTGACGCGAGTCTGCACTTATTATTTCACCTCCAATAGAGTCAGCGACGGCCACAGCCAGGGAAGTTTTGCCGGATGCAGTAGAACCGGTAATTACCAGAAGGTCATATTCGGTTTTTATCTTTAGCAACACTCTTTCAACACTTTAGGGATTACGAGCAATTTACCATAAAAATATTTAATTTTGCCGGTCGCGTTGACGAATTTAGATAGCAGTGAATGAAAAGGGGTTCGAGTGATATAGTCATCAGAAATAAAAAGGCATCTCATGATTATGAGTTCCTCGACAAGTATATTGCCGGTATAAAGCTGACGGGTACGGAAATCAAATCTATTAGATTGGGTAAGGCTGCGCTTGTCGATTCGTACTGTCTGTTCCGCGACGGAGAACTTTATCTCAAGGGAATGCACATTTCCGAATACTACTGGGGCAATCTCAATAATCATGATCCGCTTCGTGAGAGGAAGCTTCTTCTAAACAAGAAGGAATTAAGGAAGATCGAAAGGAAGGTTAAGGAAACGGGGTATACTATAATCGCGCTGAAGGTATTCATGAACGAACGCGGGCTGGCAAAAGCCGAAATAGCTGTATCGAAAGGCAAGAAGGAGTACGATAAGCGACAGACTATCAAAAAGAAGGATGTCGACAGGGAGATGGATCGCTTCCGCAAGAAATAGGATAAAAAGATTCCTCCTTCCCTCTAATCTATTAGAAGTTAGGACTCAGCAGATACCTCGAGTAGAACTTGACTATAGTATCTACAGCTTCCTTCGAGGTGTCGACAATAGTAAAAATATCAAGGTCTTCCGGACGGATATTATGCTCTTCCTCCATCATCTCTTCCTTGATCCATTCAAGAAGTCCTTTCCAGTATTTTTTACCTACAAGTATGATCGGGAATTTGCCGATCTTTTTAGTCTGGATCAGGGTAATTGCTTCAAAAAGTTCATCAAAAGTCCCGAATCCGCCCGGCAAGACAATGAATCCCTGGGCATATTTCATGAACATCACTTTTCTCACAAAGAAATGGTCAAAGGTGATGAGTTTATCGGCATCGATAAAAGGATTTGGCTTTTGTTCAAATGGAAGATCAATATTTATTCCGACCGATTTCCCGTTGCCTCTTTTAGCGCCCTTATTAGCAGCCTCCATAATGCCTGGTCCTCCGCCGGTTATCACGCCATAGCCCTTCTGGGTAAGCTCAAATGCGATCTCCTCCGCTAGCCGGTAATACTTATTATTATGATGGGTTCTTGCAGAACCGAATATCGAAACACATGGACCGATACGGGAAAGCTTTTCGAAACCTTCAACCAGTTCAGAAAGTATCTTGAACACTCTCCAGGAATCCGTTGTATGAATCTCGTGCCAGGTCTTTTCTTCAAATGCATCCTTTGTGAGCTCGTGCTGTGACGGTTTATCAAGTTTGCCCATCTTTAAATATTTTTTTGGATTTCAAATATAAACAAATTCTTATGGCTTCAACTCTGATTTAAGGAATATTCCGGTATAGCTGTCAGCGCATTTTGTCAGTTTCTCCGGAAGTCCGGCGAAAACAATATTCCCTCCTTCCTTGCCGCCTTCCCTGCCGAGATCCACAATATAGTCAGCCATCTTGATCACATCCATATTGTGTTCAATGACGATCACTGTATTTCCCCTCTCAACAAGCTTGTCCAGAACATCTAATAGTACTCTCACATCTTCAAAATGAAGCCCTGTAGTAGGCTCGTCGAGTATATACAGGGTTTTACCCGTATCGCGCCTTGCCAGTTCAGTTGCCAGCTTCACACGCTGTGCTTCACCGCCTGAGAGTGTCGTGGACTGCTGTCCAAGCTTTATATATCCTAGTCCTACATCCTGTAAGGTCTTGATCTTATGATATATCGACGGCACATTTGCAAAGAACTCAACTGCATTGTTCACCGTCATCTCGAGCACATCACTGATATTCTGGCCTTTGTACTTGACTTCTAGGGTCTCGCGGTTATAGCGATGGCCGTTGCATTCAGTGCAATGCACATATACATCAGGAAGAAAATTCATTTCTATTGTTTTGACACCGGCTCCTTCACAGCCCTCACACCTGCCCCCCTTCACATTGAAGGAAAATCTGCCTGCTCCGAATCCACGGATCTTTGCCTCAGTAGTCTGTTCAAAAAGCTTCCTGATATCGGTAAATACGCCCGTATATGTTGCAGGATTTGATCGGGGTGTTTTTCCGATTGGCGACTGGCTTACCTCAATAACTTTATCGAGATGCTCGAGTCCATCTATTTCCCTATACGGCAAAGCACTCTTCCCGGAGTTGTGGAATCTGCGCGCAAGAGCCGGATGAAGCGTCTGGTTTATAAGGGAAGATTTACCGCTCCCTGACACTCCGGTGACACATATAAAGGTCCCCAGTGGAAATATTACATCCACATTCCTGAGGTTATGTCCCGATGCTCCGGTAATGACGAGAAATTTGCCATTGCCCTCCCTCCTCTTTTCCGGTATATCGAATTTCCTTTTATTATTCAGATATCTGGAAGTAAGAGTATCCAGTTTCTTTATCTCAGCGGGGTTCCCTTCCGCAACAACAATCCCCCCGTGCAATCCTGCTCCCGGACCCATGTCGATTATATGATCGGCCGAGAGGATCATCTCCTTGTCGTGCTCCACGACTATTACCGAATTGCCTGAATCCCTGAGTTGTTTCAATGCACCAATAAGACGCCTGTTATCGCGCTGGTGAAGTCCAATGCTTGGTTCATCAAGGATGTAGAGCACATTGACCAGCTTTGAGCCTATCTGCGTTGCAAGTCTTATTCTCTGGCTCTCACCTCCGGAAAGAGTCCTTGAACCACGGTTAAGAGAGAGGTAATCCAGTCCCACCTCCAGCAGAAAGCCTAGTCTGGATCTTATCTCCTTCAGGATCTCTGCAGCTATCTGTTTCTGTTTGCCTGACATCTTCTCCCCGACATGGTCAAGGAAACCCATTAACTCCCTGATATCCATTGAGGAGAGCTCTCCTATGTTCCTATCAGCTATCCTGAACCAGAGCGATTCTTTTTTAAGTCTTGTACCATTGCATTCAGGGCAGACATCATACTGAACATATTGTTCCTTGATTTTTGTAATGTTCTTTTTACTGTTTATGGCTTCAAGATTGCCTACAAAATTTACAACACCTTCAAAAGTCAGGAAGTAGTTTGAAGTCATTCCAAGAGGAGTATTCGACAATTTCAAGACTTCATCGGAGCCATAAAGCACTTTGTTGAGAGCTTCTTCAGGAATATCCTTTATTGGTGTGTCGAGCGTGAATCCGTTCTTTTCAGCTATAGCCTCTATCTGCCAGAAGATCCAAACATTACGGTATTTCCCAAGAGGTTCTATTCCTCCCTTCCGGATGCTCAGATCCGTGTCGGGGATCAGCTTCTTCTCATTTATGCTTGAAATCTCACCCAGACCATTGCAGTGAGGACAAGCACCCTGCGGGGAGTTGAACGAAAAGGTATGAGGTGCTGGTTCATTGTATGATAATCCGGTGACCGGACACATAAGGCTGCGGCTGAAATATCTGGGCTGCCTGCTCTCAGCTTCAAGGACCATCATTACCCCATCTCCCTGATCGAGTGACATTTCGATAGAATCACGCAGTCTCTTGTCAGTTATATCGCCTACCTTGAATTTATCTACTATGAGTTCAATGTAATGAGTTTTATACCTGTCCAGCTTCATTCCGGGAAGCAGTTCTTTAATTTCCCCGTTAATCCTGACGTGAAGAAATCCCTTTCTTCTCAGCTGGTCAAACAACTCCTTGTAATGTCCTTTTCTTCCCTTTATTAGTGGCGCCAGGAAGTAAACTTTCTTTCCGGAAAATGTTGTCTTTACAAGCTCGATTATCTGATCATCGGTATATCTCACCATTTTTTCTCCTGACGCATAAGAGTATGCATCAGCTGCTCTTGCATAGAGAAGTCTGAGAAAATCGTAAATCTCAGTTATTGTTCCGACCGTTGAGCGGGGATTTTTGTTTGTTGTTTTCTGTTCAATTGAAATCACAGGGCTGAGACCAGTAATCTTGTCGACGTCAGGGCGCTCCATCCCTCCAAGGAATTGACGGGCATAGGCAGAGAGGGTCTCCATATAACGGCGCTGCCCTTCTGCATATATGGTGTCGAAAGCAAGTGATGACTTCCCGCTGCCGCTCAAACCGGTTATAACGACAAGCTTATTCCTGGGAATATTGACATCTATATTCTGCAGATTATGAACTCGTGCTCCAAGCACCTTGATTTCTTCACTCATCTTCCGAAAGAGCTGAAAAAGATCAGTTTACAGTATCTGAAGATCCCCCGTTTCTCCTGTCTTCATCCGGGATCTTGATAATGTACGATTTGCCTGGTTTGGGGGTCAGGTAAGGCTTCCGGAGCCATGGATTAAGGAGTTTCAGAAGTTTATAATTTGTTCTGTACTGGTCAGCAAATTTTGAAAAATCACTTATAGCGCTATCAACTGTTACTTCAAAATATTTTACGGGAGTATAGAGTTCATCCTTGTTTATTTTGAATCCATAATTCTCAGGATCAGTTATTACGAGCTTGTATGCCACAGCCCTGAAGATGTATCTTGCTGTCTCTTCAGTAAGCAGAAGGTCATAATAATTATTCTGTTTCTGGATCTGGATCTGTTCATCTATTGCAGCTCTTCCTCCGTTATATGATGCAGCTGCGAGTGTCCAGTTCCCGAATTTTTCATACGACTTCCTGAAATAGTCGCATGCAAACTGAGTAGATCTTTCAACATCATATCTCTCGTCGACTACTGAATTTATTTCCATCCCCTCTTCCCTTCCGGTCTCCTGCATTATCTGCCAGAAACCTGTTGCTCCTGCCGGTGAGATCATATTACTGTATTCACTCTCGGCGGCCGCAAGGTATTTGAAATCATCAGGAATATCATTCTGTTTCAATATTTTTTCGATGACAGGCAGGTAGCGGTTTGCCCTTTTTATGATAAGTATTGTGGATGAATGTCTGTAAGCGCTTGTAAGAAGCTCACGTTCAAGACTTTCCCTGGTATCAAAATTGTCAAGAGGCATTTTTTCACCAGCAAAGGTGACTTTGTCGGGAAGTTTATACGTCTTATTTGAATATGTAGTGTCGGGTTTTAATCGGTCTGAAGGGGTGCTGCTGAATCCCTTTAATCCTCCAATAACGGCAAATAATGAAAGTGTTACGGCCACCAGCATAATTGCAGTCAGTATTATTTTCTTGTTTAAAATTGACATGACGAAAGAGCAGTTAAAAATAAAATGCAAAGGTAACAATTTTACGCCTGATTGGAAATCAGGGACATGTCTAAATAAGCAGACAAAGAATAAAAGTCTTGCGGAAGTGATCAGAATTTGTAGGAAAGACCTGAGAAAATGCCGAATGAATATGGGTGGACACCCATTGCCTCCATACTATGGAAAGGATTAAGGAAATATCTGAAGGTAGGTTCAAGATTCAGGGAAAGATTCCTGGAGAAACTATATTCAAAGCCCATTCCGAGTGAACTGCTGAATGTAAATGAGTTAAGCCCTGCAGTCTTTCCCACTTCATATTTTGCTCCATCCCGGGATGTGTAGACAGAATTGTTAACCAGCAGGTTTGACGACATACCTCCGATAATATTGAAGTCAATCGCCCGGTCGATAAACTTATATTTCAGAACCACTGGGAGCTCAAGATAGCTCAGGTTTTGATGAAGCGAACTGTTCATGTATTCAAGACTTGCCTTCTTAGGATCAAAAGAGCTATTGTCGATAAATGAGGTTGTCCTGCTACTCGATCCAACATCTATAAGATATACATCAGAATTATCGGTAAATACCGTACCATTGGTCGTCTGAACTTCGTAATTCCTGTTGCCTTTGAGCTGGTCGTAATTCTGAAATCCTGTGAAGGATGAAATACCTGTCAGCTCATTCCCGTACGAAGAATAGTAGAGACCTGACTGAACGCTGAACCTTTTGTTGACCTTGTACGATAATGCGACACCTCCGGCATAAGATATGACTGGCTGTTCAACAGATCCAAGCTGACGGACCGCTTCATTGTTGCTGGTCTGTATATTCGAGAGATACGTGGGAGACAACAGTGCAGCAATTGACCATCTTTCTTTTTTATCGCTAACGGCGGCTTCAGCAATAAAAGGAACAGTATAATCATCATCGCTTATATTTTTGCTCAAAGGGTCGCCGAAGGAAAGCAATTTTGACCGGTCCTTCTGTAGTATCGGTTCACCAGAAACAGTTTGTGATAATCCCTGTATTTTGAAATTATTTGTGACCTCACCTGTTTCAAAATTGTGTTCTTCACGTACGATATTATTAACAGGAACATTGTCAGATGCGCCTTTTTTGAATGTCGTTGAGGGAATCTGAGAATTCCCGGCAGATGCAATCAACAAGGCTTCAGGTATCTCTGCCTGCGGAGTACCGGTTTCTGCACTTTGAGCCAAGGATGGATTTAAAATAGTGTCTGAAACTTCATTATTCCATGTGTATGTAAGAAAGCCCAGAGTGACCAGGACAGCAACCATGGCAGCAACTCTCAGTATTGCATATGCTCTATGCTGTTTCCTGACAGCAGGGCTTATCTTATCCCATACCTCAGCCGGAGGAAGAACCTCATAGTCCTTCAGTCCGTTTCTGAACAACACATCAATATTTGCTTCTCTCTCATCCATTTGACAACTTCTTCACTAATCCTGTAAAAGAACCTACCCTGCGCTGCAGAATTACTCTGGCCCGGGAAAGGTTCGATTTTGAGGTCCCCTCGGAGATATTCATCATTTTACCTATCTCCTTGTGGGAATATCCTTCGATTGCGAAAAGATTGAACACCATTCTGTATTTTGGCGGCAGCTCCCTGATAATAATCATCAGGTCGATTGCCTGGAGCCCTGCATAATCATCATTATATGGTTCTGCATCCTGTTCAGGTATCTGGTCAATATCGTCTACTCTGTGAAGTGTATGCTTACTCCTGTATTTTTCAAGAGCCGTATTGACCATTATCCGCCTTACCCATCCTTCAAAAGAACCTTCATGCTTGTAATGAATGAGGTTCTCAAAGATCTTTATGAACCCTTCCTGAAGGATATCCCTCGCTTCCTCATCATTACCGGAATACTGAAGACAAACAGCATACAGCTTAGCCGCATGCCGCCTGTACAGAAGTTCCTGGTCCCTTCTGTCACCTTTAAGACAACCGTTTATTAATTCTTTTATCTCCGTCAAGGCTGATACCCTTAAAGAGTATAAAATTATAAAATAATTGTCTTAAATAGTACTTTTTAGCTATAAGAATGATGAAAAAACTTCTAAAAAGGTTGCGCTAAAGGAGAAAGGTGTGGGGCGTCGGGCATCCGGCGTCAGGGTATTCTGGTTAATGCCTGACGCCTGACGCCTGACGCCTGTCGCCTTTTATAGATGAATTACTTCTCCGTATGCGGCGGCAGCTGCTTCCATAATGGCCTCCGACATGGTCGGATGAGGATGAACAGCCTTTATTATCTCATGGGCTGTGGTTTCCAGCTTTCTTGCAACCACTACCTCAGCGATCATTTCAGTCACATTGGCACCGATCATATGTGCGCCAAGAAGCTCTCCGTAAGCTGCATCGAAAATAAGCTTGATAAAGCCATCTTTTGCGCCTGAGGCACTTGCTTTACCAGACGCGGTGAACGGGAACTTACCAACTTTTATCTCACGACCGGTTTCCCTTGCTGCTGCTTCTGTATATCCTACAGAGGCAATCTCAGGATTGGTATATGTACAACCCGGAATATTATTATAATCAAGAGGCTCAACTTCCCTGCCTGCAATCTTTTCAACACAGATTATTCCTTCAGCAGAGGCTACATGAGCCAGGGCTGGGCCATGTACGATATCGCCAATGGCATAAACGCCTGGAACAGATGTACGGTAAAAATCATCCACAACAACTTTACCTTTTTCTGTTTTGATGCCCGCTTTTTCAAGACCTATGTCTTCCAGGTTAGTAGTTACTCCGACGGCCGAAAGGACAATATCTGCCTCAACAATCTCTGTTCCTTTGGGAGTCTTTATAGAAACTTTGCATTTTTCATTTGAAGTATCCACAGATTCGACTGATGAATCCGTCATTACCTTCATTTTCAATTTCCTGAAAGATCTTTCGAGTTGCTTTGATACCTCTTCATCTTCATTTGGAACAACCCTGGGAAGAAATTCAACAAGGGTGACCTGCGTTCCGATAGCCTGATAGAAATTTGCAAATTCGCTGCCAATAGCCCCTGATCCGACAACAACCATAGATTCAGGCTGTTCCGGAAGCGTCATCGCTTCCCTGTAACCAATAATCTTTTCCCCATCCTGTTTAATGTTGGGCAGCTCCTTCGAGCGGGCACCAGTAGCCAGGATGATATGCTTTGCGGAATAGGTTTTTTTCTTTCCTTCGGGGTCTTCAACCTCTACGCTGTTACCTCCTGCCAGACGCCCGTACCCTTTTATATGGATAATATTGTTCTTTTTAAAAAGGAACTGGATCCCTTTGCTCATCCCGTTAGCCACGCTCCTGCTGCGAGCTATCATCGCTCCAAAGTCTGGCTTTACCTCACCTGTAACCGAGATGCCGTAGTCTGATGCATGTGTCAGGTATTCAAACACCTGCGCGCTCTTAAGTAGTGATTTTGTGGGAATACATCCCCAGTTTAGGCATATACCTCCAAGTTCAGCTTTCTCAATCACTGCAACCTTCATCTTTAACTGGGATGCCCTTATGGCAGCAACATATCCTCCCGGACCGCTACCTATTATTATAACATCGTAATCCATATCCGTAAATCGTTAATTATTATAATTATAAATGATTTAATTACTGATTCTTGTTTTTCTTACTTTCTGATAAATCAACTTGACAATAATCCAAATTACAACAAGAGTAAAAATGATAGTGGCTCCTACAGGTATACCTGCAAAGTATGAAATTACATATCCTGTCGCAGTTCCGATAAAACCTGCGAGGACAGACCATAGAATTATTCTTGAATAGACCCTGGTGAATATCATTGAAATATTTGGCGGAATGGTGAGAAGTGAAAGTACAAGAACAACTCCGGCCATCCTTATATTCAGGACAATAGTCAACGCCACCAGAGCCGTTGTTACATATTTAAAGATGTTTATATATGAAGAATATGTACGGGCAAATGACTCATCGAAGGAAATATAAAGAATGGTCCGATAGAAGATACTGAAGTAAAGAACGAGCACCAGTGACATTATTCCAAGTGCAATGATGTCGGCATTTGTTACTGTCAGAATGCTCCCGAAGAGGTAACTCATAAGGTTGGGTGTATAACCCGGGGTGAGATATATGAAAATTATCCCAATTGCCATTCCGAAAGCCCAGAGTATGCCTATTGCCGAATCTTCTCTTATCTTCTGCCTGACTGAAAGATATTCAACTCCAAGGGCTGAAAGTATCCCGAAAATTGCTGCTCCCAGTACCGGGTTAAAACCAAAGAAGTAGCCAATGCCTATCCCCCCAAATGATGCGTGTGTGATCCCGCCACTCAGAAAGACCATTCGTCTTGAAACAATATAAGTACCAGCCAATCCTGCTGTAATGCTTGCAAAAACAGCACCCAGCAGCCCTTTTATTATAAAATCATATTGTAAAATGCTCCCTTCCATCAGCTGTGCGATTTTAGAACCGTATGAGGCACCTCTCCATGGGTGATAAGCTTTATCGGGCATCCATAGGCCAATAGCTGTTCGTTTGAAATTTCAGAAGAAGGATGATAATGAAGCTTTCTGTTTACACATGCATAAGATTTGACATGCGAAGAGATCATTCCTATATCATGTGATACCATCAATATTGCCATTCTGCTGTTAAGTTTATTTAGTTTTTCATAAAAATCATTCTCGAAAGTAGAATCTACAAAGTTGCCTGGTTCATCAAGCAGCAATAATATCGGATCTCCGATTATTGCACGACCAAGAAAAACGCGTTGAAGCTCTCCTCCGGATAATTCGGAAAGAGGAGAGTTCTCCAAACCCGAAAGGCCAAGTTCATCGATAACCTCATGGGCTTTTTTCTTATCCCCGGCTGACATTCTGGAAAGAATCTTTTTTCTGATCATCATACCCGAAAGGATGACATCGGTAACGGTCACCGGGTAAGTTACATCCCCGGTCGATATCTGCGGCAGGTAACCGATGCTGTTGCAGTCGGAAAGGTTGCTGTTGAAAACAATTGTCCCTTTCACCGGCTTTATCAGTCCAAGTATAACTTTCAGCAGAGTTGTTTTCCCTCCCCCGTTAGGTCCGATCACTCCTGTGAAGTCGTTCTCATTAACGGCAAAGTTTACATCTTCCAAAACGACATTTGTATCGTAAGAAGCTGTTAATGATCGTATTTCCAGAAGATTAGCCATACAAGAATCTTATTTACGACTTTCAGCCATACTCTTATGAAGGGCTTCGATTATATCTGACGTTGCCTTCATCCAGTTATCCGACAGCGGGTCGATGACTACCACCCTGGCCCCCATTTCATTTGCAATTACCTTTGCATTCCTGCTGTCATATTCCCTCTGCACGAAGATAGTCTTGATGTTCTTAGCCCTTGCAATATCTATCAGCTCCTTCAGCCTTGATGGAGGTGGTTCCTTGCCTTCAAACTCCACAGGCACCTCAACAAGGCTATAATCGCTTGCCAGATAAGCCAAATTCGGATGATATATCATAAAAACTTCACCAGAGAACTCTGATAAAAGCGATCCGGCTTTTTTATCCAGTTCACCGATCTTCACAACCAGTCCGGCATAATTCGATTCGTATTTTTGTGTCTCAGAAGGATTCAGCCGGCAGAGAAGCTCTTTTACTGACAAAGCCATTATAGCTGCACATTTTGGCGACACCCAGTAATGAGGATCAGCGCCCTCTGCAAGTTCGCCCTCATGTCCATGTCCCGGTGTGATAAGATCGATCTTGTCTCCAAGAGAGAGCCTGACCATAGATTTATTCATCTCGTAAAACCTGTCAAGCCAGGTCATCTCAAAACCCAGATACCCGTCATTGATATATGCAACAGATTTCCTGAGATTGATTATCTGTTCGGGATAAGGTTCGTAAATATGCGGATTGGCGCCCGGAGGAACCATGATATTCACGCTGAAGTCGTCACCGGCTATCTCTTTTACAAAGTATTCAAAAGGCGCAATGCTGACAGTGATAATCTTTTCTCCAGTATCAGGTTTATTCCTGTTGCAGGATGAAGCAATGAGAATTACCATCAGTACAAAAACCTTTTTCATCAGTATAGAAATTGCCCGAACGCTACAAATTTAACATATAAGATCACAAAAGGTTTTAGATGTTGCAAATAAAATAATATCAGCTAATTTTGATGAGGATTAATCAGGACAGGCCGGATGAAGAATAAAGGAGAGACACTTGCTTCAATCCTTACAGGTTTTAAAGACTGCTACTTTTTCCTTCATAATACCAAAGAATTCAGTGTGGTAGAGAAGATTATGAATGAGGGATTCATCTTTGAGAACCAGCTTCCCCACTCTACTGATCGTGTCAATCCAAATGAGCCGATTGAAGTCACCTATTTCCTTTTTCAAAGAAAGGATTACGGTCAGTTCACCATGATAATTGCCATAACAAGGAAGACATATGAAAAATATTCTGATGTCTCAAACAGCTTTGATACGGGTATTGAGGAGGTTATGACTATAACCGATCCTTATTTCGGCGACAATGATGAACTGATGTACATTATCTCGCCGAAACATATCCTTGGGTATTTTAGCATAAAGACATCCGAGTTCTTCAGAAATGTGAACTGGGATCCGGAATTTGATAATAGTCTGCAAAGGAAACCGGTAAAAAGACCTGTCAAACCCGACAGGCAGGAATAAAAAATGAGGCCGGACCCCCTTGGTCCAACCTCATTTTCAAAGGAATGAAAATAAACTCGTCTTAAGACGCTGACAAAAAAACTAATAGGTTTGAAGAGATATTTTGAAATAACCGGAAGCCTTCGAGGAATTTATTTCAAACTTCCAGGCACCTGCTTTATCCTTATTCTCGGTTTCGGAGATGGTGAACGATTTTCTCCAGTTCAGGTTGCCGAATTCATCAATGACTATATCTGAATATGTCTTTCCGTTTGGCATAACAATCTTTATGCGTATCTCACCAGCTTTGCAGTCGCCGTTGACTGCCATCACGACTGTACTAACTGTAGGTTCAACGTCAAAGGTATAATCCCTCGAGAATGAGGTTTCCTTGACATACTTTGAGAACTCCCAGGTTGTCCCTTCAGAATTTCCTCCAAAGTGCTGGCCATAGAATTCAACGCCCGGAGTAAAGACAAAAGGTTCGCCACTTGACCTTGATCGGTTTTTACCCAAATCTTCATAGACTCTGAAAAGCTGGTCGCGGACTTTGGGATCTTCTATCCTGATTTTGTAATTCTCGAAAGCCTTTTGAAGTTCACCGTTGGACTCATCGATTGCTTGCTGGGCTTCGTTCTGAGCCTCTTCCTGGGCCTTCTTCTGCTCTATCAGGGCCTTTTTCTGGGCATCGATAGCTTCCTGCATCTGTTTCTCCTTTTCCTCTTTGTTCTTGTCCTGAGCTTCTACCCTCTGATAAGAACATATTGAGAAGAGGAAAATAATTGCTAATATTAAACTGCTCTTTTTCATGGCTGCCTTGTTTTATTACTTGTTAATTCAAATTTAATGCCTTAAGTGTCAGGATTCTGTTAATGAAGGGTTAACGCAAGGTTAATGTTTCTTTTTACTACAGCGCCCTTTGCTAAAAAATAGATACTTTTGAACAGTAATAAGAATAATATGCAAAAAAGAAATACTGTTCTGACTCTCGGTATCCTTGCAATACTCTTTATTATTGCTGCTCAGGTAATTATTTTAAGAGGTTTATGGAAGCAGCAGAATGAGATGCTTACTCTCAGGTACAGATCGTTGACCCAGGACGCAGTACGCCGGGCAGGACCGGTAGCTCATGACACTGTCTGGCTTATTCTGAACAAATATTCTGAAAAGGTTGTCGGTGAACTTGCCGGGATAAAAGACAAACAGAAACTGGAAGAAAAGAAAAAAGAAATATTTGAGTACTTCACGGCAGTTTTAAACAGGGAACAGGATTTTACTTCATATCTCTCTTCCTATTTTGAAGAGCAGGGATTTGAAAAGAATTTCAACTTCAGGATTGTTATAACAAACCTGGAAATAACCAATTCAGACACCCTGGTTGTATATAGGAGTGAATCCTTTTTAAACCGAAGGGGAATGGGGCAGGGAGGAATATCAGCTCCACCGGAAACATCTAAATCAAGTATATCAGTGCTCAGGCAGCGGCTTATAGGCAATTATTATGCTTTCTATTTTGAATACTATATTGATTTTTCAGATAAGCAAAAGCTGATCCTGAGGGAGACCGCTGTATCACTTCTGATAAGTCTGCTGAGCATCCTGGTGGTTGTGATCATCTTCCTCATCACATATCGCAACCTCATGGAAGAGAAGAGATTATCCAATCTGAAAACAGACTTTATTAATAATATGACACACGAGCTCAAGACGCCCCTGGCAACGATCACTGTTGCAGGCAAGACTCTTGAAATGGAGCAGATCAGGACTGACGAGATGAAGATCCTGGAAACTGCAAAGCTTATTGGAAAACAAAGTATTCACCTGAATCAGCTGATCAACATGATTCTCGAGATCAGCATGTGGGAAAGGACAGAGTTCCAGCTCGACAAGAAGAAAGTAGACATTGCTGAATTCATGAACGATATCGTAAACAGCTTCAAGACAGGATATGGGAATGCGGCTGATCTTACCGAGAAATACAACTTCAACGGATTAAAGGCAGATGTTGACCTGGTCTATTTCACCACCATGATCAATAATCTTCTGTCTAATGCGGTAAAATATTCTGATAAAGACCCTGTTATAAGTGTTGAGGGATTTGTTGAAGACAAAAATATATGCATCAGGGTTTCCGACAATGGCATCGGCATCAGCAAAATGGACCAGAAGCATGTTTTTGACAAGTTCTACCGTGCTTCATCCGGCAATATTCATAAATACAAAGGTTTGGGACTCGGACTCTATTATGTCAAGAAAATTGTTGTCGCTCATGGCGGAGACGTAACAGTGACCAGCAAACCGGGAAAAGGTAGTATATTTACGGTAACAATTCCATATTGAATAACTTATTTAGGCTATGAAAGTATTACTGGCAGAAGATGACAGGGATTTCGGGAACATATTATCGCAATATATTTCAATCAACGGCTTTGAGGTATCTCTCGCCCGCGACGGGAAAGAGGCATGGGATCTGTTCCAGCAGGATAAACCCGATATATGTGTGCTCGATGTTATGATGCCCGAAATGGACGGTTTCACTCTGGGTGAAAAGATAAAAGAAGCCCAGCCCTCGGTTCCTCTTATTTACCTCACAGCAAAAAGCCTGAAGGAGGATATAGTCCGAGGACTAAAGATCGGAGCTGATGATTATATAACAAAACCCTTCGATCCGGAGGTGCTGATTCTCAGGATAAACAATATTCTCAAACGAGCATATTCATCATCAACTGATGAATACAAAATCTCAAGTATTGTTCTGAAGATCAACTCCCTTGAACTGATCTGCGGGGATACCAAAGAGAAACTGACACTTAAAGAGGCTCAGCTATTGAGGTATTTCATCATCAACAGGAACAAGGTTCTTGCCAGGGAAGATATACTTACTGAAATATGGGGTGAAGATGATTATTTCCTGGGGAGAAGCATGGATGTCTTTATCAGCAGACTGAGGAAATATATATCTTCAGATAAGAATCTGGATATCAGGACAGTCAGAGGAACAGGTTTTATGCTTGAAGAACTGAATAAGGAAAGGTGAAATTTCTTAAAGCCAAAAGTCCTTAAAGCCGATCAACTGATGATCCTGACTTTAAAGACTTTATTGACTTTATAGACTTTTTACTATTTTGCTCCTAGTACTTCTTTCACTTTATTATACAACTCATCTCCCCTCAGGTTCCTGGCTATGATCGTTCCGGTCCCGTCAAGCAGAAAGTTGGCCGGTATAGAACTGACTGCATAGAGTCTGGCAGCAGCATTGTTCCAATATTGCAGATCAGATACATGTGTCCAGGTAAGCTTGTCGTCAGCAATTGCTTTAACCCACTCGTCCTTTGACTGATCGAGGGAGACACCGAAAACATCAAAACCTGACTTATGAAATTCGTTATATACTTTTACAACATTGGGATTTTCCTGGCGACAGGGGTTGCACCATCCAGCCCAGAAATCAATGAGAAGAAGCCTGGTCCCAATCTTTGATGAAAGCGATACCGGATTGCCATTGACATCGTTGAGAGTGAAATCAGGTGCTTTCTGGCCAACAGATACGGCTTTCATGGATGCAGCTCTTGTCTTAAGATCCAGAACAGCGGGAACTTTTGCAACATTTGTATCCAGTGCAGCTATATTTGCTTCTATTTCTTCGGCACTCATATCATAGCTCAGGCTCATGATCAGGGCAGGAGTAAAATATGATGCAGGATTATCCTTAATGAACTGCTTCTGCAGATCAGTCATCTCTTTTTCAACACCCATGGCATCATTCCTGACCTTCGACATTTTTGCAGTATCATTCTGTGCTCTGGCAGCCTGGTACGCTGTTAACAGAATCTGATATTTGTCAGAAAGAGGTTTGTCGAGATCTAAGAATGATTTGTACTCATCCTGTGTTTTTGAGCCGGTTATTTTTGCATCATTCAGTGAGTCAAGTGTTCCTGTTATGGTGATCTCTGAATTCTCGAGATAGAAACTAGCCCTGCTGCGTGTATTAAGAGCAGAAAGCATAACCTGTTGAGGAAATTCTATTACTCCTTCCATCCTGAATATTCCTCCCTTTGATATTGCTGAATCAAGAGTGACTATGTTCCGTCCGTCCCTCTTCTGAAGGATAAAGGTAAGGCTGTCTGATCCTTTTATTTCCCCCTTTACAATATATTTTGGTTCTGAACTACATGCAGCAATAATGGCTGCCAAAACAAATAGGTAAATGATTCTTTTCATATTGATATTATTTAATTGGTTATCAGATCTGCAGTAAATTTCCGGGCAAAGATATTAATAATTATGACTCTTTCAAATAGTTGTCGATCAAACTAATAGCTGCTTTGTACGAAGTGATCTTACCCTCATAAAGCAATTTCTCAAGGCTCGGTCTCATGGATTTTACCTTATCGTTATTCCTGAATGAATTTTTAAGATATTCAAGGATCGTATCATCCATTCTGATCACTGCCTGTTCTTTTCTCCGCTTCTCAAAATACCCGTTATGCTTTGTAAATTCAACATATTCCATGATCTTCATCCACAATTCTCTTATACCGGTATTCTGAAGGGCTGAACATGTAACAACTTCAGGTTTCCATCCTGAAGGCGGTGCCGGGAAAAGGTGCAGGGCATTCTGATACAGGAGCCTGGCTCCTCCGGCTGCCATCTCGTTCGTACCATCGTTTTTGGTTATTGCTATGGCATCTGCCATTTCCATGATCCCCCTCTTTATTCCCTGGAGCTCATCGCCGGCACCTGCAAGCATAAGAAGAAGAAAGAAATCGACCATTGAATGTACTGCAGTTTCAGACTGGCCTACTCCAACTGTCTCGACCAGGATGGTATCAAATCCTGCAGCCTCGCAAAGGATGATAGTTTCCCTTGTCTTCCTGGCTACTCCTCCCAGGGTGCCGGCTGCCGGCGACGGCCTGATGAAGGCACCGGGGTGGGTGCTGAGCTTTTCCATTCTTGTCTTGTCACCCAGTATACTTCCTTTTGACTGGTTACTGCTTGGATCAACGGCCAGCACTGCTGGTTTTCTTCCCTTTGCTGCTATATAAAGTCCAAATGATTCGATGAAGGTGCTCTTTCCTACTCCCGGCACACCGGTTATTCCTATTCTTACCGACTTTGCGCTATATGGAAGGCATTTTTCAATTATTGTCTGTATTATATCATAATGCTCTGGTAATGAACTCTCTGCCAGGGTTATAGCCTGACTCAAAATAGTTCTGTTCCCCGAAAGTATTCCTGATACATATTCTTCTACTGAATATTTTTTCCGTTTCTTTTTTCCACTTCTGGCATAAACTTCAGGATTTATGCTTGGAGGCTGATATACTCCTTCCTGGATGCTAATGGCGCTTTTATGACTTTTTCTTTCTTCCATTTCGGTCTGATGCCTGTGTAAAAATAATAAAAGGGTGCCAGATAACGCCGGCACCCCAGTTAATTATACGTAAAAGAGGATTACTTTGTTGCAACAGGATCACCTACTTCTGCTTTCAGCATAAGTACAACCTCTGACTTCTTAGGATCGTTTGTGTAGACATAAATTGTTTTGGTGACAGGTCCCTTGTAGGTACCTGAGCTGAATACAGCCTTTATCGAGCTTGATTCTCCCGGCTTGATCCCGACACCGGTCTGTCCCTGCTGAACTGCAGTACAGCCGCAAGTCGACCTCACATACCTGACAATCAGGTCACTCTTGCCTGAATTGGTGAATGTGAACTCTGCCTCTTTGGTAATGCTGCCGGGTATTTTACCGAGGTCAACAGTAGGGTCGGCAATATTGAAGACAGGAGCTTTCTCCATGTCTTCTCTTGTCATTTTCGAGAAGTCCTCAACCAGGTTGGCAGAAACATAATAGTAAGCATCCTGCTGGAGTACTCCGTTGATCTTTATCCTGACAGTCTCAGTTATGTTACCCCACCCGCTGTTCTTGGTAGCATCGTAGGTTCCTTCCACTAAACCTTTCTGACCTGGTTTCAGTGTTTCAGGATTAACCCTCAGTGAAAGATACGGAGGAACCTGGTCAAACTCAACCTTTACAGGTTCTGATGATGTATTGATCAACTGCATTACCCTTATTTTCTTCTCTGTCTTCTTGATATTTGTGAAGGCAAGATGAATGCTTTCAAACCTTACCGGGCCAGCCTGGTATGTGAACAGTTCTTCAATAGTTTTTTCGTGTGGAATAACTTCGCCTTTAATATAAAGAGTCTGGATTTCCGGTTTCGCATTTGTATATACGGTAAGTGATTTAGTGAATTTCTCCCCACCACGGTTTGCCGGATCATAAATTGCAGTGATCTTCCCTGTTCCGCCAGATGAAATTGGTTCTTTTGTCCATTCCGGTGTAGTGCAGCCACATGAAGCTACTATATTCTGGATAACCAGAGGGGCAGTACCGGTATTCGTCACTATAAAATCATACTTCTGGGGGCCGGCTTCTTCCTTGAAGGTCCCAAAATTATGCTCCTGCTCTGAAAATTTCAGAACAGGCTGTGCGACGACCACAGCACTTATGGCAATTGCCTGAATAAAAAGAAATAATTTTTTCATAATTTAAAATTGTCAGTTACATATAATAAATCCCGGTTCAAACCGGTTTTCCTACATAAACAACTCCGGCAAGGATTTGGTTGCATGTTAAAGAACAAAAATCAGACCGAAATCGTTAGTATTGTAAAACCGGGTAAAAATAATAAAGTTTAATCTTTTTGGACATTTTAAATCATAATATCATTAGTTTTGTCACGAAAGCCCGGCACCTTGGAACAAAATTTGAGCATAAAAACCGGGATTGTCTCAAGAAAGGTCAAAGAATGAGAAGCATCTTCAGGCTTATAATCATTTTCATAGCTTTTATCATCAGCTTAGATGCCAGCGGACAGTTTTACAACGGTCTTCAGATGAATTTTGGCAAGAACAGGGTTCAATATTTCGACTATTACTGGTCATATTACAGGTTTGATGACTTTGACTGTTATTTTAATGAATATGGACGCGACCTTGCCAATTATACTGCTGACTATGCCACCAAGAAACTTGAGGAGATTGAAGATTTTTTCGACTACACGCTGGAAAAGAGGCTTATCTTCGTCATCTACAATAAAAATGCTGAGTACAAACAATCAAATATAGGACTGGTAACCTCTGATGAGGAAAACTATAATACCGGCGGCTTCAGCCGTATCATTAAAAACAAAGTTATGTTATACTTTGAGGGTGATCATGAAGCCTATAACGACCAGATTGCAGCATCAATAACTGAGGTACTTATCAATGAGATCCTCTATAATGCAGATGTCCGCGACCGGGTTTCAAGTTCCTCATTGATCAACATGCCCGACTGGTATCTTAAGGGATTGGTCAGGTATGTCTCAACAGGCTGGGATTATGAAGCAGAGAACCGGACTAAGGACGGGATAATGTCAGGCAGATACAAGAAAATAAGTCATCTTGAGAATGAGGATGCAGTCAATGCCGGCCACTCCTTCTGGAGATTTATAGGCAGGCAATATGGTGATGCGCTGATCCCCAACATTATCTATCTCACAAAAGTCTATAAAAATGTTGATGATGGCTTCCTGTATGTGACAGGAAAAGATCTGAAGGACCTGCTCAAGGAATGGAAAGAATATTACAGGAACGAGTATTCTGGAGATAAAAACCTTCCCGGTTATGATGGTAATGTCATCCGTAAATCTAAAAAGGAACAGATCTACCAGCAGGTAAGGGTCAGTCCCGATGGCCGGTATATTGCATACGTAACCAATGACTTTGGGAGGAAGAGGATTTGGGTTTACGAGCAGGCTACCGGAAAACAGAAGATCATCTTCAGGGCAGAGCCGAAGCTCCCTCTGGAGAGCGATAAAACCTATCCCGTGATCGCCTGGCACCCCAGCGGAAAGATACTGACATACATAAACGAGGAAAAAGCAGCCCTTGTAATGTATTTCTACAGGATCAACGATAAAACTACAGAAAAGAGGAACCTCCTGTATTACGACAAGATCCTGGATTTTTCTTATGCTCCGGAAGGATCGAGACTTGTCTTTTCAGCTGTTAAAGATGGTATAACCGATATTTATGTTCATACGATAGCTTCCGGCACAAATGAGCAGATAACCAGGGATGTTGCAGATGATCTGAATCCTTCATTCCTGAGGAATTATCCCGATGAGATCGTTTTTTCATCGAACAGGATGACGGATACCCTGAACAACCGGGCAAGCCCCTATGAAAAGACAGGTATGAATTATGATCTTTTCACCTATAACATTGTCAAAAAAGGTAATATCCTGACCCGTCTTACTGAAGGCAAATATACTGACAGACTTTCTGCCTCGGAGATTGCCCGCAACAAGTTTGTGTACACCGGGAACACCAATGGAGTGATTAACAGATTCCTGGCTGATTTCGACAGTACAATAAGCTATATAGATACAACCACTCACTTCAGGTACTATATCAATTCAAGGCAGGTAACAAATTACGACCGAAATATTATTGACCAGTCAGTGGCAAATGCCTCAGATTCCTACGGCGAGATCCTGTTCAGCAAGAGCAGGTACCTTCTCAGGAAAGGGCAAATGAGCCAGCTGAAGCCTGTGCCTGATAATGAAATTGTCACAACCTCATTCCGGAAGGAAGATCTGAGAGTGCTCCATAAAGCCGATAGCGTAGAGCAGTTACGGCAGTGGCTCGTTGAGGAGGACCGGAAAAGAAGAGATACACTTACAAAGCCTCTCTACGAATATTATATTACAAATGAGCCTATCGACATAAGTCATTATATCTTCGAGAAGGAAAAACAAAACTATTACGAGCAACTCTGGAGAAAAGATTACATGGACATCGATCTCGATACAGGGGAGCTTGACCTGCCGGCAGTCAGGATCTATCAGACATCATTCTACAATAATTACCTGGTGAGCCAGATCGATTTCAGCTTCCTCAACGATTCGTATCAGGTTTACAGTTCAGGAGCGCCTTATTATAATCCCGGAATGAATGGTCTTATGAGGTTCGGAATAATTGACCTTTTTGAGAACTACAGAGTCACGGGAGGATTACGGCTTTCAGCAAACTTCGACAGCAATGAATATCTTGTCAGCGTGGAAAGCCTCAAGGGAAAGTTTGACAAACAACTGATTTTTCACCGGTTGGCCTTCCTGGGCTACAGTGGTGATACGCTTTACAAAACACATACTCATAATCTTTTTCTCTCATATTCAAAGCCGATAACTCCCGTCTTGTCACTTAAAGGAACCGTGACCTACAGATATGACAGGATTGTTCCGCTCTCTACAGAAATGGCCACTCTCAGCATGGAAGGCATATCCCGTCACTGGGCGAGTCTTAAAGCTGAGGTTATATACGACAATACACGCAAAAGGTGCATCAATATATATTATGGTACCAGGTTCAAGATCTTCGGAGAATACTATAAGGAACTCACCACCAAAAAATCTGACATGGTAGTGCTTGGTGTTGATCTCAGGCATTATACAAAAATCCACAGGGAGCTTATCTGGGCCAACCGTCTTGCAGCCAGCACATCGTGGGGTCCTACAAGGCTTGTATATTACCTTGGCGGAGTTGACAACTGGATGGGATATTTCTTCAGCAAGTATACAATGTTCGATAACTCCATACCTGTAAATCCTGATATGAATTATGGATTCCAGGCACTGGCAACCAATCTAAGAGGGTTCAGCCAGAATGTCAGGAACGGAACCAATTTTGTTCTGATAAACAGTGAGATAAGATGGCCTGTCGTGAGATACCTTGCAGGACATCCTCTCAGGTCAAATTTACTAAACAGCATCCAGCTTGTGGGATTCGGAGATATAGGGACGGCATGGACAGGCGCATCTCCATGGTCGGGCGATAATTCATACGACACTGAAATATTTGAAAACGGGCCGGTAAAAGTGACACTTGACGCCAACAGGGAACCTATAGTTGCCGGATTTGGGGCCGGTGCCAGAGTTCAGCTAATGGGTTATTTCATCAGGGCTGACTGGGCCTGGGGTATTGAAAATAATTACATCCTTCCAAAAATGTTTTATCTTTCGTTCAGCCTCGATTTTTAGAATTTTATCAAAGGCCTCAACCTTTAGTTTTTATTGATAAAGACCCCCATTCTTATTTCCCCCAAGGGGGAAAAGATGTTTTAGCCCCTGCCCCCTTGGGGGAAGGGTGGGAAGGGGGTATTTTAAATTTATTTCTTTTTGGCATCATTATTGCGCAAAGCATCTGTAATTTTTTATTTAAAAAAAAATGGATAAATTTGCACGATCAAAGTACATTAATTAACTAAAAATCATAGAAATGGCTTACAAAATCAACGAAGATTGCACAGCATGCGGCACCTGCATCGATGAATGTCCCGTAGAAGCAATTTCCGAGGGCGACATTTACAAAATCAATCCGGATATCTGCACCGACTGTGGTGCTTGTGCAGACGTATGCCCGGTTGAAGCAATACACCCTGCAGAATAATGCAATCGATTTAAAATTTTACAGAAGGGGCTGTCTCAAAAGCTCCTTTCTTTTTGGTTGCCCCTGAATCCTCCCCCCAGGCAGAAGTTGCGTGAAAAGCTCTAAAGGGGACTTTTAATGAACCCCCTTCAGGGGGCAGGGGGCTAAAGATTTTATTACGGATTATATTTAGCTTTATCGAGAATATCCTGAACATCCGTATTTCTCATCATATCTTCAAGAGAAACATCTCTGTTTCCTGACATATAAGCCTCAATTATTTTGAATCCCTGCCAAACGGCAGCCTTCCCCGGCGATTCGTTTGTATAGTAACTTGTAAAAGGAGCTTCTCCGGTAAGCTTCCTGATGATGAACTTATCGCTGCTGAAAAGCAGGTTATTCTCAATCAGGTATGTCCACATCTGCCCTTCATTATTCTTGCAGACTTTCATCTGGCCCCGGGTGAATCCGAAAAGAAGCGTATCGTTTATGTCAGGGATCATGCATTTCTCAAAATATCTTAGCTTGCCTTCATGGATCATCTCTGAAAGAACATTGTCTGCCTGATAATTCATGTCTTCAAAATACCATAATTTAGAACCCCAGGCATACATGCAGTCTGGAACAATATTCACCGGATTCATTCTTGCTGAAAGATATCCGTAGATCTCAAGACCCGGATAATATTTACAATCCCTGCCGAGATACCTGTCGAGGCTGATTCCCAGAACCGAATCTGATGTAATTATGCTTCTGTTGAAGCCTGTGGTGCAGGTAAAAACACCCGGGATTGTTTTATCCGGAAAATACCAGAGATAATGCCGGAAGGCGTTCCCGAGAGACTTTTCAATTAAGCTGACATCCGGATAGAGTTGAGAAACAGCAGAATATACTTCATTGTTCAGCTTATCTGTACAGAAACTTACCAGAATATTACCGAATAATGTATCATTTATATCTCCTGCCTTAATAACGTAACTGAAATACTGAAGGAAGTCGCCATATTTTTTCTTTAGTGCTGGCAGAGAATCATTTATTGCAGCGGGATCAATCCGGAAAAGATCGTTTTCGAGTCTCTTTATCTTAATATCTGCCTCGACGGAGGAGACATTTATCCTGTACTTATTTTTTTTGCATGAACAAAACCACGACAGGCTGAAAAATAAAATAATAATTATGATAAACCGACCTTTCATACCGTTGTCCTTTTGAGCGCTCTAAATTAATGACTTTTTGTCACGCAACAACTATGCTAAGCTACACAATAACTTCTCTATTTATTTGTTAATTTCGCACTGAAAAGATATTAAACCAAAAAACGAAAATTATCAGAATCATGTTAAATTTCAATAGATCCGGTATATTTATAATCCTTTTATTATTGTCAGCAGATTTGAGCGCTCAGATGGGAGGAGGCCAACAGAACAGGTCTAAATATACGATAGGCATACATGCCGACCCGGTTATCAGCTGGTTCTCATCAGATATTGATTCCGTCAGGAATGACGGTGCCAGATCGGGATTTAACTTCGGCCTGACATTCAATTATTTCTTCGGACCTAATTATGCCTTTTCAACAGGCATAAACCTTATAAGTGCCGGAGGGAGGCTTGTAAGCAAAAGAAACACAGATTTTGAATTGTCAGATAACCATGACTTACAGCTTGTTACAGTTAATCAAAATGATGCAATCGTATACAAGGTCCAGTACCTGTCGGTTCCAATAGGACTTAAGCTGCAGACAAATCAAATAGGGTATATTACATTCTTCACTGATCTGGGCATCGATCCAAAAATAGCAGTTGGAAGAAAGGTGGATATCCCTGCAAATGACATAGAAAACAGAAAAGCCCTCTCTGAGATA
>JAPLDY010000117.1 GCA_026391595.1 Bacteroidia bacterium
CCTCCCCGGAGGGGCTAGGGGTGGGTTGAGATTCAGTATACGAAACCCACCCCTCCCCCTCCCAGGAGGGGATTCTTACAAATCTCACCAAAATGTGAAATTTATTTTAGTTTCTTAAGCCTGGATATTGTTCCGACCGGATCTTTGGAATTGAAGATTGTATTTCCGGCGACAAGAACGTTAACTCCTGTTTCAACAAGCCGCCGGGCATTTTTTGTATCAATACCGCCGTCGACCTCAATCAGAACCTTATGCTTGCCTGCATCTATCATCTTTCTCAGTTCAGCTATTTTATTATAGCTTTCCATTATGAATGACTGTCCTCCAAAACCCGGATTCACAGTCATTATAAGAACCATATCAATATATGGAAGAGTGTTTTTCAGCAATGAAACAGGAGTATGAGGATTTAAAGCCACGCCCGCTTTCATCCCAAGGTTATGGATCTCTGTTACTGTCCGGTGGAGATGAGAACAGGCTTCGTACTGTACCGTAAGAATATCTGCACCCGTTTCCTTCCAGCGGGAAAGGTAACGGTCCGGATCAACTATCATCAGGTGGACATCGAGCGGTTTCCTGGCTATTTTCTTCACAGCATTCACGACAGGAAACCCGAAGGAGATATTGGGGACAAAAACACCATCCATGATATCGCAGTGAATCCAGTCGGCTGCACTTTTATTTACCAGTGAGACGTCTTTTGCCAGATTGCTGAAATCAGCAGATAGCAGGGACGGAGAAACAAGATGGTCCATTTCGCTTAGTTTTAAACAAAGATAAAAACAATAAGTTAACCCAGGTAGGATTTAAGGATCTTGCACCGGGTGGTGAACTGTATCCTTTTAATAGCTTTTTCCTTGATCTGTCGGACACGTTCGCGGGTGAGGCTGAGCTCCTCTCCTATCTCCTCAAGAGTAAAGGGATGCTTCATTCCCAGACCGAAGTAGAGCTTTAATACTTTTGCTTCGCGGGGCGACAGAGTGCAAAGGGCTCTTTCAATCTCGTAAGCAAGCGACTCATTTATAAGGTTCTTGTCAGGACTGGGGGTATCGTCGCTCTGAAGAATGTCGTACATGGTATTATCTTCCTCGGAGCTGATAGGGGCATCCATACTTACGGTACGTCCATTTGTTTTCAGTGACTCTTTCACATCTTCCGGGATCATCTCGAGCATATCGGCAATCTCTGAAGAAGAGGGTTCGCGTTCATATTCCTGTTCAAGCCTGGCGAAAGCCCTGTTAATGCGGTTAATCGATCCTATCTTGTTTACAGGAAGCCTGACTATCCTTGCCTGCTCGGCCAGAGACTGCAGTATTGCCTGACGTATCCACCAGACAGCATATGAAATGAATTTGAAACCGCGTGTTTCATCGAACCGCTGGGCAGCCTTCATCAACCCGAGGTTGCCCTCGTTGATGAGATCCGGAAGGCTCATGCCCTGGTTCTGATATTGTTTTGCAACAGATACCACGAACCGGAGATTTGCCTTTACAAGCTTCCGGAGAGCATCATCATCGCCGGTCTTGATCCTTCTGGCCAGAATAACTTCATCCTCTGGTGAAATGAGATCAACCCTCCCGATCTCCTGAAGATATTTGTCGAGAGAAGGGGTGTCACGGTTAGTAACCTGCTTTGTTATCTTTAACTGACGCATTTACAGGGTTAAGCTGGTTTGACAAATTCCGGACTGTAAATACAATTTTAATAAAAAAATAATCGCTCCCGACAGATTATCCAGATTTTTTTGTGTTTTATTAGTATTATTTAGTATATTGCAAACCTATTTTTCATTCTGAATATCAAATTATTAGTCCAATCTGATAGAACTCCGTTGCATTTTGATAACTTTTAACACTGTTTTTTTAATCAATTTTATTTATTATTGCACCGGATTTCAGAATGTGTGAAATACATTGTTGCATTTTTCCAACGGGCTCATCGTCATATCTTGATCCCCGTCCCAAAACAAATAAAATCATAAAGATCTCTTAAATTCTATTTTTATCATTACAGTATGTACGACATTCTTGAATTAAGCAAGATGCTGCTTCCTGAATTAAGGGAAATAGCAAAAGAACTTAAAATAAAAAGAGCCGAATCTCTTAAGAAGCAGGATCTGGTATATAAAATACTTGACCAGCAGGCAATTGAAGCCACAGAAAATATAAATACACAAAAAAAGGAAAACGATACAATCCGCTCTATGAATAGCAAATTCAATCAGGAACAGGACCCCGGACAACGAAGGGGAAGAAGGCCAAGGACAAGTAAGCCTGTTATCAACAGGCCGGTAGAATCAGTAATGTCTGTATCTCCCGACGATCTGACAAAGAACCAACCACCTTCAGACGACTGGAGGGACCCGGTAAAACCACCGGAGAAGACCGATGAAAAACCGGATATCTTTAAACCTGTTGAGACAATCACCGAAGACAGCAAAGCGCCATTCTGGCTGACAGATAAGAAACCGGCGCAAAAAAGTGAAGAAATTTCTGAACCTGGTAAGCAACCTGAGGAGAAAAATGAAATAAGCATACCTGAACAATCTCCCGAAATTTCTGCGGAGATTTCTTCTGAGATTGCTCCTGAGATTTCTTCTGAAATTGTTATTGAGACTATATCGGATCCTATGGAGGAAGCTTTTATTCCGGTAATCAACGGAGAAGAGAGCATGGCAGAAATCAAGGCAGCAGAAACTGATCTTCATGAAGAGGCTGTTGCAGACCAGACTATGATCCCCGTCACTCAGGAAGTGGCACCTGTCAGAGAAGAAAAGAGGGAAAAACCTTATGACTTCGAAGGAATAATATATAATACAGGCGTCCTCGAAATCATGCCCGATGGTTATGGATTCCTGAGGTCTGCAGATTACAACTATCTGAACTCGCCGGATGATATTTATGTATCACAATCACAGATAAAACTTTTTGGTCTGAAGACAGGAGACACCATAAAGGGAACCATCCGTCCTCCAAAAGAGGGTGAAAAATATTTTCCGCTTATAAAGGTTGATGAGATCAATGGCAGAAGCCCGGATTTTATCCGCGACAGGGTGCCTTTTGATTTCCTTACCCCTCTTTTTCCTAATGAAAAATTCACATTATGCCAACCTGGTGAAGGTACACTTTCAGTAAGGGTTATCGATATGTTCACTCCAATCGGCAAGGGGCAGCGCGGCCTTATTGTTGCACAGCCAAAGACCGGTAAAACAGTGCTGCTCCAGGAAATAGCCAACGCCATTGCAAGATATCACCCTGAGGTTTACCTAATGATCCTTCTTATCGATGAAAGGCCTGAAGAGGTAACCGATATGGCCAGGAATGTGAAAGCTGAAGTTATTGCTTCAACATTTGATGAACCTGCAGAAAGACATTGCCGTGTCGCAAATATAGTACTTGAAAAAGCCAAGAGACTGGTTGAATGTGGCCACGATGTGGTTATTCTTCTCGATTCAATAACAAGGCTTGCCAGGGCATTCAACACCACCGCGCCTGCCTCGGGCAAGGTACTTTCGGGAGGTGTCGATTCAAATGCACTTCACAAGCCAAAGAGGTTCTTTGGTGCAGCACGAAATATTGAAAACGGAGGCTCTCTTACAATTCTCGCAACAGCTCTTACTGAGACAGGATCCAAAATGGATGACGTCATTTTTGAGGAATTCAAGGGAACAGGTAACATGGAACTTCAACTCGACCGCAAACTGTCGAACAGAAGGATATACCCATCTATTGACATCCCGGCTTCGAGCACTCGCCGTGAGGACTTGCTCCTTAATAAGAACATACTTCAGAAGATCTGGGTATTGCGCAATTACCTGGCAGACATGAACGCTCTTGAAGCCATGGAATTCCTGCGTGACAGGCTGATGCAGGCCAAGTCTAATGAAGAATTCCTGGTATCGATGAATGGTTCATAAACAGCAGCTTTTTAAGTAAATTTGCAATCTGTTAAGAAAATAACAATAATAAACAACACTTCACAATGGGAACAAAAAAATTTATAACATGCGACGGCAACCAGGCCGCATCGCACATTGCATATATGTTCAGCGAAGTCGCTGCCATATATCCTATCACACCATCTTCGACTATGGCAGAATACATTGATGAATGGTCTGCAAACGGACTGAAGAACATTTTCGGTGAAAAAGTAAAAGTTGTTGAGATGCAATCAGAAGGCGGCGCTTCAGGTGCTGTCCACGGTGCGCTTCAGGCAGGTGCTTTAGCCACAACTTATACTTGTTCTCAGGGATTGCTGCTTATGATCCCTAATATGTACAAGATAGCCGGTGAGCTTCTTCCCGCTGTCTTCCACGTCAGTGCACGTACGATCGCTGCACATGCTTTATCAATTTTCGGAGACCATAGCGATATCTATGCCACAAGGCAGACCGGTTTCGCAATGCTGGCAAGCTGTAGTGTACAGGAGATCATGGACCTTGCCGGGGTAGCTCACCTTTCGGCAATCAGATCACGTGTTCCTTTCATGCACTTTTTTGATGGTTTCCGGTCATCAGCAGAGATTCAAAAAATAGAGTCCCTCGACCTGGAGGATCTGAAAAAACTTATTGACTGGGATGCCCTTAAAAAATTCCGTGACAATGCTCTGAATCCTGAACATCCTGTGACCAGAGGAACAGCACAGAATCCCGACATCTTCTTCCAGGCAAAGGAAGCAGTAAACAAATTCTATGAACCTATCCCTGACATCGTCAATTCATACATGAATGAGATCTCAAAGCTTACATGCAGGGAATATAAGCCATTCACATATTACGGTGATCCTGATGCCGAACATATTATCGTTGCAATGGGTTCGGTAGCTGAAACAACCAAGGAAGTTATTGATTATCTGAGAGCCAAAGGTGAAAAAGCGGGTCTTATCACTGTTCACCTGTATCGCCCGTTTTCGCCAAAATATTTCTTTGACGTATTCCCAAAATCTGCAAAGAAAATTTCTGTTCTGGATAGGACAAAGGAGCCCGGAGCACTTGGTGAGCCTCTATATCTTGATATCAAGGATATGTTTTATGACAGGCCCGAAAGGCCACTCATCATTGGCGGGCGTTACGGATTGAGCTCAAAAGATACCACCCCAAGCCAGGTTCTTTCTGTTATTGAAAATATGAAACTTAAGGAGCCAAAGAATCATTTCACGGTAGGTATCGTCGATGATGTCACGTTCAACTCTCTGCCAGTTATACCTGAGATTCATGTTGCTCTTCCCGGTACATATTCAGCAAAATTTTATGGCCTCGGCGGAGACGGAACAATAGGAGCCAATAAAAACTCCATCAAGATAATTGGTGAGTCAACTGATAAATATTGCCAGGCATATTTTGCATACGATTCAAAGAAATCAGGAGGGATAACCACATCGCACCTGCGATTTGGCGATAAACCCATTCGTTCCCCGTACCTGGTAAACACTCCTGACTTTGTAGCATGCCATGTGCCTTCATATCTCGACAAGTACGATATGCTTAAAGGCCTTAAGCAGGGCGGAACATTCCTTCTTAACTCTATATGGGATGCCGAAGAGACAAAAAAACGCCTGCCTGACCATATGAAGAAGTACCTTGCTGAGAACAAAATCAACTTCTACTGTATCAACGCCACTTTAATTGCAGAGGAACTTGGTCTCGGAAACCGTACGAACACAATTATGCAGGCTTCTTTCTTTAAAGTAGCTAACGTGATCCCTTATGAAAAAGCTGAAAGTGAGATGAAGAAAGCAATCTACAAGAGCTATGGAAAGAAGGGTGAAAATGTAGTCAATATGAACTATGCAGCCGTTGATAAAGGCACTGAGGTAATTAAAATTGAGATACCAGCTGAATGGAATAATATTAAAGTTGAAAAGAAACTTGATACACGCAACATACCTGATTTCATCCGTGATGTAATGGAACCTATGAACGCAATGAAAGGAGATGATCTCCCTGTAAGTGCATTTAAAGGCAGGGAAGATGGGACATTCCCGTCAGGTACAGCTGCCTACGAAAAACGCGGTATTGCTGTTAACATACCTGAATGGCAGCCCGATGAATGTATCCAGTGCAACCAGTGTTCCTATGTCTGTCCTCATGCTGCAATCCGTCCATTCCTTCTGACAGAGGAAGAGCTAAAAAATGCACCTGAGGGAACAAAAACCATACAGGGCATCCCCGGCGTTCTCAAGCAATACAGGTTCAAGATACAGGTCAGTGTTTATGACTGTACAGGATGCAGCAACTGTGCTGATGTATGTCCTTCAAAGAACAAGGCTCTGATAATGAAGCCATTTGAGACTCAGCTTTCTGAAGCCGGACGCTGGACTTTTATGCATGAGAAGGTAGGTTATAAAGATACTGTTGTTGACAAATTCGTCAATGTCAAGAACAGCCAGTTTTCACAGCCTCTCTTCGAGTTTTCAGGCGCCTGTTCAGGTTGCGGAGAGACTCCTTATATCAAAGCAATTACTCAGCTCTTCGGAGACAGGATGATAGTTTCGAATGCTACAGGATGCTCTTCTATCTATGGCGGTTCGGCTCCCTGTACACCCTATACTCACAACAAAAATGGTCATGGACCTGCATGGGCAAACTCACTGTTCGAGGACAATGCAGAGTACGGACTCGGCCTTTCACTTGGCTCAAACAAGCTTAGAGAAAGACTGGCTCTCAGGATGATGGAATCAGGCAATTCCGTAAAGCCCGAAACCAAAGTAGCATTTGATGAATGGCTTGCTGGAATGAATAATGCGGAGGCATCAAAGATCGCTTCAGCCAAGGTCATTGAAGCCTGCGGGAAGGATAAAACAGAGGTAACTAAAGAGATCCTTGAACTTAAACAGTATCTCGTTAAAAAATCGCATTGGATTTTCGGCGGCGACGGATGGGCATATGATATCGGTTACGGAGGGCTCGACCATGTTCTTGCAACCGGCGAAGATGTAAATGTACTTGTTCTCGATACTGAAGTATATTCCAATACCGGAGGCCAGGCATCCAAATCCACACCTGCCGGTGCAGTTGCAAAATTTGCAGCATCAGGCAAGAAGATCCGCAAAAAGGATCTTGGCCAGATGGCAATGAGCTACGGTTATGTTTATGTTGCACAAGTTGCTATGGGATCAAGCAATTCACAGTATCTCAAGGCAATAAAGGAAGCCGAAGCATTCCCTGGCCCTTCTCTGATCATTGCTTATTCACCATGTATCAACCATGGATTAAGGGATGGAATGGGCAAAACCCAGGCACAGGAGAAAGCAGCAGTCGAATCCGGCTACTGGCACCTCTACAGATACAATCCTTTACTTGAAGCTGAAGGAAAGAATCCTTTCACACTCGATTCAAAAGAACCTGACTGGAGTAAATTCCAGGCATTCCTGAATTCGGAGGTACGTTATACATCACTTATAAAATCGTTCCCGGGAGAAGCGGAAGTGCTCTTCAAAGCTGCCGAGGAGAATGCTAAGTGGAGGTATAACTCATACAAGAGACTTTCAGTAATGGAGTTCGGAGTGAAGAGTGAGACACCTGCCAATTAATTTAGAAAACCATCCTTCGGGATGGTTTTTTTGTATAGCGGTCTTGCAGTTGGAAAACACCTCTGCGCCATTGTGCCGTTGAGCCTTTGTGCCGTTATATTTTTATTAGTATTTTTGCAGCTTAATAATATGGGAAGGATACTGGGTATAGATTACGGTAAAAAACGCGTCGGGCTTGCAGTTACAGATCCGTTGCAGATCTTTGCCTCGCCCATGAATACAGTAACCGTCCAGGAATTTGATAATTTTATTGATGAATATTTATTGACTGAACAGATTGATGAGTTTATAGTCGGCTATCCTGTTCAGATGAACAATAAGCCAAGTGAATCTGTTAAATATATTGATCCATTCATTAAAAGACTGAGGAAGAGATTTCCGGAAAAGCCTGTCCATCTTGTCGATGAGAGATTCACATCGCAGATAGCATTAAGGACAATGATCAACGGCGGAGTGAAAAAAAAGGGAAGACGGGATAAGATGATTGTTGATAAGATCAGTGCATCAATAATTCTTCAGTCATTCCTGGATAACAGGTCAGCAATGAGAGAAAAGGACAAATAAAATGACATACCCTATAGTTATATACGGCCACACGATTCTCAGGAAAGTTGCCGAAGAAATAGACAAGGATTACCCTGGTCTTCAGCAACTTATTGACGACCTTTTTGAAACAATGTATAAGTCCGAAGGGATGGGCCTTGCAGCACCCCAGATCGGAAAGTCGATCAGGATATTTGTCATTGACGGGGCTCCGATTGCTGATGAAGAACCTGAACTGGCCAGTTTCAAAAAGGCCTTCATAAACGCCCACTTAATTGAGAAAAACGGGGATCTGAAGCCCATGACGGAAGGATGCCTCAGCATCCCGCATCTGAGGGAGGAAGTTCTCAGGGAATCGCACATTCGTATCACTTATTACGACGAGAACTGGGAGTACCATGATGAGGTTTACGACGGCTACAAGGCAAGGATCATTCAGCATGAATATGATCATCTCGACGGAATACTATTCACCGACAAGGTCAATCCGCTGAGAAGAAGACTGCTCAAGAGCAAGCTTTTAGCCATAAGCAAAGGCAGGTTCGAAGCAGATTACAGGACGATACTGCCGGGACAGAAGATAAAAAGTGCTTAGAAGTGCCTAGAGTGCCTAAAGTGACTAGAGTACTTAGAGTTAGAAGACTTTTATAACTTTAAGTACTTTAGGCACTCCAAACTTTAGGCACTTCTATGCACTTTAAATACTTTTTCTTACCTTTATTCTGTCTCATAACTGCAGAGTGTGCTAAACAGGGAAATTCCTTTTCTCCGGATCGGTGTTCCGCTATGCGCCGGTATTGTGTGCGGATATTATTTCAGGCCGGACACCCTTTTTTTCATAGCAGCGTTGATTCTAATTATTGCGGCATTCCCCGTATCTCTATTATTTAACCACAATATATCCAACCCGGCTTACGGGATCATATTTACTTTAGCATTATTTATCGCAGGCCTTCTTCTTTATACCAGGGAAAAGTCCTCGATATCGTCTCTTGCAAGTGAGGAGACATATTTTTCAGGGTATCTTTCAGACTACCCCGAGGAAAAGGAGAACTCCTTTAAAATGATCTTTAAAATGGAATCAGGAATGATGGGCGGAGATCAGATTCCGCTTAATGGTTCTATCCTTCTGTATCATAAAAAAGATCCGGCATGTCTTTCATATCTTCCGGGCGACAGGTTTATAATTAAATGCAGGCCTCTGGAAATAACCAACAGGGGAAATCCCTTTGAATTTGATTACAGGTTTTACATGGAAAACAGAGGCATCAGATACTATGCATTTACCGACAGCAGCGATATTTCAGGTTATTCAGTTCCCGGACGAAGAAAGCTGGCTCATAGTGCGCTGATCATAAGGGAAAGAATAATTGATATGTTCAGGGAGAGAGGCATAGAGGGCGACAGGCTTGCGCTTGTCGCTGCACTAACCCTGGGACAGAAGAATATGCTTGATCCCGAGCAGAAGCAGTATTTTATTAAAGCAGGTGTAATGCATATAATGGCTGTATCAGGACTACATGCTGTTATCCTTAGCCTCTTTATCTTCAAGCTGCTCTTTTTTCTCAAGGGCAGATTGAATATAATAAGAGTGCTGATTACCCTGATTTTACTCTGGGCATTTGCCTTCGTAACAGGACTCACTCCATCGGTGCTGAGAGCCACCATAATGTTCACTTTTCTTCATGCAGGAAACATTATGAAAAGACCGGTCAACACTGTAAATTCCGTACTTGCTTCTGCATTTGTGCTCATACTGATAAGACCATCGGTGATCTTCGATGCAGGATTCCTTCTATCTTACTCAGCGGTGATATTTATTATCTGTTTCTATCGCGATTTCTATCTGAAGCTCAGGTTCAGACATCGTCTGCCAGACCTGATCTGGCAATCTGCAGCGGTATCGATTGTAGCCCAGGCAGGGACACTGCCGCTTACAATAATGCTGTTTAACAGGTTTCCCACCTGGTTTATCCTTTCAAACATAATCATTGTACCGTTATCATCCATTGTAATAATTGTCGGATGCCTTGTACCGCTGACTTTCCCTATAACATTCATCTCAAAGCCCCTGGCTGTTTTACTTGATTTTCTTACAGGGATGACTGAATACCTGACAGCCAGAACAGCATCATTGCCACTCTCAACTATCGACAATATCGGACTTTCAATTACAGGATGCATCCTCCTGACAATTACCATGTTCCTGTCAATGCGCTTTTTGCTGGTAAAAAAATCCATTCCTGCCATCCTGCCGCTTTCGTCACTGCTGCTTCTTGTTCTCAGCGGTACAATAAGGGATATTTCGACCAGGAGATCTGCCGAGCTTATTGTTTACAATTCTATCGGACATCCGACTGTCGGGATAAGAACCGGCAAGGTCATCAATATTTATTCCGACACACTTCCTCCAGGACAGGAAGTCACAAGGCATTGTGCGGCACAATTACTCAGACCGAATCTCAACTTAATCCCAGAGAAACCCTGCCTGTTAAAAGCAGACGATAACGCTTTGCTGATTACGAAACATCTGAATTATATAATTTTAGCACAAAATAAACCTGACATTCTTATTATTGAAGGGGGGAAACCGGTACTGGAAAGAATTGCACAACCGGTCGAAAAACTCAAAGCAGTGATCGTCGCTTCAGGAACAAATCCGGGCTACCAGATATCAAAGTTGATAAAGTCACTTAATGCGGATACTGTTCATTTTGCAGGAAGAGAGGGAGCATTTCGCTTAAAGCTTTGAGAAGGAGTAAAATAAATGTATGAAAAAACTTGAGGATTACGCTATTTATCTCTTATTTTGTCCTGTTTTTTCAGAAAGATTTTATGAGAATAATCATTGCCGGGGCTGGTGAAGTAGGATCGCATCTAGCCAAGATGCTTTCGAATGAAAACCATGAAATTGTCATTATCGACCCAGAGGAGGAAAGGTTAAAACCCCTTGAATCGACTCTGGATGTCCTTACATATCATGGTTCGGCAACTTCTGTGAAAATATTGCAGGAGATACTTCAGAAAAAGACAGATCTTTTCATTGCTGTCACTCATTCTGAAGATACCAATATCACATCTTCAATTCTTGCCAAGCGATTTGGAGCAATAAAAACCATTGCACGTATCGACAACCTCGATTACCTCGACAAATACAATCTTGAATTCTTTAAGGCGCTTGGAATTGACTCTCTTATCTACCCTGAGCTTATTGCAGCGCGTGAGGTTCTCGGGCTTCTTCAGGAAACAGGAACAACAGAATATATGGAGTTTTCCGGAGGCATGCTTTCCATGTTCGTCCAAAGGCTTGAAGAGAATGCACCGATCCTCAACAAGAGCCTTGAGGAGGTTTCTATCACCAACAAGACAGATAAGTACAGGGCAGTTGCCATAAAACGAAATGACAAGACCATTATCCCGAGGGGAAAGGAGCAATTCCATGAGGGAGACCTTGTCTTTGTCATTTCCACACGCGAAGGTATAGATGAAATGATGAAGACTTCAGGAAAAGAGAGCTTCGAAGCCAAAAACATCATGATTCTCGGAGGAAGCAGGATAGGCAAACATGTTGCTCTATATATGCAGAAGAACTGCGAGGTTAAGCTCATCGATTCGGATCCTGAAAGATGTGCAGCCCTGGCTGAAATACTTGACAATACTCTCATCATCAACGGTGATTGTCGAAATATTGAACTACTT
>JAPLDY010000200.1 GCA_026391595.1 Bacteroidia bacterium
TTTATTTTTGGAAATAACCAAAACCTTTCGTAAACTTGTGACTTATATTTCATAAATGATAACTAATTAATAATCAACGTAATGAACACGCAGTATTACATTGACCGGGAAGATAAATACGGTGCACACAATTACCATCCGCTTCCCGTTGTGCTTGAAAGAGGAGAAGGACCGTTTGTATGGGATGTTGATGGAAAGAGGTATTTCGATTTCCTGTCAGCATATTCAGCTGTGAACCAGGGCCATTGCCATCCGAAAATTATAAAAGCGCTGACAGAACAGGCACAGAAACTAACTCTTACCTCGAGGGCATTCTATAATTCTGTCCTCGGTGAATATGAAGAATATATCACTAAATACTTCAAGTACGACAAAGTCCTGCCTATGAATTCAGGCGCAGAAGCCGACGAGACAGCTCTTAAGCTTTGCCGCAAATGGGCATACAAGAACAAAGGAATAACACAGGATAAAGCTAAGATCATCTGCTGCGAAGGCAATTTCCATGGCCGTACAATTACTATAATTTCCATGTCGACCGACCCGGATGCAACAAATGACTACGGCCCCTTTACTCCCGGTTTCATTATTATACCTTACAATGATATTAATGCTCTCGAGAATGCTCTTCAGGATTCTGATGTTGCAGGATTCCTCGTTGAGCCGATCCAGGGTGAAGCTGGTGTTTATGTTCCTGATGAAGGTTACCTCAAGAAATCTTATGACCTCTGCAAAAAGCATAACGTGCTGTTTATTGCCGACGAGGTGCAGACAGGTATCGGCCGTACCGGTAAACTGCTTGCATGCGACCATGAAGGTGTACGTCCGGATATCCTTATTCTTGGCAAAGCCCTCTCCGGAGGTGTAATGCCGGTCAGTGCAGTTCTTGCAGACGACCAGATCATGCTTACGATAAGGCCGGGTGAACACGGATCAACATTCGGAGGAAATCCTGTAGCCGCTAAAGTAGCGATCGCTGCTCTTGAAGTCATCAAAAGCGAAAAGCTGGCAGAGAATGCCGAACGTCTTGGAAAGATCTTCCGCGAAGAGATGAATAGCATTAAATCTGATATGATCGAGCTTGTCAGAGGCAAGGGACTTCTGAATGCTGTTGTCATCAGACCGAAAGGAGGAAAAAAAGCCTGGGATGTTTGCCTTGCTATGAAAGACAAAGGTCTGATTGCAAAGCCGACACACGAACATATAATCAGGTTCGCTCCTCCCCTCGTAATAACTGAAGCACAACTGAGGGAAGCAATAATCCTGATAAAGGATGCGTTTAAACAATTTGAATAAAAGCCCCCGTCCCGTTGAAGCGGGACTGCCCCCTAAAGGGGGCTTAACTGCAGATAAAATATTATTATGATCAAATCCTGGATTTATCCCCCCTTTAGGGGGGTGCGGGGGGTGTTAGACAGCAAAAACATCACCCGACTACTCACCGTGATGTTTTTCGTTTTCATGGTCTCCTGCAGGGTGAACAGGGAAGGACAAATTATCCCTTCAAACAAGATAAGCACCGAAGTTACAGCTAATGAGCTTGTTGAGCATATTAAATACCTCGCTTCAGACTCGCTGAAGGGACGAGAGACAGGCTCGGCAGGCGATAGCCTTGCAGCAGAATACATCAGACATGAACTTGCATTCTGCGGATTTGTGCCACTTTCAGGCGACGGATTTCAGAGATTCATCTATTCTGCCAGCAAAGGTGTAGATACCGCTGGTAAGGTCATCAGGCAAACCGGCAAAACCAGGAATGTGGTAATGATGCTTGCGGGAGAAGATGAAACTCTAAAAAATGAGTATGTAATAATCGGGGCACATTTCGACCATCTTGGTATGGGAGGTGAAGGAAGCTCGAGTGCAAGACCCGACACAATAGCTGTTCATCATGGCGCCGACGATAACGCTTCGGGTGTAGCAATGATGATGGAGATAGCTGAGAAATTTGCTCTCACAAAAGGCAGCCATCCAAGAACAATTATTTGTGTTGCATTTACAGGTGAAGAAGAAGGATTGCTGGGATCGAAGTATTTTACTGAAAATTCGGGAATCGATCTTTCGAAAATCAATGTAATGATGAACTTCGATATGGTGGGAAGGCTCCAGAAATCGAACATCGTTCAGGTCGGCGGTGTAGGCACTTCTGCAGAGCTTAAAGATATTGTCACCTCAATGAACGATACCTCATCGATTAAGCTTACGTTATCTGAGGCAGGCTATGGTCCATCTGACCATTCAGCATTCTATATGAAGAATATACCAGTTTTGTATTTCACTACCGGAGGACATACTGACCTGCACTCTCCATCCGATACTTACGACAGGATCAATTACCAGGGAATGGAAAAAGTATCTTCGCTAATTTTCGCTGTAACCCGTCAGCTGGTTTCCTCACCCGGGAAACTGATATTCCAAGAGGCCGGACCTAAAGAAGCTCCCGCAGGACCTATGCGGAAGAATGGAGTGACTCTCGGCATCATGCCCGATTTCAACGGGAATGAAAAAAGCGGACTGAGAGCAGATATCGTCACTCCCGGTAAACCTGCAGCTCTCGCCGGAATGAAAAACGGTGATATCATCACCTTAATAAATGGTGAGATCATAAGCAATATTTACGATTATATGACGAAGATGGGACAAATGAAGGCCGGACAGATCATAACTTTGGAAATCCTCCGCGACGGAAAAAAGATGACTTTGAATGTACAACTATAATATAAGTAACATTTAGCTTCTCATAAAATGAAAAAGTTCCTCCTTTGGCTTCTGGCATTCTTTATTACGCTATGCGCCGCATATTACCAGAGAAAGACGGGCCCTACATATCCAAAACTCGTAGAAGTGATAGTCAATAATTCGTCTTACGAGCTCAGACTTATCCGCAGCCTTGGTCTTGACGAACGCCCGGAGGTCAGGTTAAAGATCCGGGATACGACAGTAAAGGCGGTGCTCTGGTATAAGCGCTTCAGATCGGACGAAGATTATGTTAACGTTCTCTTCACCTATATGGTATACCCCGTGAAATCCTTCGTCATGAACAGAATTTTTAAAATTACGGAGGAGAAGGGGCTCTTTGCCATGGTTCCACAACAGCCTGCCGCAGGAAAGCTACAGTATTACATAGAGATCACCGACTCAAAGGGAACACAGACACTTATGAAGAACACTCCGGTGGTGATCCGGTTCAAAGGCAGGGTTCCCCCTCAGGTTCTGATACCTCACATCCTGATCATGTTCCTGGCCAAACAGCTGCAGGACTGCTTGCACTGGTAAAGATTCCTTCATTTAAAAAGTATGGGATATGGACTCTTATCCTGCTTGCCGCCGGAGGCATGATACTGGGGCCGCTGGTACAAAAATTTGCTTTCGGTGCATTCTGGACAGGGGTACCTTTCGGATGGGATCTGACTGATAACAAGACACTTATTGCAGTTCTATTCTGGATACTGGCTGTCGTCATGAACTTGAAAAAAGAGAGACCAGTTTATACGGTACTGGCAGCCATAGTACTTCTCCTGATTTTTTCAGTACCTCATAGCATGTTTGGATCGGAGCTTGATTATGGCACAGGACAGGTTACGCAGGGTCTAATTCTCGCTTTTTTATTCAGAAAGAAAAAAAATTCTTAAATTGAGTGCAGCATTAATACGCAACCCACGTCTTTCATTCAGAAAACTGAAAAAGAGTGGGTGCAGCATCTCATATTACAACTAGTCTTTATACAACAAAGATGGCAAATGTAGAAGCCGCATTCAAAAACCTGCACCAGGATATTCTTGATGCATGTAAGGAGGGCGACCAGAAGGCACAGTTTCAGATTTATAAGTTATACTACAAAGCAATGTATAACACGAGCCTGAGGATTGTGAACGATACGATGGAAGCCGAAGATATAATGCAGGAAGCGTTCCTGTCGGCCTTTGATAAGATTGACACATACTCGGGAACAGTAAGTTTCGGAGCATGGCTGAAAAAAATAGTTATAAACAGGTCGCTCGACGCACTTGGAAAAAGAAAAGCGGTCTTTGAAGATATTGAGGCACATGTGGGCATAAGGGACGACAGCCACGAAGATACGGCCAGGAGTGAGGAAATCGATGTAAAAGTGGAAGAAGTAAAGGAAGCCATCGAAAACCTGCCTGACGGCTACAGGGTTATCCTCTCCCTTTACCTCCTTGAAGGTTATGATCATGATGAAATAGCTGATATCCTGAAGATTTCCAGCAGTACATCCAGATCACAGCTTTCAAGGGCAAAACACAAACTCATAGGGGAATTAAGAAAAGGAAATGAAAATTACTAAGGAATGAAAACGATAGATGAAATAATCAGGAGCAACAGGGATTTTTTCGAAGATGCAGAACCTTCGGAAGGTCACCTTAAACGGTTCGAGAGGAAACTGGAAATTAGATTCGGAGTTGGTACAGTGAAAAGAAGTATTGGGCCTTACATACTAAAGGCAGCTGTGATAACCCTGCTTGTAACTCTCTCTTCACTATGGACATGGGAAAATTTCATCAGGCCAGACAGGAACAGAATGGCTCTTAGCGATGTTTCGCCTCAATACAAGGAAGTTGAAAATTACTATATCCACCAGGTGAACCTGATGGAGAGTGAATTGAGTACACTTACTCTTACCAACGATCCTGCACATAGTGAAATGCTCAAAAAAGAAATGAAAAGCATGGATTCAGTTTATGTGCAGCTCCAGAAAGACCTTAATGCCAATCCAAACGATGAAAGGATCATAAACGCAATGATCGAACATTATCAGACAAAAGTGGAAGTAATGTCTTATATATTAAATCAGTTAAAGGAACTCAGGAATGAAACTCAAAATACCATGGAAGATGAAAAAGTTAGCATTTAAACCAGGGACACTCCTTGCGGCAGTGATGTTCCTTGTTTCCTCTGCGCTGACAGCCCAGGAGGTAACAAAGGAATATAACAAGGAGTATAAAGTAACGGAAAGCAGCTCGTTAGAGCTTGACAACAGGTACGGTGATATAATAGTCGAATCATCACAAACCGACCAGGTCATCATTAATGTAAAAGTGACAGTAAAATATCCGAACCAGGAGAGGGCACAAAAACTATTAGGCTATATCAATGTTGAATTTACCGAAGAAGCCGGCAACATAAAAGCTAAAACAACGATCGACGATAAGTTCAGCTTTACAGGCTGGGGAGGTGATTCAAGGAAATTCACAATAGACTACCATGTAAAGATGCCTGCCACACTGGATCTTAACCTTTATAACAGGTACGGTGATACTGACCTCGATGACCTCAGCGGATTTATAAGACTGGATGTTAAGTATGGCAACCTCACGGCCGGCAAACTCCTTAGAGGAAATGAGAAACCTTTGAATGAGTTGAATCTCGCATACGGGAAGGCAACAATTGATGAAGCAGGATGGCTTGATGCATCAATCAGATACAGCGGTAACTTCACCCTTTCAAAATGCCAGGCTCTCCTGCTCGACTCCAGGTATTCAAGCATTAACCTTGGAACAGTCAGTTCTGTAGTCGGAGAATCAAGATATGACGGCAAATTCAGAATTGAAAATATAAATAATCTTGTTCTTGACGAAGGCTATTCTACCGTTAATGTCGGAACTCTTAATAAAAAACTTACACTGGATGCAGGCTATGGTTCATTCAGTGCTGATGTTGTCCCTGCAGGCTTTGAAGCCATTAAAGTAGATTCCCGCTATGCAGCCATAAGATTTGGAATTGATGAATCTGCAAACTATAACCTTGATGCAAAAATATCATACGGGAGTTTGAAATATAACGAGGATAATTTCAGGAATAAGCGGCGCATTGTTGAAAATACCTCAACAGAGGTCAGCGGTGTCGTTGGCAAGGAAGAAGCGCCAATGGCAACAGTAAAAATTGACGCATCGTACGCTTTGGTAAAACTGTATTAGAAGGTGTCACGCATCAGGCATCAGGCATCAGGCATCAGGAAATCCTATCTTAATTTTGCCTGTCGCCTGAGGCCCGAAGCCTGTAGCCTTTTAAAAATCCATTTCAACTACAGTTATCCCTGATCCTCCCATATCTACATGCTCGTCACGGAATGACTTAACGACATTGACAGTCGCCAGGTATTCCCTGACGAGTTGCCGTAATATCCCGCTTCCCTTGCCGTGAAGGATCCGGAGATTGCGGTGCTGAACCATCAGGGCATTGTCGATCAGGTCCCTCACCTGGTTTATAGCCTCCTCTCCCCTTACACCACGTATATCTATTTCAGGTTTGAAGTTTAGCTTCCGCTGACTGATGAGCGGATCAGCTTCAGCATAAACCTGACCTGACTTTATGCTCTTTTTAAGCTCCCCCCTGGAGATACGTTCTATCTTATCCTTTGGAACCTGAAATCTTAAAGTGCCGGTTTCGACTACTATTGACTTCACTTTTATTTCAACGATCTCGCCCGCAGCCATCGTATCGATCATCCTAACAGCATCACCCACCTTCAGAGGTTTTTCAGTTTTAGGAGTTTCCTCCACTTTTTCCGGTTTCTCTTTAGACTTAAGTTTTTGAGCTTTCTGAGCAAGGATTGAGATTTTCTTTTCTGCAAAAGATTCCAGAGGTTTTGACTCTTTAACAACAGTGCCTTTAAATTTTTCCAGCTGCTCTCTCACATCCTTCGTCTTCTCCTTCTCAGCCTGGGACTCTTTGATCTGGCGGATTGTGTTTTCGATCATCCGGTTCGACTCTTTCAGAAGGTTCTGGGCTTCATCCCTAGCCTTTGTAATAATCTCTTTCCTGAGTGATTTTGCACCCGAAAGCTCTTTCTCATATTCTTCAATAAGCTCCTCGAGTCTCTTTTCATGCTGCCGGATATCCATCCTTTTTGTTTCCCAATACCGTTTATCGCGGGCAATATCCTTAAGGTTTCTGTCATAATTGATATTCTTCACCCCGGCTTTTCCTGATGCCTCATTGAGAATATCTTCCGGAAGTCCTATTTTCCTTGCTATTTCAAATGCGAATGAGCTGCCTGGTTTACCTATATAAAGCTGAAACAGAGGCTGCATCAGGTGATTATCGAAAGCCATCGCCCCGTTCACGATTCCATCTGTCATCGAAGCAAAATGCTTTAGATTGGTATAATGGGTCGTAAAGACGCCGAAAAGTCTCTTCCTGTTAAGCTCTCCGAGAATAGCTTCGGCAATTGCACCACCCAGCATCGGTTCGGTGCCGGTTCCGAATTCGTCAATGAGTACAAGGCTCCTGTCGTTACCGTTTTTCAGGAACTGCTTCATGTTTATAAGATGGGAACTGTACGTACTTAGGTCATTTTCAATACTTTGCTCATCACCTATATCGATCAGAATATCTTTGAACAAGCCGCTTTCAGAACCCTCCGCGACGGGAATGGTTAGTCCGCACTGAACCATATACTGGAGAAGACCAACTGTTTTCAGACATACTGATTTCCCTCCGGCATTGGGACCCGAGATCACAAGGATCCTTTCCTTTTCATTAAGTTCAATATCCAACGGAACCACTTTTCTTCCCTGGAGCTTTTCGAAGGTCAGTGAGAGAAGCGGGTGGATTGCATGCTTCCATGACAGAGAAGGCTTATCTGACAGTACAGGTTTTATAGAATGAAAATGATTGCCAAAGAGCGACTTTGATCTGAGAAAATCTATCTCCGCCAGAAAAGCATTTGATGCAAGCAGATCATCAATATATGGCCGGATGTTATCTGCAAATGATGTTAATATTTTAACAATCTCCCTTCTTTCCTCATACTCGAGTTCAACAATGTCGTTGTTTATCTCAACGATCTCTTCAGGTTCAATAAATACTGTTTTACCCGATGCCGACTGGTCATGAATAAGTCCTTTGAGCCGTCTTTTATCATAGGTGCTTACAGGGATCACTCCCCGCCCGTTTCTCACCGAAACTGATGTGTCGGATTCTACAATCCCGTCTGCCTGTGCCTGCTTAAGTATAGAATTGAGACGCCTGGATGCCTGGATATTCTTTGAAGCAATCTCCGATCTGATCTCTTTAAGCCGTGCAGAGGCGTTGTCCTTTATATTCCCATGCTTATCGATTATCCTGTCAATAGTGTCAAGAACATAGGGATAGGTTTTTACCGAGCCGCACATCTTCCTGAGGATCGGATAAGTATTTTCATCTCTGGTCTTAAAAAAGTTGAGAATCGATTTTATTGTTTCAAGTGAACGTTTAAGGTCGAATAGTTCTCTTACTTCGGGGAAAGTGCCTTCTATCCTTATCTTGTTGAGACATTCTGAAATACTATAGTAATTGTCGGCAGGGAAATTCTCCTCGAAATTGAGCAAATGCTGGAATTCTGATGTAGCGGAGAGCTGTTCTGAAATTGTATCGATCCTGTCACTGAACTTTATTGCATCGACCTTCCCGGCCCCCATCGGACTCAGGCACCTCTCTCTGAGCAGCTCTTTTATGCGGTCGAAGCCGATCTTGGATTCGAAATTATCTGGATAGATCATTACGAGACAAAATTATAAAAATTCCCATCCCTGGAAGAGTTAAGGGTGTGTAAATAAAAGCACAAAGTCCCCGGAATGACCATCCCGGGGACTCAACCCTACTTAAAACCTGGTTTAACCGCAATGCATGAACATTACGTTAAGCTTGCCTGATCTTTCTGATATCAGTCATATTTCATTTACTAACTCCTTTTTCAATTCTGGCAATTCTTATATGTTTATTACTGCTGCACTTTAACCGTAAATACTAATCTGCCACCGCCTCCGGGAGATACTTCTTTTACTCTGAAAATTCCGTTCTTTCCATGGCCAGTTCTAAACAGATAAACTCCATCTTTGACAAGGGAAGTTGTGGTTTTTGAAGGATTGATGCCAGTCAGTTTTTCATCATTTGTTATTCCTTCAAACGCTTCAGGAGTAACTGTGGATTTATCATATAAGGTGGCATTACCTGAAGCTGAATATAAATTCGGTGAAGCCATTGCAGGGGAGGCATCAACAGCGTAAAAGGAAAAAAACAAATCTATAGTCCCTTTGTTGACCTCGAACTGATCATACGAGTAAGTTTTCCCTAATGCACAGGAAAAGAAAGGTTGCCCGGGACTCCAAGCCTGGCCTAAACCCATCACAACGTCAGTCCAGGTAATAATGGGACCCGCTCCAGTATAAATAGAAAAATACAAAACGGAAGTCGTCTTCTGATCATATTGATCGACTGCATCAACATATACTCTGGTTGTATAACCTACGGCAGCAACAGAAGAATATGATGATGAATCCGAATCTATTGAGGTAAAATCGGTGGTTTTTACCAGCTTAATCGTTCTCTGAAAAGTAAGAACTCCTTCATAAATAGTAATCGACTTGATTTTCCCGGGAGCATGTACACATAAATCGTAATTTAAAGCAGCGCCTTCTTTGACGATTGCCGTTTTTGTCTAAACTCCATTGACATAGAATTTTACAGTGGGAGGCGGATCGGGAATCTCTTTATCACAGCCGATCAGATTAATCAGCAGTGCCAGCGCGGTAACCCCTGTTAAGATAGACCGGATCTTTTTCATTTCGGTACAGTTTTAATTAATTTCTGAAATTAACTGACAGTCATAGTGAATTGATATATTAAAGTTCAGTTAAATACCACCCTGGCACATAGCAATATTAGTCGGACAGGCAATTCTGCAACAGCTTTTTTTACTTCATCAAGCTGAAGAAATGCAGCGTGATCATAGCCGTACAGTTTTGTATCCCAGCTTTTCTCAAGTATCTCTAATGCTTCCCTGGATTTTCCCTGCTTGTACAGACCCCAGCCTTTGGTACGAAGAGCCCCCAGGTTGGCAGAGTTGGCTCTCAGAATATTTTCAACCAGGTCCATTCCTTCATTAATGTCTTTTCTTGTATCAATAAGCAAAAATGCCAGTGCATTTTGCCAGCCAACATTTGCAGGTGCCAGCTGAATGGCCCTCTGGTAATATTCTTCTGCTATATCCGGTAATCTGGCATCTCTGTAAAGGCTTCCCATATTTCCAATAATATTTGCCTCAGGTACTGAATTTCCTTTGAGTATAGATCTGAATTTCTTAATAAACCTGTTTGCTCTTACAGTATCTTCTTCAGTCAGGGCAAGAATAGCCTGCCTTCCTGTAATATAAATGTTTTCAGGAAAATCCCGTTCTGCTTTTTTGTACAGTTTTTCCTCTTTCCTATACTGCCCGGTCTCATGGTAAGATACTCCCAGAAAGGAATAAAAAGAATAGTCCAGAGGTTTAGAGCCCCATTTTTTATAGATCTCAAGCACTTTTTCAAGCTCAGGTATCGCCATTTCATATTGTTGCAGGTTCACGTATTTTGCACCCAGGCTACGGTGAATCGACGGCTGGTCATTTATTTTCAGAAGCAGTTTAAGGGTTTTTATTGATTCATGCGGAGTCTGAAAGGTATTGGAATATGCATAGTCTGCATACAGCTTCTGATAATTGTTCATCATATCCTTCCTTGAATAGAGTCTCAGGGCCCATTTTCTGGTCTCTTCGTCATCGCCAATATTCTGATATGACATAACAAGGAATTTCATTACCCAGATGAAATTTGTATCGGCAGCCAGCGCTCTTTTAAAACAGTCGATCGCATCAGTATACTCCATATTATAATATGCATCTTTACCGTTAAGATAAAAGGTATATGCCTCCGCAGAACTGGTTGTTGTGACCTTAGCAAACTCCATGTTCTTCTTCTCAAGCCTGGATATCTGAAAGTAATCCGCGACCTGAGAGTTAATAGAATTCAGAATCTGGAATAAATTTTCTTCTATCGACAGACAATCATTCGTAAAGGACTTTATAACTTCTTTTGTCTTTGAGTCTGTCAGCACAGTAAAGAATCTGCTTTTATTTCCTGACTTTATTATATCTCCTGATATAAAGATATTTGCATCAAGTTTCCGGGCTGCAGAAAGGGCCATGGAGGGTGTAATTGTGGAATAATTGGTAAGTCCACTGCTTGCCAGAATTCCGTTTATCGATTCTTCCTGCTCGACCTTAAGCTCCTCCGGAAAACCGGAAAGGAAAGATATCAGACTGACCTGAACCGCTTCTCCGAGTCGCATGGTGTCGTGGGACAGGTTACGGAAGGGCATAACTGCAACGGTGATCTTCTTACCCGATGCTAAAAATTCTCCCAGGTCGCTTCGCCTGTAAATGTCCGGGTAAAGGAGCGATATTACAATCACAGCCAGTGCACCTATAGAAAGTATCCCAGATAAGGTATAGATGACTGACCTCCGGATAGGTCTTGGTAATTTTTTTTCTTTGATTTCCGCTTCTCCGGTTTTGACTTTTCCGGGAGAGAAACCATAAAAATCATGAAAACATTTGTTGAAATACGCAGGACTGCTGAATCCGGTGCTATAGGCAACATCTGAAGCTGATACTCCTCCCTTCTTTAACATCTCAAGGGCTTTCCGGAGCTTTGTTTCACGTATAAACTGGTTTACCGGTTTACCGATTATAGCATTTAGTTTCCGGTTGAGGGTGTAACGGCTTAGACCTGATATCTTTGCCAGCTCCTTAACTCCGAAATTTTCATTTCTGAGGTTTGCTTCAATAATTTCAGTGAGCTTATCAATGAAAACCTGATCTTTGGAGATAAGGTCGTTCATGGAAACTAATATTAGTCAATCAAATTTACAGCTTTTTCAAGAACTAAGTCACCATTTTTCCGGATTTGTGCAGCTGAACTAAAACAGGCTCCGGCACCACCAGGCAGCCTTCATCATTTTCAGGAAGCTGTTATATGAGTCTCCTATGGATTTTAAGATTTAAAAGGTCTCTGTCAGATTACACAGACACAGTTAATTAATGTTAATCATTTTATTGCGGATTGCTGAAGCTGTTTCATTTTATATAAATTTAACACCCAAATAATTTAATTCTCAGAAAATGAAAACCGAAAAAATAAGTATCAGTCTGCTGCTGATACTTTTCATGCCATTATGGATTTATTCTCAAACAGAGAATGTCGATCTGACAATGGTCTACAGGATCAAGCAGGAAGGTTCACGCAATTCAAAAATTGAGGAGCTCGCATTCGGCCTTACCGATTTTGTGGGACCAAGACTTACGGGTTCAACAGGCAATAACCGCGCCAACGAGTGGGCAAAAAAGAAAATGGAAGAGCTTGGTTTCCAGAATGTAAGAATTGAGGAAGCCGCTGATTTCACCCGCGGCGGGTGGGATAACCTGAAGACCTACGCCGCAATGACCTCACCATATTATGCAAACTTTGCATGTAATCCGGTAGCCTGGACGGGCAGCACCAACGGACTTGTTAAGGGTGAGGTAGTGCTGGTCGATGTGAAATCAGAATCCGACCTTGAAAAATACAAGGGAAAACTTGGCGGAAAAATAATCCTCATGCCGTCAACAAGTACAACACCAACAGAGATCAGTTATCTTCCGCTTGCAACGAGATGGACAGATGTGCAGCTCAAAGAAATGACAAAGGAGTCACTTGCACAGGGAAGAAGACGTGCACAGCAATATGATCTGGCCACAATGCTGGCTCAGCGACAGCTGAGGACCAAAGTAACTGAAATGATTAAGAGCGAAGGAGCTGCGGTTATCCTTCGCAACTCTGGTTCATATAATATTCCAAATTCAAGCACAGCCGGTTATACTTCGGGAAACCCTGAACCAGTAGCAGAACTTAACCTGCCCATTGAAGCAGCAGGCAGGATGGAAAGACTCCTGAAAAATAATGTTCCTGTCGAGATGGAAGTTGAGATAAAGAACAATTTCTTTGCCAGTCCGAAGATATATAATGTTACGGGAGAGATACCCGGTACCGATAAGCTTCTGAAAAGCGAGGTTGTCCTTCTAGGCGCACATATCGATTCATACCAGGGAGGGACAGGCGCTGCTGACAATGCATCAGGCTGTATAGTAATGATGGAGGCCCTCCGTATACTTAAGAGTCTGAATATCGCCCCTCGAAGGACCATCAGGGTAGCTTTGTGGACCGGCGAGGAAATGGGTTTTTACGGCTCACGCGGTTATTTGAATAAGTACCTGATTGATGCAAAGACAGGGAATCATCTTCCCGATTTTGATAAGTTTGCGGCATATTTCAACATGGATAACGGCACAGGCCGTTACAGGGGTATTTATATGCAGCAGAACGAAATGGTAAGACCTATTTTTGAAGAATGGCTCAAACCATTCGCAGATTTGGGATGCTCAACCGTTTCCATACAAAATACAACAGGTACTGACCATCTGACCTTCGACCGTTATGGATTGCCGGCATTCCAGTTCATCCAGGATGATATAGAATACTGGCGTACTTATCATACGGCAATGGATACCTATGAACGGCTGGTGATGGAAGACCTTAAAATAAACGCTATCATCACTGCCTCATTTGCATATAATGCCGCAATGAGGAATGAGAAGCTTCCGCGGAAACCGGTTATGGTACAGCCGGCAGGTGGACAGGGAGGGCCGCCGATGTTCTAGATAAAAGACCCAAGAAAAAAGCAAAGCAATATACGCCTTATAGGATATAGAGGCTTTAAAGCTTTGCCCTCCGAAGCTTCATCGGTGGAGGGACCTGCAAGACAATATCATTCAGACTTCCGACAGACAATCAGAGAGGTTTCTTGTGGATATTTAATTTGTATATTTGTAAAAACAACATCCATGCAAGTCGGATTGCAAACCAAACTAAAAGCCATGCTTTGGGATATACCGGAAAATAAAAGACTGGAAATAGTTAATCATATCCTTTCCAATCCGGTTGAATCATTCCGAAACGATAATCAGATTTTTATCAAAGCTCTTAACAGCCTGCAATGGTATGAGTTAATAAAGCTTGTTGGTAAGCAAGATCTATTAAACTTATTGACAGACTCCACCATTCAAAAACTGTTTCCCGTTCAACGACGCAGCTACTATACCAATGCACGAAGACTATTATCAAAATACGTTGTACCCTCTGCAGGACAAAGTGCTTAATATAGTTGGAAGACTTCCTGTAGATTTTTACCTTACAGGCGGAACAGCTTTAAGCCGCGTCTATCTTCATCATCGTTACTCCGACGATCTCGACTTCTTCGTAAACAGTTCATCCGATTTTAAATCACAGGTTAATGCTGTTATTAAGGCGCTTAAGGAAACTGGTCTTAAACCTGAGACTTCGGTTGCAGATGATGGATTTGCCCGCATTTTTGTATTTGAGGGTGAAAATTCTTTAAAGCTCGACTTCGTAAATGATATCCCCTTTCGCAAGGGAACTCCCGGAATAACCTCACTTTTTAAAAAAACCGACAATCTGCACAACATTTTGTCAAATAAGATCACAGCATTAGGACGCTATTCTGCTAAAGATGTAGTTGATACCGTATTTATTTGTGGAATCATTGAATTTAACTGGGAAGAAATACTCAATGATGCCTCCGAAAAAGACCTTTGGGTAAATCCGGTTAATATTGTTGAGGTATTAGACCAGTTCCCTATTAAAAATCTTCTGGAAATCACCTGGATAAAGGAACCTCCCTCTCCCGAATGGTTTAGATCTCAAATTGACCGTATAATTCCGGATATTCTTGTAGGATCCGGAAATTCATTATACCCGAAATCGGAATAATTCTGACTTTTGGTCATCTCTTTTTATCAGGATACATGTTTACAATCTTGGAATTGAATTCCAATTCTGTAAGGTCAAATCACTTTAAAGAATGATATTCAGTGCCTAATTTTGGATCATGGCGGGAACAAGACCCAAGACCTGCATGACCTGCCGACTTACACGACTTCATGCCTCTTTAACTCTTTCCGGTAGCCGGCTTCTGATCCACATCTTTCATAGACAGCTGAATTCGTTTTCTTTCAATTTCAACAGAGAGAACCTTCACCATTACATACTGATGCATCTTCACTACCGTTGAAGGATCCGATACATAGGTTTTACTAAGGTTGGAAATGTGGACCAGGCCGTCCTGTTTAATACCTATATCAACAAAAGCTCCGAATTTTGTAACATTTGTTACAATCCCGGGAACGACCATTCCCTCAACCAGATCTTCCATATCATGAATATCTGCAAAACTGAACTGCCTGATCTTTGACCTTGGATCACGTCCGGGTTTTGCAAGTTCATCAACAATATCTTTCAGGGTAGGAAGGCCGGCAGCCGGTGTAATATAATTCTCAAGTTTTATTTCGTTCCTCTTTGCCTCATTGTTAATTAGTTCCATGACATCACAGCCAAGGTCCTTAGCCATCTTTTCAACAACATGATAGCTTTCAGGATGAACTGCGCTGCTGTCAAGCGGATTCTCTGCATTGCGTATTCTAAGGAAACCAGCACTCTGTTCAAATGCCTTCGCTCCCATTCTCTTTACTTTCATCAGCTCTTTCCTCGATTTAAATGGTCCGTTTTCGCTCCTGTAATCGACAACATTCTGAGCAAGCTGAGGACCGAGGCCCGATACATAGGTAAGAAGATGACTGCTTGCGGTATTGACTTCAACACCTATAGCATTTACACAGCTCATTACAACATCATCAAGTGAATTCTGCAGTTTCTGCTGGTCTACATCGTGCTGATATTGTCCAACACCTATCGATTTCGGATCGATCTTGACCAGTTCGGCAAGAGGGTCCATAAGCCTTCGCCCTATTGAAACAGAACCTCTGACCGTTACATCATAATCGGGAAATTCATCCCTGGCAACTTTAGATGCAGAGTAAATAGAAGCCCCGGCTTCACTTACGACAAATACCTGAATATCATTTTCGAACTTTACATACTTAATGAAATCTTCTGTTTCCCTGCTGGCAGTTCCGTTTCCTATCGCTATTGCTTCGATCTTATAGGAATTGACAAGTGTCAGTATCTTCTTGATAGAGAGTGCGGTCTGATTTTGGGGTGGATGCGGATAGATGGTTTCGTTGTGAATGAGGTTACCCTGCCTGTCGAGACAAACAACCTTGCAGCCGGTCCTGAATCCGGGGTCGATGGCAAGTATATTTTTCTCACCAAGAGGTGAAGCGAGCAACAGCTGCCGGAGGTTATCAGCAAAAACATTTATAGCATCTATGTCTGCTTTCTCCTTTGAAAAGTTACGGAATTCAGTCTCCATCGAAGAAGACAGAAGCCTCTTCCAGCTATCCTTTATGGCATCCTGCACAAGGTTTGATGATTCATTTCTTCCATTTATGAACAATGAATTCAGCACTTCAATTGCATGTTCCTCATCTGGCTCGATAGTCAGTTTCAGGAAACCTTCATCCTCTCCTCTTCTCATTGCCAGCAGGCGATGGGAAGGACATTTCTTCAAAGGCTCGGACCAGTCATAATAATCGCTGAACTTTATCCCGTCCGCTTCTTTTCCTTTAACAACTCTGGAAAATATAACAGCTTCTTTATCAAATATATATCTTAACTTTTTTCTTGCATTTTCATCCTCATTTATCCACTCGGCAATTATGTCACAGGCTCCTGAAAGCGCCACCTCAGCCGTAGCAACCTGATCATTCAGAAACTCTTCAGCCCTGTGAGAAGGATCGTTTTCCTGCTGTTTGAAAATAATCTCTGCAAGAGGCTCAAGACCTTTTTCTTTTGCTATCGTTGCCCTTGTACGGCGCCTGGGCCTGTATGGAAGATAGATATCCTCAAGTTCCGACATCGTCTCTGCGGCCTGTACCTTCTGAAGTAGCTCAGGAGTCATCTTCTCCTGCTCTTCTATTGATTTAATGATGGCTTCTTTTCTTGAATCAAGTTCCTTAAGCCTTTCGTACTCGTTTTTGATATGCATCAGTTTCAC
>JAPLDY010000019.1 GCA_026391595.1 Bacteroidia bacterium
CGATCGCTTTCTGATGGAGCCTATAAAAAGAGTTCAGAGCGACATGTCAAATGCAGATACCATCACTGCCCTCATGCAGAAAGCTTATGCCGATATAGAGAACCATCTGAGGGAGAGCGGCAGGGAGAGCACTGCAGGACTGATGGTTATGGGAGGCTGGGTGGAAGCAATGTATATCGCCACTCAACTCGTTTATAATCCTGCCAATCCCGATCCCGAGGTTGTTCAGAAGATCGCTGAACAGAAATATACTCTTACATCACTGCTCAGCTTCATGAAAAATTATTATGATGACCCTGTTGTGGTTTACTATACCAAAAAACTGAAATACCTCAAAAATTATTTCGACACTTTCGAGATCTATTTTGAAAAAGGCGATCTCGAGATTGACACTCAGAAGCAGGTCCTCCGCTCCTCAGGAGCTACAAAGATGACTGTCACTGTTGAGACGCTCAACAAGATCAGGGATTATGTTGCGAAGCTGAGAACGGAGATGGTTACTCCATAATTTATTCTTTCTTATTGTTCATTTCTTTTGCTCCTCCAAAAGAAATGAACCAAAAAAGGGCGCCGGAAACGCAAAGACAATCATTTCCTTACCCACATGCCCTCCCGAACAAGGGCTGGAAATGATTGCCTTTCCCGCCGTTTCCGGTCTTTGCCCACACACCTAATTATTTTAAATTCGTTTAGACAAATGAGATTTAATATATATGTAAGACCGTGATTACTAAATGGGATAGGGGGCTCTATAAATTAAATGATGGGTAGAAACTTCAAATTCATACAAGTTGTAAAGACTGAAACAGTGGTAGCAAAACCGGAAATGGTGCGAACCATGGACTTTTTGGTGGCGCCGATAAGGCTTTGCGCAGCGGGCGGACAAAAAGGCCGGGGTTGTCATTTCCGGCCTCTTTTTCTTTGGTTCATTTCTTTTGGAGGAGCAAAAGAAATGAACAAAAATATTTTCCATAACTTTAAAATGAAATTTAAAACAGCAACATTATATGAAACCAACTAAATCATTGCTGATAATAGTAATATTTTTTATCGCAGCTTCCTGCGGACAAAAAGATAAAATCGCTCAGAGGACATTGCTTCCAAAAGAGCCTGTTAAACAACAGGTTATCCTTCCACTCGACAAAGGATTCAGTGAATATATTTCCGGATACACTTCCGGTATTGTCCCGGCCAATTCCGCAATAGAGATCCGGTTCACTCCTGAGTTCGCAGCCAAAGCCGATAAAAAAACAACTGCCGGGCTCTTCAGCTTTGAACCTTCAATAAAGGGCAAAACAGAATGGAAAGATGATAACACTCTCATCTTCACTCCGGCAAAGCTTCTTGATCCCGGGAAAATATACAACGGAGAGGTCAGCCTTTTCAGGCTCGGCGAGGTTCAGGAACGGCTGAAGGTCTTTCCCCTCAGGATTCAGACACTTAAGAAAGATTTCAGCGTCACCACCGGGGTCCTCGAATGCCCGGCAGGAGAAGAGAGTACATATGTCCTTAACGGGGAACTTGCGGCATCAGACTTCATTGAACCTTCCGAAGTTGAAAAATATCTTTCTGCAAAGCTGGAAAGAAAAAAACTGGATATAAAATGGGATCATTCCGATAACCTTATTCACAGATTCAGCGTCACCGGAATCTCCCGGACCAATAAATCGCAGGTGCTGACTCTTGAATGGGATGGCTCGCAGGGAGGCGTAAAACAAAAAGGTTCAACCCTTGTCAGTATCCCGCCTGCAGGAGGATTTGTGGTGCTCGACGTAAAAGCCCGTCCCGGAGCGAACCAGAAAATAGATGTTGTTTTTTCTGATCCGCTTGATCCTTCACAGGATCTCGACGGACTCGTTTACACACTTCCTGCACAGGCAGGTTCCATAACCATTACAAATAACATTGTAACTATTTTTCCTTCAACATCATGGCAGAAACTGGTATCGGTAAATGTGGATAATGCTGTTAAAAACTCCAATGGGAAAAACCTGTCATCAGCATTTACCACACAGATCGATTTCACTGCAATCTATCCGGGGATCGAGCTTACAGGCAACGGAGTCATCCTTCCAACATCACAGAATCTCATTTTCCCGTTCAGGGCTGCCAGCCTTAAGGCTGTTGACCTTAAGATCATCAAGATCTTCGAGAATAATCTTCCTTATTTCCTGCAGGAATTCGACATTAATTCCGGATATAATATAAAACGTTTCGGCCGGCCTGTCTACTCTGGCAAAGTTGATCTTGTCTCTCCTGCCGGAGGGAGTACAGGCGCCTGGGATCTCTATACCATCGACCTTGCAGATTATATCGATGTAGAGCCGGGCGTATTGTACAAGGTGAAGCTTAGCATGAGAAAATCTTATGCTATGGTCGACTGTCCGCTTTCAGAAGATGAGGTCAGATACGAAGAACTTCTTGAGCAGACGGAGGAGAAGAGCAGTGAATTGTGGGATAATCCCGACGTCTACTATGAAGACGGCGACAATGAGGCATATTATTCATCGGATTTCAGATGGGAGGACCGGAAGGATCCATGCAAGGGCGCTTTTTACAGCCCCGATAAAAGCGTTTCGAGGAACGTGCTGGCATCAAACCTGGGTCTCATTGCAAAAATGGGAGCGGATAATAATCTTCGTATAATGACGAACGACCTTCTGACTGCACTTCCCGTGAGCGAGGTCGAAATCGATGTCTTTGATTTTCAGATGCAGCTTATTGCCTCAGCAAACACCGACCAGAACGGAGCTGTAACAATCCACTCCGGAAGAAAGCCTTTCCTGATAATTGCCAAAAAAGACAAAGATCGCAATTACCTGAAGCTCAATGACGGCAATTCTCTGTCACTCAGTTCGTTTGACGTTTCCGGCAACAAGCCTGAAAATGGCATCAAGGCATTTGTTTATGGCGAAAGAGATGTCTGGCGTCCAGGCGATTCAATTTTCCTTTCAGTTTTCATCAAGGACATGAAGAGTGACCTTCCTGCAGACCATCCTGTACAGTTCGAGCTTATCAATCCACAACAACAACGGGTGGACAATCAGATACAAAAACCTGAAGGAAAAAATCTTATAGTATTCAAAACAAAAACTTCTCCTGATGCCATTACAGGCAATTACCAGGCGCTCTTTAAAATAGGAGGAGCAACATTCACAAAACGAATAAGGGTGGAAACGGTGAAGCCCAACCGCCTGAAAATAAATCTTGCTTTCCCTGGTGAAATCCTTGGCGGTTCAACCCGGGGAGCAACAGGATCTCTTAATGTAAAATGGCTCAACGGATCGGTGGCAAAGAACCTTAAGACATCTGTCGAATATATCCTGAAGCACACGAAAACTGAATTTGAAAAATACGGACAATATATTTTTGACGATCCTGTAAGCGAGTTCTATTCAGAGACTGTCAATGTTTTTGATAATTCAATTGATGAAAACGGAAATGCAACTGTGAGGTTTGATCCGGGCGAAGAATTGAAAGCCCCCGGAATGCTCACTGCCGTCTTCACGACCAAAGTACAGGAAACAGGCGGGGATGAGAGTATCGCCCAGACAACATGCAAATATGCTCCTTATCCTGTTTTTGTAGGGATCAACCTGCCGGGCCTCAAGGGAAAAAGCAGGATGCTTTTCACCGATTCCGACAACGAAGTGAAGATTGTCACCGTGGACGAAAAAGGGAAACCCGTAAGGTCAGAGGTGGAAATATCTGTTTACAAACTTTCATACAGGTGGTGGTGGGAATCCGACAATGAGAACCTTGCTTACTATATATCCAACCGGATACAAAAGCCTGTGATAGAAAAAACAATTGTCACCGGCCCCGGAGGCGAAGGAAATTTCATATTCAATATAAACAAGAAGGAATGGGGCCGCTACCTGATAAGGGCAACCTCAACCGAAGGCCATTCTACAGGAAAGATGCTTCTGGTCGACTGGCCATGGGAATATGGCATGAAGGGAAATGCTGAAGGTGCAACACTGCTGGCAATTAGCACCGACAAAGAAAAATATGCTCCGGGCGATGAGATAAGCCTTTCCTTTCCTTCCATGGAAAATGCAAGGGCTATCGTCACCATAGAAAATGCAACATGAAGTCTTGATGAAGTACGGGTACCTGCCGGTAAGGTGAACACAGAGGTTCGCCTTAAGGCCACCCCTGAAATGGCTCCGAATGATTAGGCCTATGTATCAGTTATTCAGCCTCACAGTCAGTGCATTAACGACAT
>JAPLDY010000152.1 GCA_026391595.1 Bacteroidia bacterium
AAGATCACCATAGATCAGAGGATTTGTGCTTGAGTTAGCTATGTACAACTTGTTACTGCTTGTTTCACCGGCTCCTGCCTGGTAGCCAAGAAAAACATTATAGTTTCCTGTCCTCATTGCAGCGCCTGCAGATGCTCCGACTATTGTATTGTATGATGCATTTTCAAGAACAGTTCCGGTGAACGAACCTACAAGTGTATTGTAATTTCCAGCAGGATCTGCCGGATCATTATCCGGACCTCCTCTCCCTGCCTCAGCTCCGAGGAAGGTGTTCCCGCTGCCACCATCAAACCAATATCCGGAGTTGCTTCCGTAAAACGCATTATTGACACCGCTTGTCATTGCATATCCTGAATTGATACCGTAGTAAGAATTATATCCTCCGGAGGTAGTTTTATATCCGGCACCTATACCTACAAATGTGTTGTACCAGGCCGTTGTATTGCTACCCCCGGCATCCGGACCAAGGAAAACATTACATATTCCTGAAGTGTTTGCATATCCTGCATTATATCCCACAAAAAGATTTTTATAACCGTATGTTGAACTAAATCCCGCCTGATAACCTAGAAAAGAGTTATAAAGACCTCCGCTCAAAGGTTTCAGATGAATTCCAGCATCCTGTCCTATAAGATAATTTTCTTTTGTTATGTTGAGGAAATTTCCCAACGGAGTCCCTTTAGAGATATCAAAGCCACCAACGGCAAATCCTCCTTTTACAGCCTTGGCCGGATTATCATTCACATAGATCCTTGTACTATCAGATGTTACCCTTAAATATTCCTGGTTTCCCTTTGTCCCGTCAAATCCTCCGACTGCAAATCCGCCCTTGACACCTTTTGCATCTCCGTCGCTGACATATATCCTTACTCCCTCACTGTAAACCGCAAAAATTGTTTGTCCTCCTTTGTTTTTTACTTCGAACAACGCTTCGGTGGGATCAGTGACTACTCCTTTTATGTTCAGTTCCGGTAGTACACCGCTTACATTGCCCGCCACATAAGCATAAGGCACTGAATATAGCTGAGCATCCCCCATAAGCAGCCATTCTCCTTTAAAATATATTGATGTTCTAAGGTAAAGAGGTTGATTTAGCCAATTGATCTCTGTAAAACTGCCCAATGACCCTCCGGATTGTTCCGCCAGCAGATCTCCCACAATCAGTTTGAAAAGACCAAATTTGTCTGTAGTAACTAAATGTTCCTCTTCCCATAACACATTGAGTGGTGTTATTGTCTGTAGTATTCCTATCCTGATCTTAAGTTCAACATCCGAAAGGATAGTTCCTTCACCATCACGTGCTATTGCCTGATAATTGAATCCCCGGGGCACCTGGGATATTGCGGCTGTACAAATGGCACTCAATACCATTGTAAACAGGATTCCTTTGAGCAGAACATGTTTCATAGGACTGGCATTAAATGAATTAAAAGAAAAAAGATACGGCAAATTTTGAAACAAATCAATATTATTTTGACTAACTGATCAAAATGGGCAATAAATACTCAATATGCTTACATGGAATAAATAGAAAAAGGACTCAATCTGAAGTTAGAACATTTGAACATTCGAATTAAGAATGCAGAACTGCTGTTCTGATTTCTTAATTCGTTTGTTCTTCATTCTACTTTATTTTTTCAAGATCGAGGTAGCTTACAACTTCTCCTGTTGCCTCCCCTTGCCCGGCCATAGGGCAGCCGGGAACCGGGCAGTTGATTACCTTATGTTCATTGTTATCGGCAGGCTCCCATCCGAGAAGAAGATAAAGAGTGAAAAAGCCAAGAATGTAAGCCACTGCTATATGCCATCCTTTCTTGAGCCAGAGCAAAACATTCCGTCCTTCGGGGAATTTGTTTGTAATCGCAACACCAGCCGAAGAGCCGAACCAGATCATCGATCCTCCGAATCCTACTGTGTACGCAAGCATCCCCCAGTCATAATGTCCCTGGTCGAGGCAAAGTTTTGTAAGAGGGATGTTATCAAAAACCGATGAAAGGAACCCAAGTGCAAAGGCGGTCCCCCATGATGCATTGGGAAGTTCTTCAACAGGCATTAGTGATGCACACGTAACAAGACAAAGAAGGAAAATAGTTCCTTTCAGGGCTCCGGGCACTTCTTTCCACGGAACCGGTCTTAATAAAACTCCAATGACTATTGCAATCCAGACGCCAAGCGCTGGCATGTCATAGAGAATATTGGATATTATGGCACCTGCGAGGATCAGAACAACATTGACCAGCTTCAGCCAGTCGATTCTTACATTCTCAGCTGCCGTTTTCTGTATTCTTTGGAATTTATCCTGCTGGTGAGCTGCAAACCATGCAAAGAAAAGCAATGCAACAATTGCAGCGACATACCCGTGGAGAACATTGAACGCCGCAACCCCATCGATCCACATCATTGTTGTAGTTGTGTCACCAACCACGCTTCCACATCCACCTGCATTGCTTGCTGCTACTATGGCCGCAATATAGCCGATATGAACTTTGTTCTTGAAAACAACGAGTGCAATTGTACCTCCGATTAAAGCGGCAGCAATATTATCCAGGAATGATGAAAGAACAAATACAAAGATCAGTAACAGAAAAGGGCCTTTCCAGTCATCAGGCAGGTACCGCGGAAGTACCTCCGGAACATGTGATTCCTCGAAAATCTTTGAGAGGACCGCAAATCCCAGAAGCAATCCCAGAAGATTGAGAATAATTCCCCATTCTCCCTGCCTCAGATCTTTGTCCATAAGTTGTTCACCGAACGGGGTTGTTCCAAACATGTGTTCCCCCAGATTAAAAGCGGGATCGAAAATGAACTTGAATGTCAGAAGAACAGCAAGACCAATAACTGCCACCCAGAAAGTATGCTTGTGAAACAGGGCTACACCAAGCAATATCAGTCCAAAGATTATAAATTCTGCCCTAACGGGTCCAATGGAGGGAATATTTCCATCTGCTGCAAGAAGTGTAACCGGTGACAGGAGTATTAATAAGAAAATGAATAGCCTTTTGCTGTTGCTTTTCAGTAAAGACATAATGGCATTTTTCATATTATCAGGGAACTATGTTTTTTCAGGGCACCAATATAGAAATATTTTTGCGTTGCATTCACAGACCTAAATCATCTTTTTAAGCTTTATTTAAAGCTCCGGAATTGATAATTTTGGTGCCCTGGTTTATAGCCTTTGAGGATATTTTTATATTTTTGTGTGTTTATTTAGATTAAATCTAATTAACAAATATGATCCTTAGAGAGGAAATCAATTTTTATTGCCCCGGCCCTAAAGGGTGAAAATTGATTTTCTTTGCTCCCTTCAGGTTATGGGGCAAACAAAGAAAATCAATTGAAGGAATAACATTATTAATAGCAGTTTGTTATTCTATGAGGCAATATGGAGATTTGAAAGCAATATAGATGGAGAAAGATCAGGATAAAATAATAAGTGATGTAACTTCCGGTGATTACAAGTACGGATTCTATACCGATATTGAAACTGATAGGATTACTAAGGGACTTAATGAAGAGGTCGTCCGTATTATTTCAAAAAAGAAAAATGAACCCGAATGGCTTCTTGAATTCAGACTCAAGGCATTCCGTCACTGGAAAACGATGAAGATGCCAGGATGGGCAAACCTTAAGATACCATCAATTGATTACCAGGATATTATATATTATGCTGCTCCAATGCAGAAGATATCTCCTCAAAGTCTTGATGATATTGACCCTGAACTGAAGAAGACATTTGACAAGCTTGGCATCCCGCTTGAAGAACAGAAACACCTTACAGGAGTTGCCGTTGATGCTGTAATGGATAGCGTATCCGTAAAAACAACTTTCAGGGAAACGCTTGCCGAATCAGGTATCATCTTTTGCTCGTTTAGCGATGCAGTGAAAGAGTACCCCGATCTGGTGAAAAGATATATGGGCACCGTAGTACCTTACACTGATAATTTCTTTGCATCACTTAATTCAGCAGTGTTCAGCGACGGCTCATTCTGTTATATCCCGAAAGGCGTTCGCTGTCCGATGGAGCTTTCAACATATTTCAGGATAAACTCTGCAAACACCGGCCAGTTTGAACGCACTCTCCTGGTGGCTGACGAAGAAGCATATGTGAGTTACCTTGAAGGATGCACGGCACCAAGGAGAGATGAGAACCAGCTTCATGCCGCTATAGTTGAGATAATTGCAGAGAACAATGCCGAGGTAAAATATTCAACCGTTCAGAATTGGTACCCCGGTGATAAAGATGGCAGGGGAGGGATATTCAATTTTGTGACAAAACGAGGTTTATGCAGAGGTGAAAACTCCAAGATATCATGGACTCAGGTTGAGACAGGATCGGCAATAACCTGGAAATATCCATCGTGCATTCTCCGCGGCGATAATTCGACAGGTGAATTCTATTCCGTTGCTGTGACCAATAATTATCAGCAGGCCGATACTGGAACAAAAATGATACATATCGGAAAAAACACAAAAAGCACAATTGTATCAAAGGGAATTTCTGCAGGGCATGGACAAAACAGCTATCGCGGTCTCGTAAAGGTTTTGAAAAATGCGACAGGTTCAAGGAATTACTCACAGTGCGATTCGCTTTTGCTAGGAGATAAATGCGGAGCCCATACATTCCCCTATATCGAAGTTGATAATCAGTCTGCTGTTGTTGAGCACGAAGCAACAACCTCTAAAATCGGGGAGGACCAGATCTTTTATTGCAACCAGAGAGGTATATCGACAGAGGACGCGATAGGACTAATCGTCAATGGTTATGCACGGGAGGTGCTGAATAAGCTTCCGATGGAGTTTGCTGTTGAAGCTCAGAAACTTCTGCAGATCAGCCTCGAAGGAAGCGTTGGATAAAAGACAAAAGACAAAACACAAAAGATCAAAGAAAGAAATCATGCTTGTAATTGATAATCTGAAGGCTGAAATTGATGGTAAGAATATCCTTAAGGGCATAAGCCTGCAGGTGAAGGAAGGAGAAGTCCATGCCATCATGGGACCTAATGGTTCGGGTAAAAGCACACTCGCAGCAGTGCTTGCCGGAAGGGAATTTGCCAAAGTGACGGAGGGAACCATTACTTACATGGGAAAGAACCTTTTTGAGATGGCTGCTGAGGAGCGTTCCAGGGCAGGAATATTCCTGGGATTCCAGTATCCGATAGAAATTCCGGGTGTGAGCATGGTCAACTTCATGAAGACAGCCGTCAACGAACATCGCAAATATAAAGGCCTTGAGCCTCTTTCAGCTTCCGATTTCCTGAAGCTGATGCGGGAGAAAAAAGAGCTTGTTGAGATAGATTCCAAGCTCGCAAACAGGTCGGTCAACGAGGGATTCAGCGGAGGTGAAAAAAAGAAGAACGAGATCTTCCAGATGGCAATGCTGGAACCAAAGCTGGCAATACTGGATGAGACAGACTCGGGTCTCGATATCGATGCCCTCAGAATTGTTGCCAACGGAGTAAACAAGCTTAAAAGGCCGGATAACTCGGCAATAGTCATAACTCATTACCAGAGACTCCTCGATTACATTATTCCGGATGTGGTGCATGTGCTCTACGATGGAAGAATCGTCAAGACTGCAGGCAGGGAGCTGGCACTTGAGCTTGAAGAAAAAGGATATGAGTGGATACGGAAAGAAGTTGAGGAGTCATGAGCAACCAGGCAGAAAGATCGGAACAGTATCTTAATTTTTATAAGGAAAACATTAAGAGGATATCGGAGAGTTCGTCTCCGTATATAAACTCTTTCCGCGAGGCTGCCATAGAGAAGTTCTGTCAGCTCGGCATCCCGACCAGAAAGAATGAATCTTACAGATATACCAATCTCGACACCTTTTTTAATCATGATTTTAAGAGTTACTTCCTGCCTTCTGAATCCGATTTTGCGATGGCAGAAGAGTTCAGATGCGATGTCACCGACCTCGATGCACATGGTCTGGTTCTTTTAAATGGATTTTATCCTACATTAAACGACAAGCTCCGGCAGCTTCCCGGAGGGATATGGATAGGGAGCTTGAACGAAGCATCGAAAAAATTCAGCGACAAGATAGAGAAGCATTACGGAAAATATGTCAACGGAAATTCCGACGGTCTTGTTCATCTCAACACAGCAATGGCTTCAGATGGTGTTTTTATATGGGTGCCTGAAGGAGTTGTACTTAAGAAAGCTATACAAATCGTCAATCTTGTTCAGTCTGATCAGGATATCTTCAACCAGCACCGGAGCCTTATAATCGTTGAGAAAAATGCTGATGTCACTCTGATCATATGCGACCATACCCTTTCACCCCAGAAGTTTCTTACAAATGCAGTTACTGAGGTTTATATTGGTGAGAATGCACATTTTGACATTATACGAGTGCAGAACGAACATAACAATGCTGCCAAGATCACACATACCTTCATCCATCAGGAGAGGAACAGCAATGCTTCTTCAAATAATATTACACTTCATGGAGGACTTGTACGCAACAGCACACATCATTATCTTGGCGGAGAAGGAGCAGAGTGTAATTCGTACGGACTCTATCTGGCAGATAAGTTTCAGCATATCGATAATTTTGTGAATGTCGACCATGCCTTCCCGAATTGCACAAGCAATCAGCTTTTTAAGGGGGTGCTTGATGATATGGCTACCGGAGCATTCAACGGCCGTATATATGTTCATAAGGATGCCCAGGGTACCGTAGCCTACCAGAAGAACAACAACATACTTCTCACCGACGATGCCAAAATGGATACCAAACCCCAGCTTGAGATCTATGCCGATGATGTCAAGTGCAGTCATGGGGCAACAGTTGGACAGCTTGACGATGATGCACTTTTCTATCTCAGATCAAGGGGTATCGATAAGCGCCAGGCACGGCTGATGCTTATGTTCGGATTTGCCCATGAAGTGATACAGAATATCAAGGTTGAGGCCTTGCAGGAGAGAATGGATAATCTCGTGATGCAGAGACTCAAAGGTGAGTTGTCGCGATGTGCCAGCTGTATGGTTAAATGCGGTTAATTATTCATGAAGTGAAAGATATAACCCACATAAGAGCAGACTTCCCGATACTTAAAACAAAGGTTTACGGGAAACCGCTTGTATATTTCGACAACGGAGCAACCACTCAAAAACCTCAATGCGTTATAGATACTGTAAGTGATGTGTTTACATCCTATAATGCAAATATTCACCGCGGTATTCATTCACTAAGTGATAAGGCCTCGGAAGAATATGAAAAGGCCAGAGAAAAAGTCAGATCATTCATAAATGCAGGTAAACGGGAAGAAATTGTCTTCACCTCGGGCGCGACCAGTTCTATAAATGCGGTTGCGTTTTCTTTCGGTGAACGCTTTATTGAAAATGGTGATGAGATAATTATAAGTCATCTTGAACATCATGCCAACATAGTGCCCTGGCAGATGATGTGCGAAAGGAGAGGCGCGAAGCTTAAAGTAATTCCGATAAATGACAATGGCGAGATCATACTCGGGGAGTACTATAAATTACTATCCTTCAAAACCAAACTGGTAGCAATAGCACAAGTCTCAAATGCCCTGGGAATAATCCTTCCTGTTAAAGAAATTATTGAAGCTGCTCATTCTGCGAATGTGCCTGTTCTTGTTGACGGAGCACAGGGTGTTCAGCACGGTGTGACCGATGTCTGTGCATTTGATTGTGATTTTTATGTTTTCTCCGGTCATAAAATATATGGTCCGACAGGTATTGGCGTTCTCTATGGAAAAGAAAAATGGCTCGCAGAACTGCCTCCTTACCAGGGAGGTGGTGATATGGTTGAGAACGTTACATTTGAAAAGACCACCTATAATGAGCTTCCTTTTAAATTCGAAGCCGGAACGATGAACTTCCCCGGAGCAATAGGTCTTGGAACCGCATTGGATTATCTGCTTTCGTTAGGAAGGGAAAATATTGCAGCACGGGAAAAGGAGCTGCTCGACTATGCAACGAATAGATTGTCAGGCATCGAGGGATTGCATATTTATGGGGGATCCCCTTTTAAAATTTCAACCATCTCATTCCTTCTGAATAACATACACCAGTACGATACCGGCATGATACTCGACAAGCTTGGCATTGCTGTCAGGACCGGCACTCACTGTGCCCAGCCGGTGATGGACAGGTTTGGAATCGACGGCACAGTGCGTGCATCAATGTGCTTCTATAATACAATAGAGGAGATCGAATACCTTGGCACGGGAATTGAAAAAGTAATTTCCATGTTTTCTTAGATTGAATTTTATGACAGTCAATCAGGTTCAGGACGCAATAGCAGATGAGTTTTCAGTATTTGATGACTGGATGGATAAGTACAATCTTCTCATTGATATGGGGAAAGATCTTCCTGCAATAGATCCCAAATTCAAGATGAAGGATTTTCTCATCGAAGGATGCCAGTCAAAGGTTTGGCTTCATCCTGAATTCAGGGAAAACAGGGTATTCTTCACTGCTGACAGCGATGCCATAATTACAAAAGGCATTGTAGGACTTCTTATCAGAGTACTTTCCGGAAGAACGCCTGATGAGATCATTTCCGCTGAACTCTGGTTCATCGACAAAATAGGCTTGAAGCAGAATCTTTCACCTACAAGATCAAATGGCCTTCTGTCAATGGTGCGGCAGATGAAACTTTATGCAATGGCATATAAGGCGACAGGCTCCCGATAGCTATCGGGAAGGCACCAGACATCAGGAAATTCAAATGGTTCCCCTCCCGGGAGAGCCTGTCCCGACGGTACGGCGGGAGGCTAGGGGTGGGTTAGATTTAATAAATTCTATTATGGATGCTACAGAACAGCTTGAAATAGAAACACGGATCATCGGAGTGCTCAAGAGCATATTCGATCCTGAGATACCAGTCAATATCTATGACCTTGGTCTTATTTACAACATCAATATCGACGACGATCATATTGTTCATATTACCATGACGCTTACAGCACCAAACTGTCCGATGGCAGAACAGCTCATCGAAGAGGTCAAATATAAAGCAGGGGGGACGAAGGGTGTGAAAGACATTGACCTGAAGCTTACCTTTACTCCGCGATGGGATAAGAACATGCTTAGCGATGAGGCGAAGCTTGAACTCGGATTCCTTTAAAAACATTCCCTGTTATGTCACCTAGTGAAAAAAATCTATCTGCGCTGATCAAGGCTAAAGCCCGTGAACTTAATTTTGATATCTGCGGAATTGCAAAAACCCGCAAGATGACAGAACGGGCAGAAATTTTACAGAAATGGTGCGAGGCGGGGATGAACGACAATATGTCGTACCTGGAGAGGAATACCGAAAATCGGGCAGATCCTGACTTATTATTCCCGGGAACCAGGTCGCTTGCGGTTGTGGGATTCAGCTACTACTCAGAATTAAAGCAGATAGATCATAGTGCACCACTTCTTTCGAGATATACATACGGGATTAATTATCATGATGTTATTGAAAACAAACTTGAGAAGCTCCTTGAATATGTAAAGGTTGAGGTCCCCGGCTGCGAAGGAAAAATATTTGTCGATTCAGATCCGCTTTTTGAGAAAGGATGGGCTCAGGAAGCAGGGCTGGGGTGGCAGGGGAAGCATTCAATAGTGATCAATAAGGAAATTGGATCATTCTTCTTTATCGGAATTATGATGCTGAACATTGACCTTGAATACGATAAGCCTTTGAATAAGGAATATTGCGGCGAATGCAGATTATGTACAGATGCCTGCCCGACCGGAGCGATAAATGACGACAGGACAATAGATGCACGGAAATGCATTTCAAACCTCACGATAGAAAACCGGGGGCCGATACCCGAAGAGTTCATTCCAAAGATGGGAGGAAGAGTTTATGCCTGCGACAAATGTCAGGAAGTATGTCCATGGAATAAGAATGTAAAACCAAATAATCATCCTGAATTTGCCATTAATGAGAAAATAGCTGGTATGTCCCGCCAGGATTGGCAATCACTTACTGAGGATCAATTCAAAGAGTTATTCAGCAACACAGCCATGGGAAGGATAAAATTCGCCGACCTTAAGCGTAATATTGCTGCGGCAATCCTCTCAATGGATTTCTAATAAGACTGATTCTCCAATAAAATTGCAATTTGTTTTTTACCTTTCCTGTAATAATACGTCTTTATTACAGATAACAATTTGATTTTGGTTAATCTCGAATTAATAGAAGAGTGCAAAAAAGGCAATCTGCAGAATTTCAGAAAGCTAATAGGAATATCTTCCCCTTTTGCCTTCTCTGTAGCCTTCAGAATGCTTGGTGATGAGGACCTTGCAAAAGATGTTGTTCAGGAAACCATGATAACAATATGGTCGAAGCTGAATAAGATCAAATCGGCAGAAAGTTATAAGACATGGTTATACAGGATTGTGGTGAACAAGTGCTACGACGAGATGAGAAGGAAAAAGAAAATTATGGAAGATAGAGCTGACGACAAAACCTGGGCTTCGATCTCAAACCATATTTCAGACGAAAACCCATCTGAACTTGAGAACAGGGAAACCGCAATGATCATAAATCTGATGACCAGGAAGCTTAGCCCCAGGCAAAAATCCGTTTTTGTCCTGAGCGACCTTGAGGAGATGACACCGAAAGAGATCTCTGAAATAACAGGGATGAGCAAAAGGAACATAAAGGCCAACCTTCATTATGCAAGAAAAAATATTGGTGAAATGATTGAAAAATATATCTGAGATGACAGAAGAAGAAAAAAAATATGAAAGGGTCCTCAATATCCTCAGAAAATCCAAACCTGAACTCAATGGATTGGAAGATATTGAAAAAGGGGTGTTAAAAGAAATTCAAAAATCCGGCAGAAAGGTGCAGGAGGATTTTAATCTCTTCGATTACCTGTTTGGCTGGGTTTATATAGGCTGGGTGAGAACAACACTCATAACAGTTTCGATATTTTTTGTAGGACTGTTTCTTTATCAAAACACACTGATCCTCAGACGGTTAAATCTGCTTGAAAATCAAACAGTAACGACAGGGAGCCAGTTCGTCAACTTGAGTCCGGTTAACCAGGATTACAATATAACTGTAGACAGGCGGACAAAGCTCAGGCTCAAAACCGGAAAAGTTGCCATTACCCGTAAACAATTGGAAGAATTAGTGAATTCGTACAACGACATGGAGAATAAATATAAAAATCTGATCCATATTATAGAGGATGATCCTGAGCTTAAACAGATGTACGAAAAGAAACTCTCTGAAAAGAACAAAAAGAAATTTAATCTCTAGTATTATGAAAAACAGATCTCTTAAATTGGCTGTCTCTTTTATCCTGGTTATGCTAATTTCCTGTGATGAACCAGAGACTGTTGTGACAGATATCGTTCACACGGACGGATCAGTTACACGGAAAATTGAAATGAAAAACACAGAGAACAAATTTGAGCTAGAAAAAATTCAGGTACCCTTTGACTCAACATGGATAGTGAAAGATTCACTTGAGATAAGTGACAAGGGTGACACGACCTGGGTAAAACGGGCAGAAAAATTGTACGGAAATGTCTCTGAAATCGACCAGGCATACGTTGCCGATAGCGGCAGTAACCGTGGCATTCCCCGGAGAGCAGAATTCAAAAAAACCTTTAAATGGTTTAATACAGAGTACCATTTTGCAGAAATAATCGACAGGAAGATTAAGAATGGTTATCCTGTTTCGGATTTTCTGAATCAGGAAGAACTAAAGTGGTTTTATTCTCCTGAAAGTGTCGTCAAAGAAAAGACAGAAGGACCTGATAGTCTGAAATATAAGGCATTTGAAGATACGGTAAAAAAGAAAACAGACCGATGGGCCTATAAATGTCTTGTATCGGAATGGTCGGCCGCATTTTTAATGCTAACTGAAGGTAAAGCCGGCAGTGATATTACAAAGGAATCATTGAAAGCGCATGAAGACGATTTAGTGAAGCTGCTTGAAACAAATGAAGAGGGTTTAGATAATAATTTTGACTCATTATGGACTAAAGGGATACTCTTGCAGAGATATTTGGGCTTGGAAAATGGTCAGAAATTCATGATTGAAGCTGATTCTGCAGCTGCTATTTCAGCCGAAAACGTACTTTTTGATTTCAAAGAGTATACTGTAAGGATCATTATGCCGGGTAAATTGATAGGTACAAACGGCTTTGTTGATTCAACAGATATTATGCTCTGGCCTGTTAAATCAGATTATTTTACAACTCAGCAATATGAGATGTGGGCTGAATCAAAAACGCCCAATAAATGGGCATGGTATGTGACAGGTATATTTCTGTTGTTTGTTCTTGCAGGGATCATCTTCAGGTCGGTAAGAAAATAAAATAAGCAAGGGGCGTTATTCATACGCCCCTGCTTTCCCTAAAAACCAAACCTGACTAAAACGAGTACTACTTAACGTAATCCTTGAGCATCAGCATGAGTTTCTGACGCGTGAAAAATATCCTGCTTTTTACTGTACCTATCTTTAAACCAAGTTCATCAGCTATCTCTTTGTATTTGTAACCATTGAGGTGCATCCTGAAGGGGATCCTGAATTCATCCCCGAGTGAATCTATTGCACGTTCAATTTCACCTTCAGCATAATTCGACTCTGGAGATATAAATCCCTTGTCGCCCGGCTGATTGATGTAATAAAGATCCTGGGTACCATCAATAATGGTATTCTCTTTTACTCCGCGCCTGTAATTATTAATGAAAGTATTTTTCATAATAGTGAAAACCCATGCTTTGAGGTTTGTATAGTCCGCAAATTTGTCCTTATAAGTAATAGCTTTCAGATATGTGTCCTGAACCAGGTCCAGTGCATCGTCGCGATCGGATGTTAGGCTCATGGCAAACCTTTGAAGATTGGGCTTCATTCCGATCAGACTGGTATTGAATTCAATTGTTGTCATAGCTCTTATTATTTTATTTGTTATCGCAAATTTATAAACATATAAAAAGATAAGCAAATCTTAATATCCTAATATCCACATATTCCAGAATCATTCTAAATAAGGCTGCATGGTAAAACACAGATAATGAATATGATATGCAACTAAAACAGAGATGTGTATAAATTATATATAAATAGAAAACCCCCTTCCCAACCTTCCCCCACGGGGAGGCCCGAGCGTAAAGAAATAGCCCGGTGGGCTATTTTAGCGGAGGGGCCGGCATGCTGCGAAGGCGTTTCCCCCCTGGGGGAAATAAGAAAGGGGGTAAATGACAATGAAGAAATTAATATTTGTCTCCTTTTCCAAGCAGATTCCTTCAACTTTTGTACTTTTAAAGAATAAAACCATGGAATACAATATAGTTCTCAGTAACCGTCAGGTATTGAAGGGTATGATATCCACTCCCGGCGACAAAGCAAAAGCTTTCATAATATTTGTCCATGGCCTGGGAGAGCATATCCAGAGGTATGAATCATGGGCAGCTCTTCTGAACAGGGAGGGGATCGGATTTACAGGTGTCGATCTGCCCGGACACGGCCGTTCCGATGGAGCACGCGGGAATATAAGAAGCTATTCGCTTACCGACGAGATGATAGAAATACTCCAGGAGAATGTCAGCAAAACTTTTCCCGGAATTCCTGTTTTTATTTATGGTCAAAGTCTGGGTGGCGGAATCGTGCTGGATTTTCTTCTGAGGAAAAAGCCCGGCTTCAAAGGTGCAATAGTGACATCTCCGTGGCTTAAGCTGTCATTCCAGCCAGGCAAATCCAAGATCATGCTTGCTGCCATGATGAAGAACATCCTACCCGGAATGGTACAGCCATCAGGTCTTGTGGTCGATCATTTTTCACACGACAGGGAGGTAGTTAAACGCTATACCTTAGATCCTCTGGTTCATAATAAGATATCTGTAAGCCTGTTTCACAGCGCAATGAGTGCAGCAGGCTATGCATTGGCTCATGCTTCTGAACTCAATATCCCTCTTCTGCTGATGCACGGCAGCGACGATTTGCTGTGTTCGCCTGATGGCAGCCGGGAATTTGCCTCTAAGACAAAACTAGCCGAACTTAAGATATGGGAGGGGGGATACCATGAGCTGCATAACGAACTTTTCAGGGATAAAGTTTTTGAATATCTGAAAACCTGGATCAACAAGATGGTTAACTGAAATGGAATTAAGAACAGTTGTAAAAATCAATCCTTCACCTAACAGGATTACATATAATGATCCGGTAATGTTCATAGGATCATGTTTTGCCGCTTCAATAGGACACCGGATGGAAACCGGCCATATGCCTGTGATGATAAATCCGTCAGGTACGGTTTACAACCCGGTCTCGGTCTGCAACACCTTAGATACAATAACCTCCGGAAGGAACTATATGGCATCTGATCTTTACGAACATAAAAATACATGGCTGAGCTTCAATCATTATACTGATTTCTCTTCAGAGAATGCGGAAGCTGTTCTGGAAAAGATAAACAGGAGGAGTGAAGCCGCCGGAGATTTTCTTACGGGAGCCAGGTTTCTTTTTGTCACATTCGGAACGGCAAGGGTATACAGATGGAAACATTCAGGTAAAATTGTATCCAATTGCCATAAGATACCATCATCGGAATTTACAAACGAACTGCTTTCAGTCGAGGCTATAGTCTCTCTTTGGAATAATCAGCTTGAGAGACTCAAATCACTTTTTCCTGACCTAAAAGTCATATTTACTGTCAGCCCTGTCCGTCACTGGAAAGATGGAGCCCATGGCAACCAGATAAGCAAATCTGTTCTCCTCCTGGCAGTCGAGGAGCTTCTGGGTCATCCTTCAAAACCGGAATATTTTCCTGCTTATGAGATTGTTATGGATGACCTTCGCGATTACCGGTTCTATGATGACGATATGCTTCATCCTTCAACCGCAGCAGTCGATTATATCTGGAATTCATTTTCTGACTGCTATCTGGATATAAATATTAAAAAACTCTGGCAGGAGGTTTCCTCGATTACAAAAGCCATGTCTCATAAGATTCTGACAACCTCAAAGACAGAAGTAACAAGATTCGCAAAAAATATTCTTACCAGAATTGATGCTGTTGAAAGTAGGCAACCCGTAATCAATCTCGGACTTGAGAGATCTTATTTCAGTGCTCTTCTGAAATTTTAGAAAATTTCCTGATTTTATTCGAATTTTTTTGAACAATTCCTCTGTTTACGTTGTTTTAGAGGCAAATTTTAATTTCTATGAAACGCATTAATATTATACTTCTATTATTTATTTCTCTCTTCCCTGCGATTTTTGGACAGGCAAATTCAGGGGTGATCAAGGGAAGGGTTTTCAATTCAAAGACTAACGAGGGTGTTCCATTTGCAACAATACAGATATGGGGAACAACAACAGGAGCCGTATCTGATTTTGACGGAAATTTCCTGTTCACAGGAGTAAAACCAGGATATACAGAACTGAGAGTTTCCTCAGTAGGATACAAACCGTCTATCTCTTCCGCACTTCTGGTAACAAACAGCAACCAGGTAAATATTGAGATCCCTCTCGAGGAGCTTGCTATCGATATCGGAGAAGTGGTTATAAAAGCTTCACCGTTTGTAAAGAAAGCTGAAACGCCCATTTCGGTCAGGATCATAGGGATAGACGAGATTGAAAAGAATCCCGGAGGGAACAGGGATATATCAAAGGTCATTCAATCATTCCCCGGAGTTGCATCGACACCTGCATTCAGGAATGATGTTATTGTCAGGGGAGGCGGCCCCAACGAAAACAGATTCTATGTGGATAATGTTGAGATCCCATATCTTAATCATTTCTCCACACAGGGTGCTTCGGGTGGTCCGGTTGGCATCCTTAATGTCGACTTTGTTCAATCGGTCGATTTTCTTTCAGGAGCATTCCCGGCTTCAAAAGGCAATGCCCTCAGTTCAGTTCTCAACTTTACTTTCATCGACGGGAACAGAGACAAGATGAAATACCGTGCTACACTCGGCGCTTCTGATCTTGGGCTCACACTTGACGGTCCAACCGGAAAAAACAGCAGTCTTCTGGTGTCGGTCAGAAGATCTTACCTGCAGCTTTTGTTCAGCGCACTTAAGCTTCCTTTCTTTCCGAATTATACGGATTTCCAGTTTAAGTACAGAGTGCGTCTTGATGATAAAAATGAGATCACCATTATTGGACTAGGTGCAAAGGATGATTTCAAACTTAACATGAAAGCCAATGATACGGAGTACCAACGATATATACTCGACTATATTCCGGTTCAGGAACAATACAGCTATGTTACCGGTCTGGTTTACAAACATTTCAGGGGAACCGGGTATGATACATGGGTCTTTAGCAGGAATTATCTTAATAATTCACAGTACAAATATGCCGGAAACGTAGAAGCTGACACTAACAAGCTGTTCGACTACCTTTCAGGTGAAGGTGAGATCAAATCGAGGTTTGAAAGAACGATAATCGGAGAGAAGGGGCTGAGAGTTAATTTTGGCGCAAGTGCCGAATATGCTCACTACAGGAATTCGACATACAGGCTTCTTTATACAGGTCTGGGAGAAAATGAACTGAACTATGAGACAAACCTTAAGCTCGGTAAGTTTGGTGTTTTCGGTCAGATGAGCAAGTCAATACTTGAGGAGAGGCTCAGACTATCACTGGGTGTCCGCACCGATTTCAACACATATTCCCCCTCGATGTCAAATCCCCTGAAGCAGTTATCACCCAGACTTTCAGCATCATATATCCTTACTGAAAAGCTGAATCTGAATTTCAATATTGGCCGCTATTACCAGCTGCCGCCATACACTGCTCTCGGATACTCGACCGCAACAGAAGAGTTTGTGAATAAGAACAACAATCTGAAGTACATAAGCTCCGACCATATTGTGGCAGGAGTGGAGCTTGTGCCAAGCGAGAACATCCAGATCACTGCAGAAGGATTTATGAAGTTCTATTCAAAGTATCCTTTTTCTGTGAGGGAGATGATTCCTATTTCAAGCAAAAGCGCCGATTACGGTATCTTTGGGGATGAAGAGCTTACTTCAACTTCAGACGGAAGAGCATACGGTATTGAATTACTCGGCAGGCTGAAAGAATTTAAAAGGATAAATCTGGTATTCTCCTATACGTATGTAAGAAGCGAATTTAAGGATCTTGCTTCCAATTGGATCCCCTCATCCTGGGACAACCGTCATCTCTTTAATCTTACAGCAACGAAGAAGTTAAACCGCAACTGGGATTTAGGCTTCAAGTGGCGATTTGTCGGAGGCGCTCCCTACACTCCTTATGATATTGAGAAATCTATGCTTAAGGCTGCATGGGATCTCCAGGGGCAAGGTTATCTCGACTATTCAAATTTCAACAGCCAGCGCCTCAAATCATTCCATCAGCTCGATCTGAGGATCGACAAACAATACTACTTCAAAGGGTGGTCGCTGATGCTTTATGCTGACGTCCAGAACGTTTACAATCACCAGGCAGACCAACCTGCAATTCTGATCAGGGAATCGGATATGAACGGCATTCCTTTTACCGATTCGTCTGACCCGCAAAAGTATGTTCCAAAGTACATCGACGGCTCATCGGGAACTGTATTGCCGACAATAGGAATTATGATCGAATTTTAAACAAAACAGAAATGAACAGGATAATTATATTACTCATAGCTCTGACATTAGGTGCCTGCTCAACAGGCTCAATTAAAAAACAACCTGCGGTGCCGGAAGAAAAGACAACACTGGTTACCAACACACGGGGTGAAGGTCCTGAAATAATAGTGGACCTAGATAAAGGAGTGTCCTTTTACTACCCTCTTTTTGCAATATGGCTCGAAGATGCTGATGGCAAATATATTCAGACCCTTTATGTAGCTAAAGCCGTGGGGACGGGTTTTTTCAGATATGCAAAACAGGAAGGGAATAAATGGATAAGCGGAGAAAAACGAGCTCCACAAACCCTTCCATACTGGTCGCACAAACGAGGCATTATAGCTGCTGACGGCCTCTATGTTCCTGATGATCAATCATCCGTTCCGGATGCTTATTCAGGGGCCACACCAATAACCAGCTTTACTCTTACATCACATGCAGATGGCTCTCTTCCTGAAAAATACAAAGTAATGATGGAGATAAACCAAAACTGGGACTGGAACGAATACTGGACCAATGACAGATACCCTGATGATGAGAATTACAAGATCTCATGCCAGCCTGCGCTTGTTTATGAGGCAGTTATAGATACAAAACTGCCAAAGGATTCATATCAGATGAATCCGGCAGGTCATAGTCATTATTCAGGAAAAACCGGGGAATTGTTCACCGATCTCAGTACTCTGACCACGGCTTTGAATATTGTGGATAGAGTGACTGTAAAAGTGAGATAATCACTTCAGGCTTTCGACACAGCTTATAAAACCTGCAGGATCTCTTGTTATTAAGAGTCTATCCTGCTGTTTTTTTTCTTTTTCATCAGGAAAATCAGTGAGGATTATTTTCTTGATCATCAATGATTTGCCGATGTTGCTGAAATACACGATCTTCTTCTTAGCAAAATCAAATCCGCTGGAGTTAACCACAAGGTATTCAAATGGTTTGATCTTGAACATTTCAATAGCTTCCGATGCGGGGAGAATGCCTCCGGTATATATAACCTCAAATCCATGTTTTCTGAGGACATATTTATAGAACAGGAAGTTATTATCGCTCAGATTATCGGAAGTATTAATCATGGCAACTGATGGTTTTGACCTTCCGGTCCACGGCTTCAGCTGATTGTCTTCAATAGTTATTATCTGCTTGATTATGCTTCTTATAAACTGCTCCTGTGCTCTGGATAGACTACCGGTCTGCCAGAGTATTTTAGCTTTTTCCAAAAGGGGATGAAGGTATCTGCAATAAGCCTCTTCAATACCTCTGTATTTTATAAAAGGAGCCAGTGTCTCTTTGAAGAGATCTTCATTGAACCGGATGGCTGACATCAGTATTTTACCCGGCTGAAATTCATGATCCGGATCATCATTACTGCTGCTTACTGTCATAACCTTTTGGGTAAGCTCATCTTCGTCGAGCCTGGCAATCTTTGATATTTTCAAACCACTGCGGTTAAGATAGGCTACATTAAGTATTTTTTTAAGTTCTGATTCATTGTAGGTTCTGATATTTGAATCAGTTCTTTCAGGTTCGAGTATCCCATATCTTTTTTCCCAGATCCTGATTGTATGGGCTTTGATACCTGAAAAATTCTCCAGGTCTCTGATCGAGAATACATTATATCCTTCTTCCATGGCTAAATATTATAATAATATCTGTAGTTCCTTACAAATGATAAACAACCCGTGAAAGGGAATGTTTACAATTTCCAAATGGTTATTAAATTTTCAAATTTTATTTGCGGAAAATTCCCCCGAACATCCGCTCAAATACTGAGTAATCTTTACACTTATTCAGCCTGCTCAATCATAATTTTCTTCACTACCCTGGCACCGTCATCCAGAACTATTGTTACAAGATACATCCCTCTTTTTGGATTATCAAGATTGATTTTTGTAAGTGTCTCAGGGTTATTACATTTTACCTTGAAAATATCCTGTCCAATGATATTGGTTACCTTAACACTTGTGATCTCCTTTTCGCTTCTTATTGTAAAATAATTCTCTCTTATCGGAACAGGATATATAGTAATACTGGCGTTTGCAGCATCGGCCAAAGCGCTTTTTTGAACCTGATAGGGTGAAACATTAACGGTATCCTTCTGTGCTTGAAGGCCTAAAGTAAAAATGATAAAGAGAATAAAGAGCAAACTCTTCTTCATATATACCGTTTTGTGTTATGCATCAAAAATTGTGCTAAAGTTAGCAAATATTTAAACAAAATCATTAAGATGTCTGAGAGCACTCTCCAGATCATCAGGTGTGTCAATGCTGATACTTTCACGGTCGGTTAACTCTGTCCTTATTTTAAGGCCGTTTTCAAGCCATCTGTTTTGTTCAAGCGATTCGGCAATTTCAAGGGGGCTTCTTTCCAGCAGGGTAATTTTTTTCAGGGCTTCAGTGGTATAAGCGTAAAGCCCCAGATGCTTGAAGAAAACGTGCTCTTTTGACCATAAAGCAGACTCAGTGTCCCTGTAATACGGAATGACAGCCCTGCTGAAATAAATTGCATTTCCCTCCCTATCGAGTACCACCTTCACATGATTCGGATTAAAAATATCTTCACCCGAGCTGGTTTTCCTTATGAGTGTGGCGATCTCTACCTTTTTATCATTAAAGCATGATTTGAGGAGGTTTATCTGCTCGTGGTCAATAAAAGGCTCATCCCCCTGAATATTCAGCACAATGTCGATCTTCTGTCCTGTTTCATCCATTATTATGTCAACAGCCTCAGCACAACGGTCAGTCCCGCTTAAGTGTTCTGTCGATGTCAGTACAGCCTTGCCGCCGAAATCCCTGACTGCATTTATTATCCTTTCATCATCGGTCGCCACATAAACCAGGTCAACTGCTTTTCCTGCCTGCTCATACACCCTCTGGATCATGGACTTGTTACCTATCCTCACAAGTGGTTTCCCGGGAAACCTTGAAGAGGCATAACGTGCAGGAATAATGGCTGCAAAGTGATTACCGGATTGTTTTCTCATCTTGCGAATTTACGAAAATTGAATTTCCCAATGTTTTAAAAATATCTTAAATTCGCACATTCTTTAAAAGGATAATGAAAGATCTTCAAAATATTAAGCAACGGTTTGGAATTATAGGTAACGATGAAGGGCTGAACAGGGCAATCGATATTGCCGTTCAGGTTGCACCCACCGATCTTTCTGTTCTTATAACCGGCGAGAGCGGAACAGGAAAGGAAGTCTTCCCCCAGGTCATTCACAACTATAGCGCCCGTAAACATGGTCAGTATATTGCAGTAAACTGCGGCGCAATACCTGAAGGGACAATTGATTCGGAGCTTTTCGGACACGAAAAGGGCTCATTCACCGGTGCTACAGATAGCCGCAAGGGGTATTTTGAGGTGGCCGACGGAGGGACAATCTTCCTTGATGAAGTTGTGGAACTGCCACTCTCCACACAGGTCAGGCTGCTCAGGGTGCTGGAAACAGGCGAGTTCATAAGAGTAGGTTCATCAAAGGTTCAGAAGACAAACGTGAGGGTCATTGCTGCCAGCAATGTAGATGTAACAGCAGCAATAAACAACGGAAGATTCAGGGAGGATCTTTTCTACAGGCTCAACACGGTACCTATAAAAATGCCTGCTCTGAGAGAACGGGGCGATGATATCTTTCTTCTTTTCAGGAAATTTGCTGTTGATTTTGCGGAAAAATACCGCATGCCGGCAATAAAGATAGACCATGATTCAAGAAATCTGCTTTTAAACTATTCATGGCCAGGCAACGTCAGGCAGCTGAAGAACATCACCGAACAGATATCCATTATTGAAAGTGAACGTGAAATAACAGCCTCAACTCTGAAGGCGTATCTGCCTGAATATGACGGTGTAAAGCTTCCGGCTGTAATAAAAAGGGAAGATGATAAAAACTACTCATCAGAGCGTGAGATTCTCTACAAGATCCTCTTCGACATGAAGAGTGACATGAATGATCTGAAAAAGCTGGTCTATGATCTGATACAGAATGGGGGAACAGAAACTATTAAAGAGAGGGATTCCAGGGTTTTAAAGAACCTTTTCAGGGATTCTAAAATTGATATGGAGGAACCGAAGCAGGATGTCGGAACGCAGGTCGACTTCCCACTGCGGAAGGGAAGGGAGGATATCGTGGATACAGAGGAGATAATAGAAGAATCATTGTCGCTTGCTGACAATGAAGTGGAAATGATAAAGAAAGCTCTTGAAAAATACAGCGGGAAGAGAAAACTTGCAGCCCATGAACTCGGAATTTCCGAACGAACTTTATATAGAAAAATCAAGGAATATGGCATTGAAATGTAATGTAAAAACGTTATTTTCAGGAAGGAGCCTGCCATATCTGATTTTCATAGCAGGAGTGTTGCTTTTATACGGTTGCAAGATTAAATATTCCTTATCCGGAGCAAGCATCTCACCAGATGTAAAGACCTTAAGTGTCCAGTATTTCCAGAACAGGGCTAACCTTGTTCAGGCCAATCTGAGCCAGAGTCTCACGGATGCCCTTATCGACAAATGCAAGGCACAGACAAATCTCAGCATGACGAGCAGTATCGGTGACGTAAATTTTGAGGGTGAGATAACTGACTATAACACAAGACCTCTGACTGTAGCAGCTGATGCCCTGGCGGCAACCAACAGGTTTACAATTTCAGTCAGGGTTAAATTTACAAATGCTGTCCAGCCTGAATATAACTTTGAGCAGACCTTCTCGCGCTATGAGGACTACAGCAGCGAACTTGACCTGAGTGCGGTTGAAAAAGAGCTCTCCGACAAGATTATTGAACTGCTGATCGAGGATATTTTCAACAAGGCTTTCGTGAACTGGTAACTGTTATGAACAGAAATGATTTTCTGAGGATGATTGAGAGCTCCGGACCAGCCGATCGCACCATGATCGGTGAGGTAAATGAGCTAATTAATATCTTCCCGTATTTCCAGAGTGCATACCTTTTGATGCTTAAAGGGCTTCAGAATACTTCTGACGTAAAGTTTGAAAACCAGCTCCGGATCTCTGCCATGCATATTGCTGACCGGGAAGTACTTTATTATTTGCTGAAGAAAGAGCCTGATGCTGAGGAAGTGAAGGAAGTTGTAACTGCCGGGACGACTGTTGTATCACCGGAGGATTCGGCAGAAAGCCAGCAGGTAGTGATCGAATCAGCAAAAAACAGCGAGGACTTTATCAATGAAATAGAAAAAGAGGCACTCCCGGCAGAAGATGATGAAGAACTGCTGGATCATTCTGTTCTCATCTCGGAAGAATCAGATGAAGAAGATGAAGATTCAACTATTTTTATTATCGATTCGGAATCTGGTTCAGAAGAAGAAAAAATAATCTATATGGATCCGGGGTTTTCTGTCCCGGAACCTGAAAAGCTTCTTGAGCTTCTACCGGAAGAGAACACTACTTTATCATCAGAACCACTGACGGATCCAGTAACTAAGAAACAGCTTCAATCGGAACTTATTGATAAATTCATAATAGCAAATCCCAGAATCGAACCCAGGAAAGAAAAATCTGAAGCTCAAAATATAGATTTCTCGACTCCGTACATTGAAGAGAAAGGCGGATTTGTAACGGAAACACTTGCCAGAATATATATTAATCAGGGCTATTATTCGAGGGCTATAGATATTTATGAGAAACTAAGTTTGAAATTTCCGGAAAAAAGTAGTTACTTTGCGACGCAAATTGAAAAAGTGAAAGAATTATTAAAAAAGTAACCAGATGGGAATATATATTTTTGTGTCGGTCTTGGTTCTAATAGCGTGTGTCTTCCAGATACTTATTGTTTTGGTTCAGAATTCAAAAGGAGGAGGACTTGCTGCAAATTTTACATCAGCCGGCCAAACTATGGGAATCCGCAAAACTGCAGATTTTCTTGAAAAAGCAACCTGGACGCTTGCAGTAGCCATATTGATTTTATCCCTTGTTGCAACTGCTACCATACCTAAGAAAGACAGGCAGGCAGGCCCAAGAACGAGCCTCGATCAGGCGGTAAATCCACGTGACATACCTACGCTGCCGCAAGCAGTTCCTCCTGCATCAACTACTACTTCAACAGGGAACAATCAACCTAAAAAGTGATATTGTTATAAGGATATATCTCTTAAGGTGTCAGTTTGTCACATAAACTGACACCTTTTTGTTTAAAAATGTCATGTTTCACCCTTTGGCATAGAATATGTAAAAACAAGTCGATAATAGATTTTTAACTTTAAAACTAAAATAAAATGGCACAATTAAAAGGTAAAATTCTGGCAGGCAAGGTTCTGGTAAAACCTTATGAAGCTGAAGCTAAAACTGCCAGCGGAATAATCATTCCTGATTCCGCAAAGGAAAAACCCCGTCAGGGAAAAGTAGTACTTGTCGGTGCAGCAAAGAAAGATGAAGAAATGGAAGTCAAAAAAGGCGATGAAGTTCTTTACGGGAAATACTCAGGACAGGAACTTACAATTGATGGCGAGGATTATCTGCTTGTTTCTCAGTCAGATATACTTTTTATAGCGTAATTTGGAAACCAATTAACAGAAAAAAATATGGCAAAAGAGATTAAATATAACATTGAGGCACGCGCACTTCTTAAGGAAGGTGTTGATAAGCTTGCGGATGCAGTAAAAGTGACCCTCGGTCCAAAAGGCCGCAACGTTGTACTCGAAAAGAAATTTGGTGCTCCCCAGATATCAAAGGACGGAGTCACTGTAGCCAAGGAAATTGAACTTAGGGATCCTTATCAGAATATGGGAGCCCAGATGGTCAAGGAAGTTGCTTCCAAAACTGGTGATATCGCCGGTGACGGAACAACTACAGCTACGGTCCTTGCACAGTCAATAATAAACGTAGGTCTCAAGAATGTTACTGCCGGAGCTAATCCGATGGATATTAAAAGAGGTATTGACAAGGCCGTCGAAGCAGTAGTAAAACATCTGAAGTCTCAGGCAAAAGTTGTTGGTGATGATCTGGCCAAAATTGAACAGATTGCCAGGATATCAGCAAACGATGATGAAGAGATAGGCAAGCTTATTGCTGAAGCTATGAGCAAGGTTCACAAGGAAGGTGTTATAACCGTTGAGGAATCAAAAGGTACTGCAACGTCATGTGAGGTTGTCGAAGGTATGCAGTTCGACCGCGGATATATCTCCGCTTATTTCGTGACCAATACCGAGAAGATGGAGGCCGAACTTGAAAATCCATATATCCTTATCTATGACAAGAAAATATCCACAATGAAGGATATGCTTCCTATTCTTGAAGCATCAGCACAGACAGGCAAGCCTCTTGTTATAGTATCTGAAGATATTGAAGGTGAAGCTCTTGCAACACTTGTTGTAAACCGTTTACGCGGTTCCCTGAGGGTATGTGCAGTTAAAGCTCCGGGTTTTGGCGACAGAAGGAAAGAGATGCTTGAAGACATTGCCATTCTGACAGGCGGCACCGTTATTTCCGAGGAAAAAGGCCTTAAGCTTGAGCATGCAACTCTTGATATGCTCGGTAGGGCTGAGAAAGTTACTATAAGCAAGGAGAATACCACTATCGTGAATGGTTCAGGTGACAAGGAAATGATCAAGGCTCGCGTTGCCCAGATCAAGCAGCAGATGACTACTACAACGTCAGATTATGATAAGGAGAAGCTGCAGGAACGTCTTGCAAAACTTGCAGGCGGTGTTGCCGTTCTCTATATCGGTGCTGCTTCTGAAGTTGAGATGAAGGAAAAGAAAGACCGCGTTGACGATTCATTGCATGCTACACGTGCAGCAATCGAGGAAGGTATAGTTCCCGGTGGCGGTGTCGCCTATATTCGTGCAATTGCATCTCTCGAAGGTCTTAAAGGAGAAAATGAAGACCAGACAACCGGTATCGAAATAATTAAGCGCGCAATTGAGGAACCTTTACGCCAGATTGCAGTTAATGCAGGTCAGGAAGGCGCCGTTGTTGCACAAAACGTAAAATCAGGTAAAGGTGATTATGGTTATAATGCCCAGACCAATAAATACGAAAAACTGATGACAGCAGGTGTTATTGATCCTGCCAAAGTTGCACGCGTTGCTCTTGAGAATGCAGCATCAATTGCAGGAATGTTCCTGACTACTGAAGCTGTTATTGTAGAGGAAAAGGAAGACAATCCTTCGATGCCTCCGCAGGGCATGGGTGGCGGAATGCCGGGAATGATGTAGAATTATTTCAAAACAGATAATTTCGTAGGGGCGCTGCATGCAACGCCCCTACGTATTTTTATATATATTTGCACCTGATTTTCATTCCGGATTCCCGATGAACAACATCCGTAATTTCTGCATTATAGCACATATCGACCACGGTAAAAGCACCCTGGCCGACAGGCTGCTTGAGAAGACAAAGACGATTACGGAAAGAGAATACCAGGACCAGGTTCTTGATGATATGGACCTTGAACGCGAACGCGGAATAACAATCAAGAGTCATGCGATTCAGATGGAGTACATCCATGAAGGAAAGAAATATTTTCTTAACCTTATCGATACACCGGGACATGTAGACTTCTCGTATGAAGTGTCGCGTTCCATCGCTGCATGCGAGGGAGCCCTGCTGGTAATAGATGCCACCCAGGGAATTCAGGCCCAGACCATTGCCAACCTGTACAAAGCACTCGATCACGACCTGATAATAATACCTATTCTTAACAAGATGGATATGGCCAATGCCATGCCTGAAGAAGTTAAGGACCAGATTGTCGATCTGGTTGAATGCAAACGTGAGGACATAATAGAGACAAGTGCAAGAACTGGCATGGGCATCGATGCAATCCTTTCAGCGATCGTCAACTATATTCCCCCTCCGAAAGGAGATCCTGATGCTCCTTTGCAGGCACTTATTTTCGATTCGATTTTTAATTCTTTCAGAGGGATAATTGCATATTTCAGAATTTTCAATGGTACAATCCGTAAAGGCGACAGGGTAAAATTTGTCAGCACGGATCACGAATATAATGCTGAAGAGATAGGTGTACTCAAACTAAGACAGGAACCCAGGGATATCCTTGGTGCCGGTGACGTCGGATATATAATTTCCGGAGTCAAAAACTCGGTAGAAGTAAAAGTTGGTGACACTATCACTAATGTCAAGGATCCCTGTGACAGGGCAATAGAAGGCTTTGCAGATGTAAAACCGATGGTTTTTGCGGGAATGTATCCTGTTGATGCTGATGAATATGAGGATCTCAGAAGTTCCATCGAAAAGCTTCAGCTTAACGATGCATCATTATCGTTCATACCTGAATCTTCAGCAGCACTCGGTTTTGGATTCAGGTGCGGATTCCTTGGGTTGCTTCATATGGAGATTATCCAGGAAAGACTCGACAGGGAATTCGACATGGACGTAATAACAACGGTTCCAAACGTATCATTTAAGGTTTTCACCACAAAAGGAGAAGAGATCGATGTACATAATCCCTCAGGCCTTCCTCCTATTACCCATATCGACCGGATTGAAGAACCATACATCATAGCTCAGGTGATTACGCTGTCGGAATATGTGGGACCCATAATGAAACTTTGCATTGACAGGAGAGGGGTGCTGAAAAATCAGATCTATCTTACAAGGGACAGGGTGGAACTTACATTTGAGATGCCGCTCTCGGAAATAATATTTGATTTTTACGACAAGCTTAAAAGTATCTCGAAAGGATATGCATCATTTGATTATTATTATACTGCTTATCAGAATGCTGACCTGGTAAGGCTTGATATTCTTCTTAACGGAGAGATGGTTGATGCACTGTCGACATTAATCTACAGGGGGCATGCATATGAATTCGGTCGCAAGATGTGTGTCAAGCTGAAGGAACTTATTCCACGTCAGCAGTTCGATATTGCCATTCAGGCTGCTATAGGTGCAAAAATTATTGCCAGGGAAACAGTCAAGGCTGTCAGGAAAGATGTGACAGCAAAATGCTATGGAGGAGATATTACCAGGAAAAGAAAACTGCTTGAAAAGCAAAAAAAAGGAAAGAAAAGAATGCGTCAGATAGGTAATGTTGAGGTTCCTCAACAGGCATTTCTTGCAGTACTGAAACTTGACTGAAACAAAAGAAAGCCCTTAAATTTTATATTCGACATTTGTACAAATATAAAAAAACACTATTTTAGCCGAACGATATAAGGGGGTACTAAGAAATTTTAATCCTAATATTTAACCTAAGCAAAAATGCCCCGGCCTGTAAAGCCGGGGTAATTTTTTAGCATAACAGCTTATATCCTCTTCCATGCACATTCAGGATCTTTACTGAAGCATCCTTCTTAAGGTACTTCCTCAGTCTTGTTATATAGACATCCATGCTTCGTGCATTGAAATAATTGTCATCGATCCAGATCGATTTCAATGCAAAATTGCGTTCAAGGATCTCATTCCTGTGACGGCACAGCAGTTCAAGAAGCTCAGATTCCTTTGTCGTGAGCTTCACCGGCTGATTATCGAAAGAAAGCACCTGCTTTAGAGGATCAAATGTGTAATTCCCAATTGTGTACATCGATTCTTTCCTGGGAACCGCCGATCCGGCACTCCTTTTAAGTATTGCCTGGATCCGGTAAAGAAGCTCCTCCATTGAGAATGGTTTTGTAATATAATCATCGGCACCTGTCCGGAACCCTTCAAGAATATCTTCCTTCTGGCTCTTAGCAGTAAGAAATATTATTGGTATTGAAGGATTGATTTTTCTTATTTCCCTGGCCAGTGTCAGCCCGTCAATCTCAGGCATCATAATGTCAAGAATACAGAGTTCAAACTGATGTCGGGGGAATTCTTCCAGTGCCTGCAATCCATTAACCAGTAATGTAGTATCATAATTTTTGACAGATAAGTAGTCTTTAAGCAGCATACCAAGGTTGCTGTCATCTTCGGCGAGCAAAACTTTTGTGATTTTCATTTTCGTCCGGTTTTAGGAATTGTAATTGTGAATCGGGTACCTTTATTGATCTGGCTGTCAGCACTGATAGTTCCGCTATGGTCCTCGATCACCTTTTTGACATAGCTTAGTCCAAGACCAAAACCTTTAACATCATGGAGGTTCCCGGAATGGACACGATAGAACTTGTCATAGATCCTCTTGAGCTCTTTTTTGCTTATCCCGATACCTTTATCCTCAATGGTAATAATTATTGCTTTTTTCGAGTTCCTGGTCGCTATATTTATTTCGGGATTACCCTTTGAGTACTTAATTGAATTATCTATCAGGTTGGAGATTGCATTCAGAAAATGAGCTTCGTCAATCATGACATGAGCTTCACCTGCCTGAAAGTCCTTTACGATAACACCCTGACAGCTTCTAATCTGGAGTGCAAAATTCTCAATTGCGCCTGAAAGGATGTTATGAATATCCATATCGGCAAGATTGAACTTCATTTTTGTTTTTTCAAAAATAGCCATCTGGAGCACTTTCTCTACCTGGAATTTAAGCCTCATACTTTCGTCGGAAATGACTTTAGCCAGGTTATCGATATTTTTATTTTCGTCAGATATGGTTTTGTCGGCCATCATTTGAGAAGCCAGGGAGATCGTAGAAATGGGCGTTTTAAGCTCATGGGTCATGTTGTTTATAAAGTCGTTCCTTATCTCCGATATCTTCTTCTGGCGGAATATAACAATGAAAGTGCTTGTTGCAAGAATAAGCAGCAAAAGGGTGAAAAGAAGGGACAGGAAACCCAGGGATCCGATCTTTTCAAACTTATATTGCTGTTCCTGAAGGCAGTACATTACCAGCTGGTTCTGACCCGGAAGAGGATCATTTGGGAACAGCTGTATTATGAATTTGCTTGCCCCGGGTTTGTCAGTAAAGCCTGGTGTTTTGTAAATTGCACCGGTACGGCCGGAACGGATTGAAAATTCAAAATCAAGGAAGATCCCTACATTATTAAGGGCGCTCCTTATCGATTTCTTTAGAACATCAGGATCAATCCTTTCTTTGATATCGGGGGTTTCAGACAGTATCTTATCCATTATCTTTTCAAGGAAGACAATTTTATTGGTGACCCTGCCCTTAAGTTCAGCACTGATAGACTCTGCTGAAGTTTCTGTCAATTCATCAGGGTGAGAATATGCGGTGATATCTTCGGATGATATGACGATCCTTTGTCCCGAGCTGGTAATGGTTATCGGTTCATCCTTGCTGTTCAGTCCATATATCTCGAGGAGCTCTGAATTGGGTTGATATCCTCTTAGTTTTCGTGCGAGAGGTGAGTTTGCCGGGACAATTGCTGTTACTGAATCTGTTGAGTAAACATCAATTTGTTCCATTATATTCTTAATCAGCTCCTGTTCCTCAAGATCGAGAACCACTGCCTCCAATGCTTTATTCGCATCTGTCCGGAACTGCTGGTCGGTCATCTCGATGGCATTCCTAATCCAATACAGCTGTATAAATACTATCCCTGTAATGGCAAGGAAAAAGAAAATGGCCAGCAATACAATGATTTTTCGCTTCATACCTGTACAAAAGTACTACTATAAATAATGCAACTTTTACCCCTTTAACTTTCTTTAACAAGGGAAGAATGTTCAAGCCTTGTTATATTGTACTGAAAGATAGCCGGACAATAAAAATTTTTAACATATTATTAAAAAAATGTTAATTTTCAACAGTTTAGCAAAAAACATTTTTTTATTAGGTATGCTGTATTTATCTTTGTAAAGGATTTGGCACGATATTTGAAAAAGAAAATATAGAGGTTTTTTTCATAGGTTAGGTTAGTTTTAGGGTTATTAAAAAATGAGCCGTCCCGAGTTCTCGGGACGGCTCTTCTTATTTATATAGATCAGGTTTGAATCAGGTTGCCTGGTTATATTTGATTTGCATCTGCATGGGTATGTGATTCATGATGAGCTTTGTGATGAGCCAGGGAGATAACTTTAAGAACGTCAATGTTCTTTTCCCTTGCTGTATGAAACATATGCTTCCTTATAATGGTGGATTTTTTTCGCTGAAGATATGATACATCAATAATAAATGAAGTCCCATCCTTGAACATCACCTTTACCTTTCTCTCTTTATGAGGCATCACAAGCTTTTTAATTTCTATCCAGAGAAATGTATATTTTTTTGGCCGGAATAAACCATATCTGAATTCTATCTTATCATTATCGATAAGAAAAAAGAGGTCTTTCCTTTTAATTGTAGATAAGAGTGCAACGGCTCCTATAATTAGCCCAATACCGAACGGCGCAAGGGAAAGGGCAGGTTTGATGGAATGTTTCCCGAAGACCGGGCCGGCCATAGCGACATACATTCCGCCAACAAAAAACAGGAAGGTAACGATCCAGATCAATATTTTCCTGCCTTTTGTGAATTCCTCCTCCTCCAGATTGAAAAAAAGCTTTTCCATATACTATTGAGTTATATAGTGCAAATTCTTGTCCTTCAGAATATTCGTGTCGATATTGAATACTGCTGTCACGGATTCGGTTCCCCTGAGCATTGAAATGATCCTTTCAGTGAAAACTTCATTATCAGGATTATGGATCTGAAATAAATAATCTATATTCTTCAGTTTCCTGATAAGATAATTCTTTTCACTACGGTTGGAAATAAGGTCAAATGCCTGTCCCTGAGATGATGATATATCAGAAAATCTGCTAAAGACGATTTCCGTACCTGCATCATCAGTTATTGTGAGAGGGCTGATATTTTTAAGAGAAATTTTCAGTTTCCTGTTAAGCGTGAGAGAGAGTTTATAGTCGGGTTCCGCAGAAACAATTCCCACCAGTACGGATTCGTTATTCTGATTTATTATAAGCTGTACACGTTTGATTTTCGGACTGCTCCTCATCATTTTACGCGGCATCAATCTATAAAGGTAGAAAAAATTGGAAGATACTAGGCCGAATCTCCCGAAATATCTTTAATCCTTTTCCAAGCCTGGCTTGAAGCTTCCTGTTCAGCCTCTTTCTTGGAAACACCCTGTCCTTTTCCGAATTCTTCCCTGTCTATAAACAGAGTTGTAGAGAAAACCGAATTTCTGGAAATAAAATCGTATTCTTCGTTATAAGTAAAAATGAGGTTAGCCTTATGTTTTTGAACCCATTCAAAAACAAGGCTTTTATAATCGGTGTCGGTGTTTACTATCTGTTCCAGATTCAGATATCTGTTAAAGACCTTTTTTATGAAGAGCTTTTTAGTCTTACGGAAACCCTTGTCAATGAACACTGCCCCGATCACTGCTTCCAGGGCATCGCCGTACAGATTTTTTGTAGAATGAGAAGAGCTTACATTACTTATCAGGATCTTATTAATGCCCATTGACACAGAAAGGTTGTTAAGGACATCCCTGTTGACTATCCTTGAGCGTATTTTTGTAAGAAAACCCTCACTGGCATCTGGGAATTTTTCGAAAAGGTAATCTGAAAGAATGGCATCCAGTATGGCATCTCCCAGGTATTCAAGTCTTTCGTTATTGATCCTCTGTCCATCCGGAAGCTTGTAGGAAGCAGATCGGTGAATGAAAGCAATTTCATATAATCTAAGGTTCCCCGGTTTGAAGCCAAGAATCTTGCTTAAACGAGATCCGAATTCGCGTTTATCAAGGATATATGTACCGTTGTTTATTAATTTGAATAGAGACACTAAAAGTCTGCTTTTTTGAAAATCACAGAAGCATTATGGCCTCCGAAACCAAAAGTGTTGCTCAGGCCAGCATAGACTTTTCTGTTTTGTGCCTTGTTAATTGTCAGGTTCAGATTCTGGTCAATATCAGGGTCAGGAACTTTGAAATTTATTGTTGGAGGAACGATGTCATTGACTATTGCCATTACTGTAGCTATAGCTTCAACTGCTCCTGCTGCGCCCAGCAGGTGTCCGGTCATGGATTTAGTGGAACTAATGCCAAGTTTATAAGCATGTTCGCCAAATACATCGACAATTGCTTTTGCCTCAGATATATCACCAAGGGGGGTTGATGTGCCATGGACATTGATATAATCCAACTCTTCTGGTTTCATGTTTGCATCTTCAAGGGCAAGCTTCATAACGTTACATGCACCCAGCCCTTCCGGATGAGGTGCAGTGACATGATATGCGTCGGCAGTCATACCGGCACCTACAATCTCTGCATAGATCCTTGCACCTCTTGATCTGGCATGCTCCAATTCTTCAACAATGAGAGCTCCTGCCCCTTCTGCCAGTACAAATCCGTCGCGTGTTTTGTCGAAAGGCCTTGAAGCCGTTTTGTACTCTTCATTGTTTGTCGAAAGAGCCTGCAATGCGTTAAAACCTCCTATGCCCGGCTCATTGACACAAGCTTCTGATCCACCGGAGACGAAAATGTCAGCTTTATTCCAGCGGATATAATTGAAAGCATCAATAAGTGCATTGGTGGAAGAGGCACATGCTGATACCGTAGCAAAATTAGGGCCTCTGAAACCGTATTTGATTGAAATTGTCCCGGCAGCTATATCGCTGATCATTTTTGGGATGAAGAAGGGGCTGAAGCGTGGTGTTCCGTCTCCCTGAACATGTTGTTTTATTGCCAGAAAAAAGGTTTCAAGCCCTCCAATGCCAGATGCCCATATAACACCGACCCGGTCCTTGTTGATTTTTTCAAGATCCAGACCGGAATCTTTAATTGCTTCCGCAGCAGCTACCTGCGCGAACTGGGCATAAGGATCAAGCTTGTTAGCCTCTTTTCTGTCAAAATAATCTGAAGAGTCGTATCCTTTTACCTCACAAGCGAATTTTGTCTTGAACTTTTCCGGGTTGAACCGGGTGATGATCGCGGCTCCGCTGATTCCGTTAATAAGTCCATCCCAGTATGCATGTAAATTATTGCCAATAGGAGTCAAGGCTCCAAGGCCCGTAATTACAACTCTCCTCATAAATGGGTTATAAGCAATGCAAATTACTTTGCATTTTCCTCGATGTACTTGATAGCATCACCAACAGTGCTGATGGTCTCTGCCTGATCGTCAGGAATACCGATATTGAATTCTTTTTCAAATTCCATGATCAATTCAACAGTATCAAGAGAGTCTGCACCCAGATCATTCGTGAAACTGGCTTCGGGAGTTACTTCTGACTCATCAACTCCAAGTTTGTCAACAATAATCTCTTTTACTCTTGTGGCAATGTCAGACATAATGATAAATTTTAATTAATAATAAATTTAAAACCATGCAAAGAAATATATTTGTACTATATTTTTCAAATGATTTGAGGTTTTTTTATTTGATGCTTGAATTAATTTGTTGAATATAAGCAAAATAAACTTATTTTTCAAATAAAAAATCCAATCTGCCCGAGAGTGATAAATATCACATAATGAGAAAAATAGCCATTTTTGCTTCAGGCTCAGGGACCAATGCCGAAAACATAATAAAATACTTTTCGACCCGCAACAGCGCAAAAGTCACTCTCGTTTTGTCGAACAAGCGTGAAGCATACGTATTGCAAAGGGCTGCAACACTGAGTGTAAAAACGATTTTTTTCGACCGTAATGAATTTTATACCAGCCGAAAAGTTCTTGATTACCTTCTGAAAAGTGATATTGATTTAATTGTCCTGGCGGGATTTTTATGGCTTGTTCCGGAGGATATACTAGAGGAGTTTAAAGGCCGTATAATTAACATACACCCGGCACTTTTACCAAAATATGGAGGAAAAGAAATGTATGGTGAAAAGGTACACAGGGCCGTCATTGCAAATCATGACCGTGAATCGGGGATTTCAATTCATTATGTAAACATGAATTATGATGAAGGTAGCATTATTTTTCAGGCAAGATGCAGGGTAGATCCATCTGATACTGCAGATACTCTTGCCTCGAAGGTCCATGCACTGGAATATAAGCACTTCCCTGAAGTAATTGAAGACCTGATCAGCAAGCTGCCGGATCGATCTAAAATGTAGCAAGCATGCTCAGCACGAGCAATTTATTCTTTTCGAATCTTGACAGGTTCTCCTCTGAAACAGGTTCAACAGGTGGCGCTTCGACGCTCAGCGGATCGACAGGGGATCCATTCCTGTAAAACCTGAAATCGAGATGCGGACCTGTTGAAAGGCCGCTGCTTCCTACATAACCAATGATATCTCCCTGCTTAACCTGCGCACCTGCATAAACCCCTTTCCCGAAACCGCTTAGATGAAGATATGCAGTGGAATAGACACTGTTATGGGTAATCCTCACAATCCTTCCTGATCCATTCTCAGTTCCGGCAAAAGTCACTTTGCCATCACCGATAGCCTCAACAGGAGTGCCTATGGGTGCCGCATAATCTACACCGAAATGAGGCCTTCTGATCCTGAGTATCGGGTGAAGCCGGCCAGAAGAGAACCGGGAACTTATCCTTGAGAACCTAAGAGGAGCTTTGAGAAATGCCTTCCTCATGCTGTTACCGTCACCATCGAAGAAGGTCTCCTTGCCATCCTGGATGAAAGGTATGGCAGTAATGGTCTTACCAGCCCATGTGAATTGCGCTCCATATATTTTGCCTATCCTGAGAGATTCATCATCTATAAATAGCTCTTCGTAGAACACCTTGTAGCTGTCTCCCTTCTGCAGACTGAAAAAATCAACGGTCCAGGCAAAAATTTCTGACAATTCACCCGGAAGCTCCGGATGCATGCCTGCCGCCATCATGGATTCCCAGAGAGATGTCTCTATGGTACCTGATGAATACCTTATGACCTTCCTGATCTCTTTCCTGTAAGGGGTTATATTCAGCGAGTCGTTGAAGCTGAAGATATAGCTTAAAGTGGGATCATGTTCATATACCAGATACCCGGCTCTTGCAACAGAATCTGTATCGCAGAAAAGGGTATAGTGATTTCCCGACCTGATTTTTCTGACATCAAAGACAGAATCTGAATTTTTAACTACCTGGTCTATCTCCTGCATGGTAATACCGTGCCCGAGGAGAATTTCCGAAAGAAATCCATTTCGTTTTATGTGCCCCGGAATGAGTGTGAACTGGTCTGAAGGGATTCCGAGAGTGAGTACCGGTTTCTTGATCTGGACTGCTGCCGTGTCAGTTACAGGTGGCTGTATATTTAAGTTATCCTTCTGAAAGTACCTGCATGAAGAGGCTAAAAGCAACAACAATACCGGAATGATGAACTTTGCCCGTGAAAACATTATCGTCCGCATCAATTTTTAACAACTATGTTCACGATCCGGTTGGGAACCACAATTATGTCGGACATTTTTCCGGTTGAGAGCCATTTTTGTGCTCTTTCATCCGCAAGCACTATTCTGGCTATCTCCTCCTTGCCCATATTTACGGGCAGCTCTATCTTGAACCTTAGCTTGCCGTTGAATGAAACCGGGTATTCGAAAGTATCCTCTTTAAGATACGTTTCATTTACAACAGGCCACGGTTCATAGGCAAGTGTTCTGGCATGTCCCTGTTGCTGCCATAACTCTTCAGCTATATGTGGTGCAAATGGAGATAATATTTTTGTAAAGATATTTACAGTCTCTTTTGTGACTTTTCCCTTTTTCATAGCAAGGTTAAGGAAAATCATCATCGCTGAAATTGCAGTGTTGAACCTGAGATTCTCAATATCGCCTTCCACCTTCTTTATTGCCTGGTGGAGACCTTTAAGTATTTCAGGATTCTCATCTGCTGCAACAATATTCCCGGGATTCGAGAAGAACCTGTATGTTCTTCCAAGGAAGTTGAAGACACCTTTCACACCTTTGTCATCCCATGGCTTTGTAACATCAAGCGGACCCATAAACATTTCATATAATCTTAAAGAGTCTGCCCCATATCTTAGAACAACATCATCAGGATTGACGACGTTTTTTAGGGATTTCGACATTTTTGCCACTATCTGCCTCACTTCCATACCTGTTTCGCTGTTGTAGAATTTGCCGTCGCGTTCCTCAATAATGTCGGCAGCGACTTTTCCACCGGCCTCATTTTCATAGGCAAAAGCGAGGATCATTCCCTGGTTGAAAAGTTTCTTATAAGGTTCATCAGTGGAGACGATACCAAGGTCGAACAGCACCATATGCCAGAACCGGCTGTAGAGAAGATGAAGAACAGCATGCTCTGCGCCTCCAATATAGAGATCCACCGGCATCCAGTATTTTTCCTTTGCAGTATCAAATATCAGCTTATCATTATGAGGATCTATATAACGCAGGTAATACCAGCACGAACCTGCCCATTGAGGCATTGTGTTCGTTTCACGCCTGCCCCTGCGGCCAGAATTATCTGTCACAGTAAGCCATTCGGTCGCATTTGCCAGCGGAGATTCTCCTGATTCTCCGGGAAGATATTTTTCAAGCTGAGGCAGTTCAAGAGGAAGCTCTTTTTCATCGATCAGGGATATTTCACCATCTTCCCAGTGGATCACCGGGAATGGCTCGCCCCAGTATCGCTGTCTGCTGAATAGCCAGTCGCGAAGCTTATAATTTACTTTTTCCCTGCCCAGGTTCGTTGACTCGAGCCATGAAATTATCTTTGCGATTCCTGTTTCTTTATTCAGACCGTTGATGTCGATGCCGGTCGCCATATCGGATGAATTTATATATGTACCATCTTCTGTCCAGCACTCTTCACCCTTTAATATTCTCTCTTTCTGATTATGATCAGATACATCAGGATCCTGGATGCAAACGACAGGCAGGTCAAATTTCTTTGCAAATTCAAAGTCGCGGGTGTCATGTGCCGGAACAGCCATGATAGCTCCGGTGCCGTAGCCCGTAAGAACATAATCGGCTACCCAAATTTGTAACTTCTTATGATTCACAGGATTAATTGCATAGCGTCCGGTAAAGACACCGGTTTTTTCCTTGGCAAGGTCGGTGCGGTCGAGATCTGACTTAAGCGAAGCTGCCTTTATATAGTCATTTACATCTTTCCTTCTTTCATCAGTGGTTATGGTTACCGTCAGTGAATGTTCCGGAGCGATAACCATATAGGTTGCTCCGAAAAGAGTATCCGGACGAGTTGTAAAAACTGTCAATTTCTGGTTCAGCCCTTCAACAGCGAAATCGACTTCAGCGCCTGTAGAGCGGCCGATCCAGTTACGCTGCATGTCTTTTATTCCTTCCGGCCAGTCGACATTATCAATACCTGACAGGAGTCTTTCGGCATAAAGAGGTATACGCAGCATCCACTGTTTGAGGTTTTTCTTTTCAACCTTGTTGCCGCATTTTTCGTGCGACCCGTCGAAGAGCACTTCTTCGTTGGCGCATACTATCCTGCAGCTCGGGCACCACCATACCTGGGCATTGTCATAATAGGCAAGCCTTTTTGAGTCGATGTATTTTGTAACCTCCTTTTTTCCCTGTTTCTTTATTTCCTCCGGGATGATAAACTCTGATATCGGTCTCCCTTTCTGGAGTTTTTCGTCAAACCAGGTATTGTATAATTTTATAAAGATCCACTGCGTCCATTTATAGTATTTGGGATCGGTTGTGTTGATCTCCCTCTCCCAGTCGTAGCTGAGGCCCAGTTCCTTTATCTGGCGCCTGAAAGTATCGCAATTGTTTTTTGTTGTGACGGAAGGATGTGTTCCCGTCTGGATAGCGTACTGCTCAGCAGGCAATCCGAATGCGTCCCAGCCCATGGGGTGCAGCACATTAAAACCCTTCATTCTTTTATACCTGCTGAATATATCGGTTGCCGTATAGCCTTCGGGATGTCCGACATGAAGACCGGCTCCTGAAGGGTACGGGTACATATCGAGTACATAGCATTTTTTTGGATTAGTCAGGTATTCCGGAGTTCTGAAAGTCTTATTCTCCTCCCAGTATTTCTGCCATTTTTTCTCGATATCGGTGAAGTTGTATTCCATTTTAGGAAGTGTAAATTATTGGTTTATAGAAGACGGAAGACCGAAGACCGAAGACAGAAGATTGACGAACGAAGTGAGGAAATTCCGCAGAGCGGAACCGAAGAAAGAAGATTTAAGTGGTATATCATTTAATTTTGTTTTTAAATGCAATCATCATATTCATTAAATTAAAAGCATACTCATATGATTTATTGAAATCCATTTCGGAAATATAAATTCTCCTGTGTGCTTTGTGTAAACAAGTAACAACCTCGGCAAGTGACCGTATTGCAATGCTCATAAATCTTTTTTGTTCAGGATCTGACTGTCCAATAGAACCTTCTGAAATATTTAATGAGATGGAATCAACCGCCCGACGGATTTGAGAGGTCAGATTATACAACTCATCTTTGGGGAACTGCTTAGATAAAGTAAAAATCGTTTCACCATAATCCATTGATTTATGCCAGATAACAAGATTCTCAAATTTAAATTTACCATCCATTGTATTAACAAACTTCCGTCTTCGGTCTTCGGTCTTCCATCTTCTTAAGGCTGCGAAATTAGAAAATCTTTAGGAAATATTGTAAAACCGCCCTATTGATGTTACTTTTGTTTCATAATTGGTCCCGTAGTTCAATGGATAGAATGGCAGATTCCGGTTCTGTTGGTTGAGAGTTCGAATCTCTCCGGGATCACATATCATAGAAAGCAGCGCTGATAATCAGTGCTGTTTTCTTTATAGGGACTTACTTTTATTGTCCGTTCCGGGAGATCGTTTTATTCCAGCGGAATTATATTTTAATTTTTAATTAATTGTTCTTTATTAGGCCTGGTTGTCAAAACAAGTTCCTTTATTTCTGATGGCAATTGTTCATTTTGCCATTTTCTTTCTTCATCTATTGATCTGTTTGCATTTTTAACGGCTTTCAGAGCATACATTGCTGCTCCTAACGAATGATCAGCCATATGGGCTGTGGCTACAGCCTGTCCGACGGAACGGGCAACAGCTATTGAAGTCGGATTAAAAGATTTTCTTGCTACTTCGTGAGCATCAACTGAAGCTTTTATGGCGCTACCGACAGTTGCATTCCCGGCTGCCCAATCTTTTGCAGTAATTAATGCATCTTTCAGCCGTGCTCCCAGATTTTCATCATATAAGAAAAATACATGTTCTGCACATTTACAAGCCCATTCAATTAATTGTCTGTGATGTTCTTTTATCAGAAGTCCACCCCGGTGTTCTGTTATAAATCTTTTGTCCCGCATACTAAAACATGTTCGAATCACTGCCAATTTCCAGATTGTTTGCCTGTTATTGAGTCTATTCTGAGTTTTAATATTATCATCCGGGAAAGGAGTGATTCATCATAATTCAGTTCCATAGCAGCTCCGTATTTAAGCATAATCAGATCTAATCCTCTCTTTTTCGATTCCGGATCGTTTTCAAGAAAGATGGTCCCTTTCCCCATAACAGAACGATACACAGTTGTCCAGTTACAAGGAATCTCACTTCTGATAATTTCACATGAATACTCAATCTCGAAGGTTATTCGATTATTCCGCTTTATCAAATCAATTTTCCTACCGGCCGGAGCAGAATGAATATAGATCAGCCCATTTTCATAGGCATAATTGGTCGGAACAATGTACGCTTCATCTTTATCAACCAATCCGAGTCTGCATATCGCAGACTTTTCAAGAATTTCCTGAATTATTCTATTGTCTGTTATCTCTTTATCTTGTCTTCTCATAAATGACGAGGATTTTTTCATTTTGCGTCACACCAAACTTGCTTTTATTGTTCATGTTTTGGTGCGTTAAATTTTAATGGACTGTTTAGAGTGATCAGGTTAAAGCTCCTTTCGCAATTCTTAAAAAGTTACCTCCTGTAAAAGCTATTATATCATCTTTGGATAGTCCTATTGACAGCAGTTCGTTGATCAAGTCCGGCAGTGATGAGATTGAATCCCATCCATTTACTAACCTCGGAAGCCCCCCACTATCTGTCCCAAGTCCAATATGTTCAATTCCCAATCTGGTTTTCATCAGAGCAATTTCAACTGCCCAGCTCTTTAGAGTTGTTCTGGAATAATTTCCAAGTGTGTATCCAATAGGCATACTGCAAATCACACCTCCTGATTTTGCAATTAATTCCATTTCCGCCCAACTTCTTGCTCTGTTAGGAAATGTATTTTTCTCACCATCCGGGAATGGGGCTGTATGAGAATCCAGCAGAGGCAGCTTACTGATTTCGGCAATGCTCTTTAGTGTTTTGGTGGCTGAATGTGCAACATCGACAATCATTCCAGTTTCATTCATTTTTTCAACCATCCTGGTACCGAAAGCGGATAAAGGACCATCAGCTTTTGATTCCTGATTAAAGCCTATCTCATTATCTCGCTTATGCATGATTGTTATTAATCTTACGCCGTAATCATAAAATTTTTCAATATTTAATATATCACCTTCTAAAGCGTCACCTCCTTCAATTGCCATTATCGCTCCAAAAAGGTATTCTTTCCCTTCGGGGAATACGAGATCAGAATTTTTCCTGATTATACGCAGTATCTTTTTTTCTTCATAGTTATTTATCCTGTTAAGTTGATCCATTGCATCCGCGAAATAGTTTTTAGAAGGATTATCGGAAAGTTGTCTGTCTCCGACCGCTGCAAATACAGAGGCTACCAAACCGGCATTTCTCATCCGGTCAACTGTAGAGGTCGTTTTTAAGTGTCTTATTTTTCCGTTTAAAAAATATGGATAAGCGTTAAGATTGTACGGATGGGAATGTGCATCCATAGCTTTGATCCCATAAAATGGTAATGTATTTTTAATATCTGACGGGGTCGTTATAAAACTATCAGATAAAGTTCTGCTAAGGGGCAATGTAATACCCACTGCCAGACAACTCTTGAGAAAATCCTTACGGTTCATTTCTCTAAGTTATTGTATTAATATGAATTATAGACGTTATGGTGCGATCTTTTTAAAAGCGGAGATTTTAATTCTGGAATCGGATGAAGCATAAAGGCCTACAGGCATAAACGTCTTGCTTAGTCCATCCTATCAGGCTTCTACGACCGCAGTATCTCGATCATCTCTGTAATAGCCTCTGTTTCTGTCGTATTTTTAACCGGAGATAAACCCAGCAGCGATCTGGCCTTGTTGAGGTCTTCACCTGTAACGAAATCCTTACCTATTAATATATAGTATAATATTGCTGATTTCAGGGTGTTCGCTTTTATCCTGAAAGAGTGAGGGCTAAGCCTTGCGGGGAAAATATGAACAAACTTTTTTTCATCATTGTGGTACTTAAGCATCCATAGCGATGTGTCTGATAACGCGATTGTTTTAAAGTCATCTATCTTAATTCCGGCCCATCCGGAGAAGATATTTATTTCATCCAACTTTTCTGAATGCAGGAATTCTCTAATCTCTTTGCATATATCTTCAACAGATAATGACCCGGAATAGACATCCATCACTGATGAACCGATATGCTTCAGTTCCTTTACAATATTCTTAATGTCAGTCTTCTTTTCTTCTGGCCAGCGGTCAGCAATAAATCCCTTAATAAAAAAAAGATGATGCTTAAGCGGATTAAACTGGAAAGGCCCGGAAATATTCTGCACCATGTTCATTTAATGACAAATTTATAAATTCATTGGTATATAAATCCACTAATAAGCAATTTGAAATATACCTTAATATTGGTAGATTTATTCACAGTAATCGTTTATATTCATGAAGATTTTAAACCTGTTTTACTGAACCTATCCTGTTTTAATGAAAATGTATGTTCTACAACCTGTTTTGGCCATAGTGATTATTCTTTTCTCATTTTGCGGAAGGAAAGATAAAATTACAGTTGTATCCGGACAGCTCTCTCCAAGGGAAGAATATGGAGTGGAAAAGCTTGTCGGGGCTCTGAACAATAACGGGTATGAGGTTGAAATATCGGATAAGAAGGCAGGAGAAACTGAAAAACAAGTCATTGTCGGATCATTGAAAAGCAAGCTTCTTGAGGAATTTGCACAATCAAACAGATCATCTGACACATTGGCAAAGGAAGGTTTTATTCTTCTGTCATCAGGGAATACAATATATGCTGCAGGAGCTGACAACAGCGGTACGTTATATGCTTGCCTGGAGCTGACTGAACGGCTGGGCAAAAAGGGCCGTCTGCCCAAAAAGATAAATTTCTCAGACCAGCCTGATATGATGATGCGCGGAACCTGCATAGGACTGCAGAAAACAGTTTACCTGCCTGGCCGAAAGGTTTATGAATATCCATATACACCGGAAAATTTTCCCTGGTTTTACGACAAGGATCTCTGGATAAAGTATCTGGACATGATGGCCGGTAACCGGTTCAATTCCCTTTATCTCTGGAATGGACACCCATTCGCTTCCCTTGTTAAGCTTGAATATTATCCTTATGCAGTGGAAGTTGATGAGGAGACTTTTAAAAAGAATGAGGAAGTATTTTCATTCCTTACTGAAGAAGCTGATAAACGAGGTATCTTTGTCATCCAGATGTTTTACAACATCATTGTTTCCAAACCTTTTGCCGAACATAACAACCTGAAAACACAGGACCGCAGCCGGCCGATAATACCGATCATTTCTGATTATACCCGAAAGTCCATTACTGCATTTATTGAGAAATATCCGAATGTGGGCCTGTTGATTACACTTGGAGAGGCAATGAACACTATTGATGATGATGTTAAATGGTTCACAGAAACTATTCTTCCCGGAGTAAAAGACGGACTTAAAGCTTTGGGTCGTACCGATGAACCCCCCGTTGTGCTGCGTGGTCACGATACCGATGCCAGCCGCGTTATGAAAGCTGCACTGCCTATATACAAGAACCTGTACACAATGTTCAAATACAACGGTGAATCCCTTACAACATATGAACCGAGGGATACCTGGGAAAAAATTCCGAAAGGATTGTCAGAGCTGGGCACAGTGCATATTTCAAATGTGCACATCATGGCTAACCTGGAACCTTTCCGGTATGGCTCGCCTGATTTCATTCAGAAATGCGTCAGGGCGATGATCCGGGTGCAGGGAGCCAAAGGTTTGCATCTCTATCCGCAGGCATCATACTGGGACTGGCCCTACAGTGCCGACAAAACAGAACCACGTCTTCTTGAAATGGACCGCGACTGGATCTGGTACACAGCCTGGGGCCGGTATGCATGGAATTGCCACCGTGATAAAGACAGCGAAAATATATTCTGGAAAGACCGGCTGGGAGACTTTTATGGAAACGGAAAAGAAGGGAAGAATATACTTGAAGCCTATGAACAAACAGGCGAAATCGCTCCTAAAGAAACCCCGCCTCAGATTATAGAAGATGTCGTTACCCGGGGCTGTCTGGCAGTAGAAGCTATTGAAAAAGCCAAAAGATCGGTCGATGACAACAAGGAGGAATTTGGCAGGCTTAAAAATGATATTTTTTGCTACAACGCTTTTGCAAATTGCTTTTCTGAAAAGGTAAAGGCTTCCATGCTGGTGCTGCGCTATCAATATTCAAAAGATATCACTGACCTTGAGAATGCTGTTCCATACTTAAGAAAAAGCCTGGAATATTACGAAAAACTTGTTCAGCTGACTGAAAACAGTTACCTCTACGCCAACAGTATGCAGACTGCCCAGCGCAAAATCCCTATCAGAGGAACAGATGGTACATACAAGACATGGAAAGAGATGCTGCCTCAATACGGTAAAGAGCTGGATAACTTCATCAGTAATATCGATACGCTAAAGTCAGACACTTCTACTGTAACAAGATTATACGATTTAACTTCAATTGACTCACTCTTCTATTGAAGCTTATAATTATAAACATAACAATGATCAAATGTATTCTGATTCAAAAACCCAATTCCATAAAACCATCAACCACAGGCAGCCTGACAGAGTAGTAGTCGACTTCGGTGCGACGACTGTCACGGGCATTCATATTCTTATAGTTGAAAAACTCAGGGAATATTATGGTTTGAAAAAAAAGCCCATTAAGGTAATCGAACCTTACCAGATGCTGGGTGAGTTGGATGAAGAGCTGATCAGAGAGATGGGAATTGATGTAATTGGTCTTTTCGGGGAGAAGAACATGTTCGGCATAAGCAACACGGACTGGAAAGTTCATAAGACATTCTGGGGGCAGGAAGTGCTCTTCCCCGGCGGCTTCAACTATACATATAATAATAATGGCGACATTCTGATGTATCCTGAGGGGGATATGACCGCCAGTCCAAGTTCAATGATGCCGAAATCCGGATTCTTCTTTGATGCGATAGAAAGGCAGGAACCGATCGATGTCACAACACTGAAGGTTGAGGATAACCTGGAGGAATTCGGACTCGTGACAGACGAGAATCTGGAGTACTGGAAAAAGCAGGTTGAAGCGACGGATACTGATTCTAAAGCAGTTGTAGCCACCCTGGGGGGAACCGCACTTGGTGATATTGCGCTTGTTCCGGCTGTTGGACTGAAGAAGCCAAAAGGCATAAGGAGTGTAGCCGAATGGTACATGTCCACACTGACAAGAGAGGATTTTATGAAGGAGCTCTACAGCAGGCAGACAGACATTGCAATTGAGAATCTGAAAAAGTTTTATAGTGTAATCGGGAACAAAATAGATGCTGCATTCATATGCGGAACCGATTTCGGAACCCAGAATTCAACATTCTGTTCACCTGAAGCTTACGCAGAAGTATGGCTTCCATACTATAAAAAGGTGAATGACTGGATCCATCTGAACACAAAATGGAAGACCTTCAAACATTCATGCGGAGCCATAGAATCATTTATGGATCTTTTTATTGAATCAGGCTTTGACATTATAAATCCTGTCCAGATAAATGCTTCAGGAATGGATCCGAAACTGCTCAAAAATAAATATGGCGACAGGATAATTTTTTGGGGAGGAGGCGTGGATACCCAGGGTGTTTTCCAGTTCGGAACGGCCGAACAGGTGAAGGAGCAGGTCAGGCGTCAGTGTGAAATATTTAACAATAAAGGAGGATTTGTTTTCAGTACCGTACATAATATCCAGGCCAATGTGCCTTTTGAAAATGTGGTTGCAATGCTTGAAGCTTTAAAGGAATTATGAAATACCCCCTTCCCAGCCTTCCCCCAAGGGGGCAGGAGCTAAGCTTTCCCCCCTGGGGGGAATAAGAAAGGGGGTCTTTTATCAAAAAAATTGAGCTTACTAAATATTCAAATGGTTAACAATAAATACAACTGGAGTTACTTACTTTCTATCAGCCTGGTGTCGGCGATGGGAGGACTTCTTTTCGGATACGACTGGGTAGTGATAGGTGGTGCCAAACCTTTTTATGAACCATTTTTCGGAATAGCCGGAAATCCTGCCGTTCAGGGCTGGGCAATGAGCTGTGCGCTGGTCGGATGCCTTGCCGGTGCAGTTATCTCAGGCTGGCTGAGCGACAGGTATGGCAGAAAAAAACTTCTGCTGCTTTCAGCTGCTCTGTTCATAATTGCATCGATGGGGACAGGATCGGCAGATTCATTTGCGGCTTTTATAATCTTCAGGATAACAGGAGGCATAGGAATTGGTCTTGCTTCGAACCTGTCGCCAATGTATATAGCCGAAATCACTCCCGGCAGCGTAAGAGGACGTTTTGTATCACTTAACCAGCTGACAATAGTTGTCGGGATACTTGCGGCGCAGCTGATAAACTGGAGAATAGCCAGACCTGTTTCAGCGGAGTCAACGGTTTCTGATATACTGGTATCATGGAACGGGCAGATGGGATGGAGATGGATGTTTTATGCATGTACTGTCCCGGCAGGGCTCTTCTTCATTTTGATGTGGTTTGTGCCTGAAAGCCCAAGATGGCTGGCGAAGAAACCGGATAATAACCTGAAAGCACAAAAAATCCTTTCCAGGATAGGAGGAGATGAATATGCTGCCTGTGAACTTGCCTCAATCAAAGAATCGCTGAATGCATCTTCAGAAAAAGCAGATCTCAGGTTCCTTAAAAAACCAGGAATTTCCAGATTGCTGATAATAGGGATCATAATTGCAATATTCCAGCAATGGTGCGGAATAAACGTTATCTTCAACTACGCCCAGGAGATATTCTCAAATGCCGGATACAGTGTTTCAGACATCCTGTTCAATATTGTCATAACCGGAAGCGTGAATCTCATTTTCACTTTTATCGGAATGTTTGCAGTTGACAGGCTTGGTAGGAAGGCACTTATGCTTATCGGAGCAGGAGGACTAGCGGTTATTTTTGCAATAATCGGGAGCATGTATTTCTTTCATATTCAGGGAATTCCTTTATTGATTATGGTTGTGATTGCAATTGCCTGCTACGCCATGACACTTGCCCCGGTAACATGGGTTCTGCTCTCAGAGATCTTTCCGAACAGGATCCGCGGATTTGCAATGTCTGTAGCAACATTTGCCTTGTGGGCTGCCTGCTTTGTACTGACATACACTTTCCCGATACTAAACCAGGTGCTAAAAGCTTCCGGAACATTCTGGATTTACGGATTCATCTGTATTTTAGGCTTCTGGTTTATATTGAAAAAGCTACCCGAAACGAAAGGCAAATCACTGGAAGAGATTGAAAATGAATTAACTGGTAAATAAAAAGGTTTTAAAGGATGAAGAAATATTTAGTCTTACTTCTTTTTGTAGCAGGCTGTTCAGGCAGGATCCCGGAAGAACGTCAAAGCCTGTTACTTGCAGGAGAATGGAATTTCCGGATAGATTCTCTCGATCAGGGCATTCAAAATGAATGGTACAATACAATTTTTGATGAGAAAGTCAAGCTTCCGGGTTCGATGGCGGAAAACGGAAAAGGGGACGAAGTCAGCCTTAAAACCAAATGGACAGGAGATATTATTGACAGATCATATTTCACTGATAAGAAATATGAGAAATACCGTCAGCCGGGTAATATTAAGATCCCCTTCTGGCTGAAACCGGTAAAATATTATAAAGGTGTTGCATGGTACCAGAAAGAGGTAGTTGTTCCTGATGAATGGAAAGGGAAAAGGATAGTTCTTCATCTTGAAAGATGCCACTGGGAATCGACATTGTTTGTAAATGGTAAAAAAGCCGGAACTCAAAACAGCCTTTCGACACCTCATGAATATGAAATTACCGATCTGCTTCTACCGGGTAAGAATATATTAAGCATCCGTATTGATAACCGCGTGATAATTCCGATTGGCGTTAATTCGCACAGTATAAGCGATCATACGCAATCCAACTGGAATGGGATTACCGGGAATATTTCCCTTTATGCTACTTCTCTGGTATATATTGATGAAATAAAAGTATTCCCAGATATTGAGAATAGTACAGCTAAAGTAATCGTCAGGATAAAGAACAGCAGTAAACATGAATTTAAAGGCAAACTATCGTTTCAGGCTACAAGTGCTAACAGTAAGCAAAACATTAATCAGCTCCGCAAAAAAATAAAGGTTGCAACGAAATCTGAAGAACAGCAGCTAATTCTGACATATTATATGCGGAATCCATGGTTCTGGAGTGAGTTCAAACCGATTTATTATAACATGACCGTAAGCCTTTCAGGAAAGAAAAGGAACGTGATTGATCAGCGGTCGGTCGATTTTGGTATGCGTGAGTTCAAAACAAACGGAACCCGGTTTGAGATAAACGGTAATCCGGTTTTTCTAAGGGGAACAACGGAATGCTGTATTTTCCCGCTGACAGGTTACCCTCCTGCAGATGTTGAATCATGGACAAGAGTTTTGCAGACCTGCAAGGATTATGGATTGAATCATATCAGGTTCCATTCATTTTGTCCTCCCGAAGCGGCTTTCGTTGCTGCTGACAAGCTTGGCATTTATTTCCATATCGAATGTGGCTCGTGGGCCAACCAGGGAAGCTCAATAGGCAACGGGGGACCTGTCGATCAGTTCATTTATGATGAAAGCAACAGAATAATAAATGAATATGGTAGTCATCCTTCTTTCTGTATGCTTGCTTACGGCAATGAACCGGCAGGAAGAAACCAGGGAGAATTCCTTGGTAAATTAATAACATATTGGAAGTCAATAGATAACAGAAGAGTCTACACTTCTGCTGCGGGCTGGCCTATCATCCCGGAAAATGATTATAATGTTCATTCCCAGCCAAGGATACAGCACTGGGGCGAAGGATTGAAAAGCATAATAAACGCAGAACCTCCACAGACGATGTTCGATTACAGGGATTTCGTTTCAAAATATGAAGTTCCGACAGTGAGCCATGAGATAGGCCAATGGTGCGTCTACCCTGATTTTAAGGAGATAGAAAAATATACAAGCGTTTTAAAACCAACAAACTTTGAAATATTCCGCGAAACTCTTAACGAAAACGGCATGGGCGATCAGGCTGAAGATTTCCTGATGGCTTCCGGGAAACTTCAGGTTCTTTGTTATAAGGCTGATATTGAAGCAGCATTGCGGACACCGGGCTTTGGCGGTTTTGAACTCCTTCAGCTTCATGATTTCCCGGGGCAGGGGAGTGCTCTTGTAGGCGTTCTTAATCCATTCTTTGAATCCAAAGGATATGTGACCCCTGAAGAATTCAGGATGTTTTGCAATGAAACAGTTCCCCTTGCCAGAATGAAGAAGATGACCTGGATTGGTGGAGAAACATTTGAGGCAATGGTTGAGGTTACGCATTTCGGTCCGGAGCCCATGATGGATGCAAAAATTCTGTGCAGGATCATTAATTCTGAAGGCTCTGTTTTGCGTGAAGAGACCATGACCATGGATGAAATTAAGATCGGGAATAATATAATTGGCGTATTTGCATGCGACCTGGACGATGTCGAGAAAGCTGAGAAGATAAAACTTGAGTTATCAATTCCAGGGACATCATTCAAAAACAAGTGGGACTTATGGGTATATCCAGCGAACTCTACCACTGATGGAGGCGGTGTACTTGTCACCGATAAGTTCGACAATAATACTAATGAGACTCTCAGAAAAGGGGGATCAGTTTTACTGCTTACTTGCGGCAAAGTCTCAGAAAAGAGGGGAGCAAAAGTTGCTATGGGCTTCTCAAGCATTTTCTGGAACACTGCATGGACAAACAACCAGCCACCTCATACTTTAGGTATTTTATGTGATCCAAAACATCCTGTTTTTAAAGATTTCCCAACAGAGTTCCACAGCAATTGGCAATGGTGGGATCCTGTTACCCATTCGCAGGCTATGATCCTGGATGGTTTTCCATCAGATCTGAAACCACTTATCCAGCCGATAGACACCTGGTTTGAGAACCGGAGACTGGCACTTGCATTTGAGGCAAAATGCGGCAATGGCAAGCTAATGGTCTGCAGTATAAATATGACAGATAGTTTGGATCAGCGGCCAGTAACAAAACAGCTTCTCAGCTCAATGTTGAATTATATGAACAGCGATTCTTTTAGTCCGAAGACTGAAATAGAAATAAGACAGATAAAAAAGATTTTAAAATAATGTAATGAACCCTTCCCCCGGCCCCTTCCCTTATAATTAAGGGCAGGGGAGTGATTCTTGCTTTATCAGTACAGTTTACTTTCCCTTATGCTTAAGAGAAGGGTTAGGGTAGGGTTAAGAAAAAGACATTGAGTTAAATAGTTTTTCTGCTTACCTTAGTAAATTATATCAACCACGATCTATTAACCTTAAAACGAGTTAACCATGACATTAATAATTGTCGGAATTTTCGTACTTCTTGCTGCTGCTTCCATTGTGCAGATTGAGCCCGGAATGGTAGGGGTGAAAAAGCTTTTTGGGAAAGTGAGCAATAATACACTCGAAAGCGGATTGAATCTGATCAATCCTCTGGCCAAGGTGGTTACGTTCGACATTAAAACAGAGAATTATACCATGTCGGGGGTGCAGGATGAAGGTACTGTACAGAGGGATGACGCTATACATGTTTTATCAGCAGATGGGCTGGATGTCATTGTTGATCTTACTGTGCTGTACAAAGTTATCCCGTCGGAGGCGCCAAGGATACTCAAAGAGATAGGAACGGATTACAAGAATGTTATTGTTCGTCCTGTCTGCAGGACAGGGATCAGGGACAATGCCGTATATTATGATGCTGTTTCACTGTTCTCATCAAAAAGAGAAGAATTCCAGGACCGCATCTTCAAATCAATTGAATCCAATTTCAGGGATAGAGGATTGATGCTTGAACAGCTGTTAGTCAGAAACCTCACACTGCCCGAATCAGTCAAAGCTGCTATCGAATCAAAGATCAATGCTGAACAGGAGGCGCAAAAAATGACATTTATTTTACAAAAAGAAAGACAGGAAGCAGAAAGGAAAAGGGTTGAAGCACAGGGTATTGCCGATTATCAGAAAATACTGAGCTCCGGACTGAGCGACAGGCTTCTCCAGTATGAGATGATAAAGGCTATTTCAGCTTCACCAAATGCCAAGTTAATAATAATGACAAATGATAAGGGGCTGCCGATAATGGTGGATACCAAATAAGTAAAAAAATAACCCATCCTCCAGCTCCTTCCCTTAAGGTTAAGGGAAGGAGGGCTATTAATCAGAATACTTTTTTACTTTTTTTTCAATCTTTTTCCGGATCTTTTCGTAAGATATGGGAGGGCCTGTCATAACCTCTTTGCCATCTATAAAAAGTGCATCTGTAATACCATATTCATTAAGAATTTTGCTATCGGTAGTATCAATTTCCTGAACATCGATTTTCCCGGGAAAATCAAGCGCTGCTCTTTTTGCTCTCTCGCAGGTAATGTTCACTGACTGGCACCAGCCATTCCTGAACATTGTAAGGTTGACTTTTCCTTCACCTTTTTCAGGTTTCTTTCCGGGTTTTCTGAACTTCGGAGCAATTGCCTTTTCATGGAAGGGTTTCCATAACAGCCTCATGATCCCGCTTTTATCGACAACCTTATATCCGTGTTTCTTAAACCATGAAGCGCGCATGAATACAGGTATTATAAGTCCCCATGTGACCAGCCCATCAGCGCCCATTTGTCTTGCATCTTCTTCAGCTGATTTAAGCAAAGCTATCCCCATTCCTCTTTTTCTGTAATCGCCTCTGCCCTGTTTATGACCATGGACCCATATGCAGAGGACAACATAAAGATTTCTTCCGTCACATATTGAATATTCCGATGGGATATACTGGATCATTCCGCCAATAATGTCATTATCATCAAGGGCAAATTTTACTTTCAATCCCCTGTCCTTCATTGATTCATACCATTTCTGCTTGCAGCCGCCGGCTTCCTTCATGTCTTCCGACCATTCCTCAAGACAGCAGAAATAAGCGCTTTCGGTTTCAGGGGAGATGTCAATGATTTTCATTTGTTTTATTTTTTACATATTCTTTTCCGGACGGTACTCCAGGTTTCTGTTATCAGGAAGCTCTCTTCCATGTAACCGATCATTCTCTCAAACCTTTTCATGGGAACCGCAAATGTCAGGACATTTTCAGGTACACAGGGACGGGCAGATGGATCGAACATTCCGATTATTGCTCTTTGTCTTTCCGATCTGGTTTCCATGTATGGATAATAAATTATTGATCCGCAACCGGATCCAAAAGGTGCAATGGTCCCGTTCCGTTCGTCCTGATCAAAATTTGCAAGTGTATATAGACCGGATAAAACATCAGGCTTTGCAAAGAAGATAACTACATCCGGTTCGTTTATCTGTGTAACCCAAATATCTTTTGGCGCCACCGCATTGCACTCTTTCAGAATTATAAACTATTGAGCTGCCACTTCTGACTTTTGCCAGCTCACAAATTACACAGCTCCATCCCTTTGGTTTATCTGCCCATTCAGCACCTCCGTTACCATCAGTATAATAAAATACAATCGGGAGCTCAGCATTACCAAAATACTTTTTCCAGAGGTGAAGGAAGGTTTCTTTGAGTATGGTGTTCATTTTTAAATGATTTTGTCTCATGTAAATTTAAAGAGGGATTCGAACCTCTTTTCTATTATTCAGATAATGAATTACTTGCAAGATTCTGATATTGCCGTAACACCGAATAGTACACCAGGTACACCAAATCATCCAAAGAACATAGCTTATCAAAGATATGAAAAAAGTGAACCATTTTCGTTATAAATATTTCCTGGATAAATTTTTAAAAAATGTTCAGCTACCGGTCTTTTTAAATAAGGAACAATCGAAGTTTCTAATCATTATTTTCACCGGAATGGGGAGATCAATTAATTTTTTATTATTCATGCAAAGAAAATTGACCTTTCACAACCTCATCAGGTATAAAGAGTTGCACAACTTTCCGATATCGGAAGGATCGGAGTAGCGCATTCTTTAATTAATATTTTATTTTTGCTGATCCATGGCATGTTGATTAATAACTTTTAAAAGGAACTTAAATACAATTCATGAATAGAATATTATGCTTGTTTATTTTTCTGGTTTTTATCCCTTCTCTGCTTTCGGGAGAAAACTCCTTTAACAGCGGAACACAGAAAAAAATCACCATTAGCGGTCATGTTCGTGATCAGGCAAATGGAGAAGTGCTTTCAGGAGTTACGATCTTTGAAAATAACCTTAAACAGGGAACATCAACCAATTCATATGGATTCTACTCACTTACCATCACCTCCGAAAATTATAATCTTCAATTCTCATATGTAGGTTATGTAAGCATCAATAAAACAGGATTTACTGATATGGCAATCACCCTCGATATATTCCTCGAGGCATCTGAAAACATCCTTGGCGAGGTGGTTATTTCAGATAAGCGGACCAACGAAAACGTCAGAGCACCGGAGATGAGCATTGTCAAACTCGATATAAAAGCTATCAATCGTATTCCGGCCCTGTTCGGGGAAATTGACCTGGTAAAAGTCATTCAGCTACTTCCCGGGGTGCAGTCGACAAGCGAGGGATCCAGCGGGTTCAGCGTACGGGGCGGCAGCGCCGATCAGAACCTGGTATTACTTGATGAAGCCACCATTCATAATGCCTCTCATCTGATGGGATTCTTTTCTGTTTTTAACAATGATGCCGTAAAAGATGTCACTTTGTACAAGGGAGATATTCCGGCTGCTTATGGCGGGAGACTGTCATCACTTCTCGATATACGTATGAAAGATGGAAATGCAAGAAAATTCGGAATGTCGGCAAGCATTGGAAGCGTCTCAAGCAAACTGATGATTGAGGGACCGATAATCAAAGACAAGACTACTTTTCTGGTTGCAGGACGACGCACCTATGCCGATCTTTTCCTACTTTTAGCAAAAGATGAAAATGTGCGTGACAATAAGCTTTATTTCTACGATGTCAATGTAAAACTGTCGCATGTAATCAATGATAATAACAGGCTTTATCTCTCTGGTTATTTCGGGAGGGATAATTTTAAAAACGTTTTTGCACTGTTTGGCTTTGGAAACCAGACAGCCTCACTTCGGTGGAACCACCTTTTTTCAAGAAAGCTCTTCTTTAACATGAGCCTCATCTATTCGCGTTACAAATACGAGCTTGGAACTCCTGAAGGGGACGCAAACTCATTCCTGTGGGATTCAAAAATGTATGATTATTCGGCGCGCTTCGATTTTACCCACTACCTTACAAACAAACACACTCTCAGGTACGGGGCTACGACAATGTATCACACATTCTATCCCGGATCAGCCTCCGGTCTTGGGACAAACAGTTCCTTTACTGAATTCATCCTCCCTGCGGAATATGCTCTGGAACACAGCCTTTATGCCACCGACGAATTCAAGCCCTGGGAAAAATTCACCATTAAATATGGATTGAGGTATGCACTTTTTCAGAATATAGGTCCCGGAACATACTATTCATTTGATGAAAACCATAATCCGGTTGACAGCACTGTGTATGCAAAGGGTGATATTTTTAACAGATATTCAAGTTTCGAGCCTCGTATAGCATTCACCTTGTTGCTGAATGATGTGTCGTCAATTAAGGGAAGCTATTCTCATTCAGCCCAGTTTATTTCACTTGCACAGAATTCGACTGCCGGGACTCCTCTGGATGTATGGCTCCCGGCATCGCTGAATGTAAAACCCCAGTTATGTGATCAGGTCTCTGCAGGATACTTCAGAAACTTCAAAAAAAACATGTATGAGGTATCGACAGAATTGTATTATAAAGATCTGAAGAACGTTATAGATTTTCGCGATCATGCTCAGCTTTTACTCAATCAATATCTGGAAGGTGAGATGAGAACAGGCATAGGTTATTCATACGGAATTGAGACAATGGTGCGCAAGGATGCCGGCCGGCTTACAGGATGGATAAGCTATACATATTCAAGATCTTTCAGGATTGTAAAAGAGATAAATGATGGCAATCGTTACAATGCTCCGTACGATAAGCCTCATAGCGCTAATATAGTAGTGAACTACGATATCTCCAAACGCTTAACTGCTTCAGCTACATGGGTGTATGCCACCGGTCTTCCGGTAACTTTTCCGACAGGCAGAGCCGTGGTCGGCAATTCAATTCTTCCGATATTTTCGAACCGAAATGCCTTCAGGATGCCGGATTATCATCGCCTCGATGTTTCAGTTTCGCTAAAGGGGAAAGAAAAGCCTGGAAGGAAATGGCGCGGAGAATTGAACCTGTCGGTATATAATGCATACAACAGGCATAACGCATGGTCTATTAATTTCGTCGCAGATCCAAATGATCCGAATATTACATATGCTGAAAAGACATATTTGTTTTCAATCATTCCTGCAGTTACCTATTCTATCAAATTCTGAAAATATGGGACAGCTTAGAATTATAATAAAATTACTACTTCTTTCAATGATGGTTGTTTCCTGTACCGAACGAATTGATATCAAGCTTGATGAGAATTACACCCGGCTTGTAGTTGACGGATCTATATCTACCGAAACGATGGCACATAAAGTTGTGCTTTCAATGACATCGGATTATTTTTATAATATGCCGCCTGAAATGGTAACAGGAGCAAGTGTTACTATTACAGATGGTGTTTTCATACAGGTACTGACAGAAGGTCTTCCGGGGGTATATAGTACTGATCCCACTTATTTCGGAGAGGTCGGTCATACTTATACTCTCAATATAATACTTGCAGACCCCATTGGTGGATATACTGATTATACAGCCAGCTCAACGCTTATGCCTGTTGCCTCTGTCGATTCCATCGGACTTGAATTACATGATGAGTGGGCACAATATATTTATTGGGAAGTGAAGTGTTATTTGCAGGATCCTCCGACCACTGATTATTACCGCTGCAAGATTTCAAAGAACTCGCAGATGATCACAGATACTCTTATTGAATGGTATGTGACAGATGATAAATATTTCAATGGATATTATATAGACGGAGCTGCCATTGGATATCTGGAGCAGAGTTATGCTGATGAGTTTCTCGCTGCCGGTGATACAATTACAGCTGAAATAAACGGTATTGAAAAAGAATATGCCACCTTTATCTGGGATGCACAGGTAGAACTATGGGGTTCAAATCCGCTTTTCAGCGGTCCCAGGGCTAACATAAAAGGCAATATAAGTAACGGAGCTATCGGATATTTTGCAGCTTACTCTATAACGAGGGCTACTGTAATTGCCCCTGAGTATAAGTGAAATCTTCCAGCCACTGAGGATTACCTTCGGTGATCCCCGGGGGAGAACCAGCAAAGCCAAAACAAATTCTGCGTAAGCTCAGCAGATAATATGCTTTTACTTTTTTGCCATGAAAGGGCATAATTTGAATAACCCCCGGCGACAGCCGGGGGCATAGGGCAACTAAATGATCTGAAGCCCTGAAGGGGCGTAATATTTGGGGATTATTCCCTCACTTCGTTCGCTCATGATCCCCGGAGGGGAACCTGCAAAGCTTAAATGAACCCTCCGGGTTTTTATTTGTTTTCCCGTTGCTCCTTTAGAAAGCAAGCTTTCCTCGGAGCCCCGGTTAAACAAATAAACCCGCGTGCCGCGGGGTTCATTTAAGCTTTGCGGAGAGAGGGGGATTCGAACCCCCGATACCCTTTTGGGGCATACTCGCTTTCCAGGCGGGCTAGTTAAACCACTCATACATCTCTCCCTTTGTCCACCGAAGCCTTGGCGAAGGTGGGCGATATTAATATCCTGCCAAAAAAATGGCGGCGAAAATTACAAAAATATTTTCAATTGTCGCCTCTCAGGAGATTTCTCCGGCAAGAGGCATGCTTAAAAACTTAATGACATCCTTCTTCGTTTTGCATGTCCCAAGCAGATGCATAAGCTTTGTGACAGAAGCTTCTGAAGTGATGTCCTTTCCGCTCACTACACCTGCTGAAAGAAGCTGGCGGCTGGTCTCATATAATCCCATTTCTACG
>JAPLDY010000077.1 GCA_026391595.1 Bacteroidia bacterium
TCTGACTTGAGGGATTATCCCCCACCAGAATAGCGGCCAGATGAGGAACCTTTAATCCCCTGCCAAGCATCTTTTTCACTTCATCAGCAATCTCATGCTTAATGTCGGATGCTGTCTTTTTACCGTCGATGATCGTGTACAGATAATCGATTATCTTCTTCCCATTAACCTTGCGGCATTTCCACTTTTTGTCACCATTTTCATCATCTTCCTTGTCTCGTCGAATTGCTTCAGGAGCTTATTCACCTCCTGCACAGTCGTACCGCTGCCCATGGCAATCCGTTTGCGTCTGCTGCCGTTGAGAACAACCGGATTCACTCTCTCTTCCGGTGTCATGCTCTTTATGATGGCTTCAATACTCTTGAACGCATTATCATCAATATCAAGGTCTTTCACGGCTTTACCAACTCCAGGTATCATAGCCATCAGATCCTTGACGTTACCCATTTTCTTTATCTGCTGGATCTGCGAAATGAAGTCATTGAAATCGAACTGGTCCTTTGCGATCTTTTTCTGCAGCTTTCTGGACTCTTCAGCATCGAACTGTTCCTGCGCTTTTTCTACAAGCGAAACTATATCACCCATGCCGAGTATCCTGTCGGCCATCCTGACAGGGTAAAATATGTCGATTGCGTCGAGCTTCTCTCCTGAGCTTACGAATTTGACAGGCTTGTTCACTACAGAACGAATTGATAGTGCCGCACCACCCCTGGTATCACCGTCAAGCTTTGTCAGAACCACACCGTCGAAATCAAGCCGGTCATTGAATTCTTTTGCCGTATTGACTGCATCCTGTCCTGTCATTGAATCCACCACAAAGAGTATCTCATGAGGGTTGACAGCATCTTTAATTGCAGCGATCTCCTTCATCATCTCTTCATCTACAGCAAGGCGTCCTGCGGTATCAATTATAACCACGTCATTACCTTTCAGTTTTGCTTCCCTGACAGCATTTTTTGCTATCTGGACAGGGTTAAGGTTTCCTTCCTCGATATATACCGGTACCTCAGCCTGTGATGCAATTATCTTAAGCTGCTCAATTGCGGCAGGTCGATAGACGTCGCCTGCGACTAGTACAGGATTCTTGTTTCGTTTGGTTTTAACCCACTTTGCCAGCTTACCGCTGAAAGTAGTTTTTCCTGAACCCTGGAGACCCGCAATAAGTATAATGGCCGGGTTGATCTTTATATTGATGTCGGTTTTATCGCCCCCCATAAGCTCAGCCAGCTCATCATGGACGATCTTCACCATCATTTGCGACGGATTGACCGATTTCAGCACTTCCAGTCCCAGCGCCTTTGTCTTGACAGTGTCGGTAAACTGTTTTGCAATTTTAAAGTTTACATCGGCATCGAGCAGCGCCCTGCGGACCTCCTTAAGTGTTTCGGCAATATTTATTTCCGATATTCTCCCCTGGCCTTTAAGAATCTTGAAGGATTTCTCCAGCCGTTCACTTAAATTCTCAAACATATCTGATCGGGTATATTTTTAATCCGTTATTACATTCTTTCAGGCATTTCGATCCCAAGCAGCCACATTCCGCTGCTCAGTACCTCACTCGTGACTTTCGAGAGGGCCATTCGCAGGTTGCGTGAAGCCGTATCAGTCTCTCCCAAAATGGTAAAGTCGTGATAGAACTGGTTGTACTCCTTTGCAAGGTCGTAGCAATAGTTTGCCATCAGAGCAGGAGTGTACGACAAGGCAGCTTCGGTCACTGTCGGGATGAATCTTCTAAGGAGCTTTATCAGTGCGATCTCTTTTTCACCTGCTTTCGTTTCAGCTAAAAGATCAGGCTCATAACTGATTACTGTCTGTTCTGCTTTCCTGAAAACCGATTTTATCCTTGCATAGGTATACTGAATGAAGGGTCCGGTATTCCCGTTGAAATCAATTGATTCAGCAGGGTTGAATGTCATATTCTTCTTTGGATCGACCTTAAGAATAAAATACTTCAGTGCCCCAAGCCCTATCTTCATAAATATTTCTTCCTTCTCATCACCTGGATATTCTGAAAGTTTTCCAAGCTCTGCCGATACAGTCCTGGCACTCTCCTTCATTTCAGCAATCAGGTCGTCGGCATCAATGACAGTCCCCTCACGGGATTTCATCTTACCTTCAGGTAGCTCAACCATTCCGTACGAAAAATGAAATAGTCCGTCAGACCATTTGCAGCCTATTTTCTTCAGAACAGCCTTGAGCACCTGGAAATGATAATTTTGCTCATTGCCAACTACATACAGACAGCGGTTGAAACCAAATTCCTCATGCCGCAATACTGCTGTTCCAAGGTCCTGAGTCATGTAGACAGCGGTGCCATCTGACCTGAGCAACAGCTTCTGGTCGAGCCCTTCACCGCTCAGGTCTACCCAAATCGAGCTGTCCTCCTGCTGATATAGAATTTTATTTTCAAGAGCGGTTAAAACCAGTCCGCGACCGATTTTATAGGTGTCAGATTCATAATAGATCTTGTCAAAGTCGACTCCCAGCATCCTGTACGTTTCATCAAATCCGGTGTATACCCATGAATTCATCATCGACCAGAGTTGGATAACTTCCTGATCTCCGGCTTCCCATTTAAGGAGCATTTCCCTTGCTTCCTTCATAAAAGGGGCTGAACTCCTGGCTTCTGCTTCCTCAATTCCTTTATTAACAAGATCCCCAGCAGGTTATTTCTTATATGGCCCAGATGGAGAGGCTTGTTAGTATTGGGCGAAGAGTATTCGACAAGTATAGTTTCAGGATCGGACACACGGCATCTGGAAAGAAGGTCTTTTTGTAATGCCATTTCGGAAAAGTATGTGGTCCACCATTTATCCGAAATTTCCAGGTTAAGGAAACCTTTTATAACATTGAAGCCTGAAACAGCAGGGAAAATTGAGACAAGATGATTTCCAATAGTCTCCGCTGTTTTTTCAGGAGTATTTTTTGAAAAGCGCAGCAAAGGAAATACTACAAGAGTAAAGTCGCCAATAAAATCCTTTCTTGTCTCCTGGATCTGGATCAGGTCATCACTTACATCATTATTGTACAGGGCTTTAATCGATTCCCTGATCTTTCCCTTCAGAATTTTCTCCATCCGTATTTCAAATTTCAGCGGCAAAGATAATATTTTAAAACATTGACTTACAACAAAACAGAATCAAAAACTTGAATACTCAAAAAGTGAGAAAATTCATTTTTTTATACAAACTGATCAAAATATTTGACCATCGGACAAATATTATAGATAAAGATTTTTGGAATATTAAACATATTGTAAAAAAGAGTCTTAATTTTATTTTGAAATTTAAGAAGTCCTATAAAATATTTATACAACCAGAAGTGGAACTTAAACCCATTTTCATTGAGCCAACCAGTAAAACTCCTCAGATTGATTTAAATCACCTGACGGGAGAGCTTATTTTTTCGGGCAGATCGATCCCTGAAAACGCAGTTGAACTGTATGAAAAAATCCTTAAATGGATTGCACAGTATGCCAACAACCCAAGAAAGACAACTAATTTGCGGCTGAACCTTGAGTATTTTAATACAGCTTCATCTATCTGGCTGGCAAAGATTGTGAAAAGCCTTTGCTCCATCAAGGAACCTGAATGCACATTAATGATCCACCTTTATTTCAATATTGAAGAATTCGACAGTATGGAGGTAGAGGATCTCAAGGAGAACCTAAGCCCGGTCATCGACATGATTGGCACTCCTGTCGTAAGCTTTGGGATAAAGATCTATGCGACTGATGAAAATGGTGAGATACTTAAAGAATCTACGGTTCTGATTTAAGACTCAACAAATCCTTTCAATCATATTTTTCTTCATTTTTTTGGCATAACTTTGTTACTTCCAAATGATAATCTATTATGCGGAAGGGATTAGTAATATTGCTTTCAATCTTCAGTGTTATGGAACTTTCTTCACAAAACAAACAGATTGACAGACAGCCTGTTGTAGCAGGCATATTCTATACAGCAGACAAGGAAACCCTTAAAAAAGAGTTGACCGGGTACTTTGCAGAATGCAAGAAGCCTATGGAAGGCCTGAATACCAGAGCTATCATTGTGCCTCATGCTGGGTATGTTTTTACCGGCCCGATTGCAGCAGCTGCCTTTTCAGCAACATCCAGGGTCGCAGGATATGAGAATATCTTTATTATCGGATCAAGTCATATAATGGCATTCGACGGAGCATCAGTCTACAATACTGGTGATTTTATAACACCGCTGGGAAGAGCCGTTGTCAACATGGAAATTGGAGATAAGCTTAAAAAAGATAACTCTGTTTTCAATTTTCCGACAACTGCTCATCTTCAGGATCATTGCCTTGAAGTCCAGATACCATTTATTCAATATTATTACACGGTCACCCCAAAGATTATTCCAATTATAATAGGCACTACAAGTACAACCACGATTAAAAAGATTGCTGAAGCATTGAAGCCATATTTTACATCAAATAATCTTTTCATCATAAGCAGCGACTTTTCTCACTATCCCTCCTATGAGGACGGGAACAAGGCAGACAATGTAACTGCAACAGCAATTGTCTCCGGTGACCCTGCTGTCTTTCTGGGCGCACTGAAGAAGAATTCATCTGCCAATATCGCAGGGCTTGTCACCAGCATGTGCGGCTGGACTTCAGGTCTTACTCTGCTGGATATGGCAGAAGGGAACAAAAATCTTGAATTTAAAAGAATAGCTTACTGCAATTCTGGCGACTCACCTTATGGGAATAAGGATAAAGTGGTAGGATACAATGCAATCGCCCTGGTAGAAAAAGAAAAGACCGTGGAAGCCAGTCAGAAAACCTCTGACGATTTCAGTTTCACAAAGGAAGAGCAGGAGATGCTTTTCACGATCGCGCGGAACAGCATAAAATCAAAACTCTTTGAAGAAAAAAATTTCATTATTGATGAGAAGAAGATCACTGAAGCTCTTAAAAGACCTCTCGGCGCTTTTGTCACACTCAAAATTAACGGAGTCCTCCGGGGCTGCATAGGCCGGTTCCTTTCCACCGATCCTTTATATGATGTCATAAAAGTTTCTGCATTGTCATCAGCTTTTGATGATCCTCGTTTCCCGGCTCTTACAAAAGATGAATATGACAAAGTTGATATAGAGATCACCGTACTCGGCCCAATGAAGAAAATAAACAATATCAGCGAGATAAAGCTTGGCAAGCATGGCATATATATTAAAAAGGATTTCAGAGCGGGAACGATGCTTCCACAGGTAGCCATTGAATATGGTTGGACTGTTGAGGAGTTCCTTGGATATACCTCCAGGGATAAAGCAGGAATAGGATGGGACGGATGGAAAACTGCCGACATTTATATATATGAAGGTTTGGTTCTCGAAGAAAATAAAAAGTGACCATGTACCATGTTGTCGGAACAGCCCTGACGGCTTCCCTTCTGTACCTGATAAGTTTTTTCTTTTACCGTTACGGTTTATATTCACAGACACTGCACAGAAAATTCTGGAATTCATTGCTGGCTTTAACATTCCTATTTACGGCGCTTGCAGGAATATTCATGGCTCTCCAGATCAATTTCAAATGGAATATTCCGTTTATAAACTCTCTCCTAAAATGGCATGTCGAAATCGGTATTGCACTTGCTATTACAGGTTTCTTCCATTTCCTCTGGCATATTTCATATTTCGGAAAGATCTTTAAAAATTCTGAAAATAAACAACCGACGTCCGATTACAGCAGGATTGATGCTTTTTCAATATCTGCCAACCTCTTTATGTTAGGGTTTTCCAGCACATCTGTACAGGTACTATTGATCAGGGAACTTATGAATATAACCGGAGGGTACGAGCTGACAAGCGGGGTTTTCCTCGGTTCGTGGCTGATTGCTTCTGCTGCCGGTGCTGCAATTGCCAACAGATCAGAATTTAATAACCTCCGGAAAATAAACATGCTTTTAGCGACAGGTCCTATTGTTTCTGTCTTTAATGATAATGACTCTTATACTCCTTATTCCCTACTGCCTGATTTCCGGATTTGCTTTTGTTAAGCTAATTAATACTGCCAGGGAGACAAATGCCTTTTTACCCGGAAAATCTTTTTCAATAGAAACTTCCGGAGGCATCCTGGCCGGAATAATTTTATCGGTCCTGACATCAGGTTTATTTAATACGTACAAACTTCTGTTCATAATAGTTCTTTTGTTCCTTGCCTTCACTGTTCTTACTTTCTATTTTCAGAAAAAGGGATCCAAGCTGGTTGTTAAGGTAATCTTTACGATCCTGATCTCAGCGGTGGTCATTTCTGATCCGGATCTTTTTTTCAGGCAGCTTCTCATGCCGGCAATCAAAGTTTATGAAACAAAGGATACTCCTTATGGCAACATTACAAAAGGAAAATATTCCGGTGAAGCGAGTATTTATTACAATCAGCGCCTTCTTTCCTACAGCAATGATGCAATGGAAAGGGAAGAGGATATCCATTATGCAATGCTTCAGAGAGATAAACCTGAAAAAGTCCTGCTAATTTCAGGATCGCCTGAATCCCATCTTTCTGAAATCTTTAAATATGAAGTAAAAAAAATCGTTTATGTCGAAAGAGACCCTGAAATTATCAGGTCATTCAGACCAGACATCAGCAAGAACACTGCACGGGTTTTCATCGAAAACAAAGATGCTTTCAGGTATGTCAGAGGCAGCAATGAAACTTTCGACGTTATCATTATGCTCATGCCGCCTCCTTCAACTCTCTCAATAAACAGGTATTATACAACTGACTTTTTTGAAAATGCAAAAAAAAGGCTATTCGCAGGGGGAGTTTTTTTGTGTTCGCCTGGTCCGAATGACAATTATTTTAACCAGGAGTCTGTAAACCTATATTCATCCATTTATAACAGCCTTACTGCAATATTCAGATATGTTGAGCCGGTCGCCGGGAACAAGCTTTACTTCATTGCCTCTGATGAAGAATTATCGGTTTCATTCTGCAGTCTTACCAAAGAGAGGAAAATTGATAATATCTATGTAAATCCTTCATTTCTTGAAGATGATCTTATCGGGAACAAGTCTGCTGAAGTAAAAGCGCTGATGGATAAGGGAATACGGCAGAACAGGGCGACGTTTCCCATCGCCTGTTTTCATTTTCAATCTTATGACTTCAGCAAAAATCTGAATGAAAGGATTCCTGCCATTATATTTATGATATTAGCTTTCCTGATTCCTATTCTGGCAGTGAGCAGAAGGAATATGCTCATGTATTTCAGCGCATCGGCACTTGCCGGATTTGAAATAATAATACTTCTCACCCTTCAGCTCACAGTCGGGAGCATGTATCAGCTGACAGGTCTGGTAATTGCTGCAATGATGGCGGGACTGGCGGCAGGCGCCGGAACGAGTTATAGATTTATAGAAAACCTTGACATCAGGATCAAAGCCCTGATGCTGGTAATTTTCTATGTTGTTCTGGCACTTTGTTTCAATCTGGTCCTCGGATTCAAGGGGGTATTCGCACCTGTTTTTGTCATCCTTCTTTCGGTCATTTTACCATCATGGATGACAGGTCATATTTTCAGGGAACTGACGACAGGGAATTCAGATGCAGCAGGCCCTGGTGCAACATACAGCGCTGACCTTGCAGGATCAGCCCTCGGATTCATCCTTGTATCAGGGATCATGGTTCCGGCAATCGGGATAAAGTACTCAATTATTTTACTTGCAGGACTTATTTTTACCGGAATTCTTTTTGGAACAAAGAGTAACAAATAATAGTTTTACTTTAATATTGAATATATAAACCTTAAATGTACAATAAAGGCTTTGACAGCAGCAAGCGTGATTTCATAAGAAAATGTCTTCTGGTTTCAGCAGGTATGACATGCATGCCTCGCTCTGCAATCATTAACGGCATTAGACCTCAGGATCAGAATATTTACAGGAAGCTTGCATTGTTCCAGGAAGAGACACCGCGGGGGATAATGTGCAGGATATGCCCGAACGAATGTGTTCTCAGGGAGGGAGAGGTAAGCAAATGCAACAACAGGAGAGTTAATGATTCGAAGCTTTACACGATGGCATTCGGCAATCCATGTTCTGTCAATATTGATCCGATAGAAAAAAAACCTCTGTATCATTTTTTCCCCGGATCCAGGGCATTTTCGATCGCAACTGCCGGATGTAACCTCGTATGCCTTAACTGTCAGAACTGGACCATCTCCCAGACGAGTCCTGATAAAACAAGAAATTACGATCTTATGCCGGATAAGGTTGTCAGCGAAGCAGTTAAAAGTCAATGCAGATCGATCGCCTATACCTATTCCGAACCGATGACATTTTATGAATATACTTACGAGTCTGCCATTCTTGCAAGGAAAGCAGGCGTCAGGAATATTGTAAAATCCAACGGATACATCAATCCTGAGCCTCTTAAAAAATTATGTTCCGTCATTGATGCGGCCAATATCGACCTCAAGTCGTTCAATGAAAGCACCTATCTTAAACTTACAGGTGGAAAACTACTACCTGTACTGGATTCTCTGAAAATTTACAAAGACATGGGGGTTTGGCTTGAGATAACCAATCTTGTGGTTCCGGGATGGACCGACAACATTGATGAGATAAGCAAAATGTGCAAATGGCTCAACCGGAAATGTTCCCGGTAATGAGATCTCCGACACAATTTGTCCTTCGTGCGGAGCAACTCTGGTCACTCGGCAAGGATTCACTGTCACAGCGAACAGTATAACAAACGGTAAATGCAGCAAATGCGGCAATATAATCCCGGGAGTATGGAGCTGAAATGGAATTTGAAGGACTTGCACTAACACTTACAACTGATGAAGCAGCCGGAGGCTAAAGCACGAATAGATAAGCTGAAGAAGGAAATAGAGGAGCATAATCATAATTATTATGTCCTCAATAAACCGGTCATCTCAGATTTTGAATACGATCTTCTTCTGAATGAGCTTGATACACTCGAAAAAAAATTCCCTGAATTTGTTACAGAGGACTCACCAACACGAAAGGTCGGAAGCGATATGACAAGAGAATTCAGGCAGTATGAGCACAGGTATCCTATGCTATCTCTTGGTAATACGTACAGTGAGGAGGATCTCAGGGAGTTTGACACACGGATAGAAAAAGTCAGCACCGCCCCTTTTGAATATGTTTGCGAGCTTAAGTTCGATGGCGCATCCATCAGCATAACTTTCAGGAATGGAGGACTTTTCAGGGCATTGACACGCGGAGACGGTACAAAGGGAGATGATGTCACCCTGAATGTGAAGACAATTAAGAAGATACCTGTAAGGATTACCGTTGAAAATGTACCTGATGAGTTCGTAATGAGAGGTGAGATACTAATGCCAAGGGCAGTCTTCGACAATATCAATGAGGATAGGATCCACAACGACCTTGCTCCTTTTGCTAATCCGCGCAATGCCGCAGCAGGGACGCTCAAACTTCTGGACCCTAAAATTGTTGCATCAAGAGGACTCGATTGCAATTTTTATTTCCTTCTTGCTGATGATTTGCCTCATGAAACTCATTATGAAAACATGATGGAAGCTTCATCCTGGGGATTTAATGTGCCGAAGAGCATAAGGTTATGCAGAGATATAGAAGAGGTGATCGCATTTATAAATCACTGGGAATCAGAACGCAAAGCACTTCCTTTTGATATCGACGGTGTAGTAATAAAGGTCAATTCACTTACCCTCCAGGAGGAGCTTGGCTATACAGCAAAATCGCCAAGGTGGGCAATAGCATATAAATATAAGGCAGAGCAGGCTTTGACAAAATTACTCTCCGTTTCCTTCCAGATCGGGAGAACGGGTAATGTAACGCCCGTTGCAAACCTTGAACCTGTCTTTTTGGCCGGTTCAACGGTAAAAAGAGCAACACTTCACAACGAGAACCAGATAGCACTTCTTGGACTTCATATTAATGATATGGTGTATGTCGAGAAGGGAGGAGAGATAATTCCAAAGATCGTCGGAGTTGATCACTCCTTGAGAAACGAGGGTAGCCGGGAAATAAAATTCATTACGAATTGCCCCGAGTGCGGAACTCCTCTCATAAAGAATGAAGGCGAAGCAAATCATTTCTGTCCCAACTATCTTCATTGTCCTCCCCAGCTGAAAGGAAGGATCGAGCATTTCATCAGCAGGAAGGCAATGAATATAGACGGTCTGGGAGAAGAGACAGTGGATCTGCTTTTCAACAGGAACCTCATAAGAAATTATGCTGATCTGTATGAACTTGAAGCTGAACAGCTTGCGCCGCTTGAAAGGCTTGGCGAAAAATCAGCAGCAAACATTATCAAAAGCATTAAATCCTCATTGACAGTGCCATACAACAGAGTTCTCTTTGCTCTTGGTATAAGACATGTCGGCGAGACAGTAGCAAAAACAATTTCGTCAAGGTTCATCTCGATAGATGAGCTCATGAAAGCAGACCTTGAGAGTCTGACAGGAGTCAATGAAATTGGTCCGAAAATAGCGTCAAGCATTATGGCTTTTTTCGCGGATAGCGATAATATCACAATAATACAAAGACTGAAGGATTCTGGCTTAAGGTTTTCGGAAGAGACTGAGAAGGGTCCTGAGACCGACAGGCTCGAAGGGAAAACGATAGTGATATCAGGAGTCTTTCAGAAACACAGCCGTGATGAATTCAAAGAGCTTATAGAGAAGCATGGCGGCAAGAATTCTGCCTCTATCTCTGGCAGCACTTCTTTCATTCTGGCAGGCGACAACATGGGTCCTTCAAAAAAAGAGAAGGCTGAACAGCTTGGTGTGGCAATAATGAATGAAAATGATTTCCTGGAATTAATCGGTGAAGAATAATATTTGAGTCTTGCTGACTTTAATAAAAAACTGTTAGGTTTGCAATATGGAACTGTTTGAAAATATCAGATTGAAAATGGGGAATTCAACCTTCTCAAAGAAACTCATTAAATCAAAAAGGAAGGTAAATTTCCCGGGCATAGGCCAGACAAAGAAAATAGGTATCGTCTGGGATGCATCAAAGACCGGTGATTTCGCAAGTCTGTCAAAGTTCCACCAGAAAATGCATGAGAGGAATATTGATTTGAAGATCTTCTGTTATTACCCCGGGAAAGAACTTCCTGATCAGTATACAGCCATTGGGTTTCTTTCATGCATGAAGCGTAATGAACTCAATTTCTTCTATATACCTGCTTCGACTGAGTCAGATGTCTTTATAAATACAAAATTTGATGTATTGATCGACATTAATTTCGACAGGCTATTCCCTCTTAAGTACATAACTGCGTTATCGGCCGCAAGCTTTAAAGTAGGCCTTTATAATTCTGAAATTGACTCTTCGATATTCGACCTTATGATGGAAATCAAGAAACCTGTTCAGGTTGAGAATTACCTTACACAGGTTATCCATTATCTGGAAATGATAAATTCAGGATCAACAATAACAGTTGCCAATCAATAAAACATGAAAAGATTCAAAGGAACTGGTGTGGCCATAATCACACCTTTTAAGAACGATTCAAGTATCGATTTTACTGCCGTCGGACGGGTAATAAATCATGTAATCAAAGGAGGTGTAAATTATATTGTTGCAATGGGCACCACCGGCGAAGCTTCTACACTCACAAAAGATGAAAAGTACGCCCTGGTTTCTTATGTTACCGAAGCTGTCGACAGCCGTGTTCCGCTTGTCATAGGTATCGGAGGTAATAACACACAGGAGATCATCAATACAATCGTGGAGTTTGATCTTCAGGGAGTTGATGGAATATTATCTGTTGCTCCATATTATAATAAACCGAGTCAGAGAGGTTTATTTCAGCATTTCAAGGCAATTGCAACTTGCAGTCCACTTCCAATTTTAATTTATAATGTTCCGGGAAGAGCTTCGGTTAATATCACTTCTGACACCTGCCTTGAGCTAGCACATGAATGTGATAATATTGTGGCTGTTAAGGAGGCATCGGGCGATATTGCCCAGATTATGAGGATAATAAAAGGAAAACCTGAAAACTTTCATGTGATATCGGGCGACGACATGCTCACAATCCCGGTAATAGCAGCAGGAGGTTCAGGAGTTATATCGGTTCTTGCCAATGCTTATCCTGCCGAATGCAGCGAACTGGTGAGCGATGCGTTGAAAAGTAACTTCAAGGCTGCACGGGAGATCCAGTTCCGTTTCATTGAAGCTATAGAGTTGCTGTTTGCAGATGGCAATCCTTCAGGAGTAAAAGCGTTCATGAGTAATATGAATCTCTGCCAGAATATTTTAAGGCTGCCACTGGTACCTGTAAATAAGAATGTCTATTCCAGGATCCAAAAGGTAGTTGAAGAACTGAAGTAGCAGACCCAAATTCTTTGTCAGGCAGCCGGTCCGCCTGCTGATTGCTGCACTCCGTGACAATTCTTGTATTTCTTGCCGCTGCCACATGGACAGGGATCATTTCTTCCCACTTTTTTATCTACTCTTACAGGTTCGGTCTTGCGTTCTCCTGCCTGTCCTCCCCCGCCGCTTGTTCCATACTGGCTGAAGTCGCTCTTTTGTGTTTTAAGGTTCTCAACCTGGCGTCTTCTCTGAGCCTCCTTCACCTGTTCAGGATCCTGTGTCGGAATGTGGCCTTTCATGAGCGTACCGACGATATCCTTGTTAACCTTGTCGATCATTGTTTTGAAAAGCTCATATGATTCGAACTTGTAAATAAGAAGCGGATCTTTCTGCTCGTAAGTGGCATTCTGAACCGACTGCTTCAGCTCGTCCATTTCACGGAGCTGTTCTTTCCAGGCATCGTCGATAGTAGCAAGAACCACTGTCTTTTCATAAGATTTGGCCAGTTCGCGTCCCTCCGATTCAGCAGTAGCTTTCAGGTTTGTAATTACCTGGAATACTTTTATGCCATCAGAAATCGGTACAACAACATTCTCGTACTGATGTGACATACGCTCATAAACATCTTTCAGAACAGGATAAGCCTGCTGAGAGATCGTCTCCACTTTGCGTTTGTATGTATCAATCACTCTGGCATATACCTTTTCAATAACCTCATTCGCTGATTCTTTCAGGAAAACCTCTGAAGGAACCGGCGAGTCCATCGAAAATGATCTTATAAGATCAAAATCAAATCCTTCGTAGTCGCCCTCATTCTGATAGGCTTCAACCAGACTGGCTGTGACGTCATACATCGAGTTGGCAACGTCGACACTCAATCTTTCACCAAGAAGTGCATGACGTCTTTTCTTATAAATGACGCCTCTCTGAGAGTTCATGACATCATCATACTCAAGAAGCCTCTTACGTATTCCGAAGTTGTTTTCCTCCACTTTTTTCTGTGCTCTCTCGATAGATCTTGTGATCATCGAGTGCTGGATCATTTCTCCGTCTTTAAGCCCAAGCTTATCCATTATGCCGGCAATTCGTTCAGAACCGAAGAGCCGCATCAGCTCATCCTCTAGCGATACGAAGAATTGGGATGATCCCGGGTCGCCCTGTCTTCCTGAACGGCCTCTGAGCTGCCTGTCAACGCGCCTTGATTCATGTCTTTCTGTACCAATGATAGCAAGACCTCCTGCTTTCCTGACTTCTTCAGTAAGCTTTATATCGGTTCCGCGGCCCGCCATGTTGGTGGCAATAGTTACCGTTCCCGTTTTCCCGGCTTCGGCAACAATTTCGGCTTCTCTCTGATGAAGTTTGGCATTCAGAACGTTGTGTCTGAGTCCTTTCATCTTAAGCATCCTGCTCAGAAGCTCTGAAATTTCTACCGAGGTGGTACCGACAAGCACCGGCCTTCCCTGCCTGTTCATCTCGACGATCTCGTCGATGACAGCATTGTATTTCTCTCTTTTGGTTTTATAGATAATATCTTCTCTGTCATCCCTGATCACCAACTTGTTGGTAGGAATAACGACAACATCAAGTTTGTAAATATTCCAAAACTCACCTGCTTCAGTCTCAGCGGTCCCTGTCATACCGGCCAGCTTATGATACATCCTGAAGTAGTTCTGAAGCGTTATTGTTGCATACGTTTGTGTGGCAGCTTCGACCTTCACATTCTCCTTTGCCTCGATAGCCTGATGGAGTCCGTCTGAATATCTTCTTCCCTCAAGGATACGTCCTGTCTGCTCATCAACGATCTTAACCTTGTTGTCCATGACCACATATTCCACATCCTTATCGAAAAGTGTCCAGGCTTTCAGAAGTTGTGTCATTGTATGGACCCTCTCCGATTTCACCGAGTAATCCTGCAGAAGCTCATCTTTTTTCTTAAGTTTTTCCCTTTCGTCGAGGCCGGATTTTTCAAGATCGGCGATTTTGGACCCCATGTCAGGTAGTATAAAGAAGCTGGCATCCTCGACAGAAGTTGATATAAGGTCAAGGCCCTTTTCGGAAAGTTCAATAGCATTTTGCTGCTCGTCGATCACGAAATAGAGTTCCTCGGTAACCTTGGGCATATCCTTGCTGTTGTTCTGCATGTAGAAGTTTTCTGTCTTCTGAAGAAGTGTCTTAGCGCCTTCCTCACTTAGGAATTTTATAAGTGCACTGCTCTTCGGCAGCCCTTTTTTAGCTCTCAGGAGCAACAGTCCTCCTTCTTCGTTCTTACCTTCGGCGATAAGCTTCTTTGAATCAGCCAGTATCTGTGTTACAAGTCGCTTCTGTGCAGTGACAAGCTTATCCACTTTTGGCTTCAGTTCATCAAACTGTTCAGTATCGCTCTTGGCTGTAGGTCCAGAAATAATAAGAGGTGTACGGGCATCGTCTATGAGAACAGAGTCAACTTCGTCGACAATAGCATAATGGTGCTTTCTCTGAACCAGGTCCTCAGGATTAATTGCCATATTATCCCTGAGGTAATCGAAACCGAATTCGTTGTTCGTTCCGAAAGTGATATCAGCGTTATATGCCTTGCGCCTGTCCGGAGAGTTGGGCTGATGTTTGTCGATGCAATCGACTGTAAGTCCGTGGAACTCGTACATTGGTCCCATCCATTCTGAGTCGCGTTTTGAGAGATAATCGTTAACAGTTACTATATGTACACCTTTACCGGCGAGGGCATTCAGAAAGACCGGTAGAGTAGCAACGACTGTCTTTCCTTCACCTGTTGCCATCTCGGCAATCTTTCCTTTATGCAGTGCGACCCCTCCAATCAGCTGGACATCATAATGGACCATATCCCAGGTGATCTCATTCCCTCCGGCCATCCATCTGTTGCTCCATACAGCCTTATCGCCTTTTATAATGATGCTTTCTCTTGTCGCCGCCAGGTCGCGGTCGTACTGACGTGCAGTCACTTCCAGGGTGTCATTTTGCTTAAACCGTCTGGCTGTCTCCTTTACTATTGCAAATGCTCTGGGGACGCACTCATCGAGTTTCTTTTCGAGCTTATCATCGATGCGTTTTTCAATTTTATCTGCCTCGTTATAGTATTCTTCTTTCTTATCAAAATCCTCCTCTTTTTCAGCCGTATCCTTTAAAACCTTTATTTCATTCTCATCTGCTGCAAGAAAATCGGTAATCTCATTCCTGAGCTCAACTGTTTTGTCGCGAAGCTCGTCGTTAGTCAGATTCTTAACCTTTTCGAACTCTGAATGGATCTTTTCAACATAAGGGTTTAACTCCTTCATGTCGCGCTCGTACTTGTTCCCCAGAAAGAGACCCAAAATGTTATTTATGATGCTCATTGCGAAGTGTTTTTACGGTATTTTTATAAAACACGCAAAAATAGTATTATTTTATTAAATAATACTTCAGTGTCTGAATACCGTTTTGGTGATATATGATGATGAAGTAGAGCCCTGACGGATATCCTGAAATATCCAGATTCAATTCAGCAGAACCATCAGTATCATCTGACAATAGACAGGTTCCTGTTGTATTAAAGATGCTGTATTTCACTTGTTTTAAGCTTTCACCCTCAGGCTGTCTGACTTTGAACCTTCCATCTCCGGGATTCGGAAAGATAATCATCTCCGGAATTGTCATATCATCAACACTATTGATAATCGGACCTATATAGAGATCTTCGATAACCCACCCCCATCCGTTTGCATAAGGGTCGGAGTAGAGCCTGAACCTCACCATCATCGTATCTCCTGCAGATACATATGAAGTTATTTTCGGGTAAATTGTGTGCTTGACCAGCATTGATTCTAGACCCTGATAGGTTGAATTATTACCGCTGATAGCGCTGTTATAAGCTGTCTTCCATTGATCCTTGTACCTGCTATCGTAGCCGTCAGCCAGGGAAAACCAGTTTTTGCCAAAATCGCGGGAACCTTCAACTATCACATAATCATAGAAATAGGTAGATCCGAATGTAGATCCCTCTTCTCCGGGCTCGACAAGCACCACTTCATAATAGCTTAGGATCATTCCGGTTTCATCAAACCTGACGGGAGTTCTCAGCATTGCGGTATATCCTATGCTGTCGCCTGTATCTTCCGGACTTTCATAAGGATGCTTTGTGTGGAGTCCGTATTCTGCGAATCCTTCAGGTTTTGTTACCTGGAACCCGTTATTAAGAAAGTCGCCTGCAGCATTGCTGAAGTTTGTCGAATAGCTTGCCTGAACATTATTTATCTTCTCAAAATTCACGGTGAAATATCCTGTTGAAGGTAGTATCCTCTGATTTGGGGTTGAAGCTTTATCGAGGGCTATAAATCTGTATGACAGGGAGTCTCCACCTTTAATTGGTAAAGTTCCGGCGTCCAGAACTGCTTTAAAGTTATTTCCCCCTTTATTGATGAGACCGATATAACTGAAAATTCCCTGATTTAACTTATATTCGACATATACGGTATCTATTCCGATATTATCTGCTGCTTCAGCTATAAACTTTAGTGAGTCAACAGCTGACAGGTAGTATTCCACAGGAGTATGAACTACGATAGGCTTAATAGTATCGGTACCTATATAAACAGTAAAAGGGAATGAATTATCTGAAGTCATAAGATAATTCCGATTGAAATAATCCTCAGCGGAAATAAAATAATCCAGTCGCGAGTCATACGATGGGATCGCAATTGACGCCGTAAAATTATCGTTTGATCCAGGAGATGTCATATATACCGTATAGCTGGTTTTAAAATTATTGAACGACCAGGTGAGTCCAACCTTGCTGCGGGAATAGGTTGTGTCGGATTTTATTCCTGCATTTATGGTTATAGATGTAACATTAGTCTCAGTATCCTTCGGAGGTTCATGTATTATTCTGGTGTTTATCCATCCAATATCGCCGAGAATTGACCTGGTGAGCATGCCTGGATTAAAAATTGCCTCTCCTCTTGATATAAAGGGTGTTTCCAGCGCATCACTGGTTCTGTATGTTTCTTCGTCAAGGTGAGCGATGCTGGAACCGGCATCGTAAGTCACCGGAGTATAGAGTCGCGCCCTGCCACCTGATAAATATGAACTCACCACCGGACCTTTAAAATACAAAGCACCGCTGTTAATTTGTGTTTTCAAAGAAGCAGAAGGATTAGGGAACAGAAGAATATCTGTCAGCTTTTGTCCAGAGAAATTCTCGACAAAAGTATCGTAAATCAAAGGAACAGACGATGCACCATAGGAACCTGTGGAAGCATCAACATAAAAGCTGTCAAAAAACCCAAGTCCATGTATCAGTTCATGAAGCACCACGGTAACGAGGTCATATTTAAGAGTAGGGGTTTTGAGGTCGGTACCATAATACCAGTTCATTGAGCTGTTAACATGCAGTTCAATATCGCCGTCAACATCTTCATTGAGTCGCGTACCTGAAATCTTTTCTGCCAGGGCAGCAGGATAGACAGCAAATGGTTTCCAGGCGTCTATTGCCCATCCAAATGCGTACCCAGTCGTGGATGATTGTGCCAGAACTCCCGCTGTTGAAATATTCTCCCAGGATGCCAAAACAGTTATGTGCACATCATCGGGAAGAATAGATTCCAGAATTGAACCTGCATATTCGACTGCATTTATAGCCGAAAGAGAGAAATTGGTATAATAAAAATCTATTGTTGCTCCACCTTTTTTACCCTGCTTCTTGAAGAATTCCTCGGGAGGCGGAATAGACATCCTGTTAACCTTATCACTTGCATAAGTGGTTCCGGTTAACAGGCGTTCTTTGATCATTTTCTGAGCGTTGATCTCAGAAAATGACAGTAAAAATATCAGTAATGTAAAGAATAGACTCTGTCTTTTCATTGAGCACTCTGGGCATTGGCTGCCGGTGTTCTCAGACTCATTATATCCCTGTCGAACTGGTAGAGATTGCTCTTGCCGCCAAGCCTTAGTTTATCAAGAATAGCCTGTGCTGATTTTTCTTCTTCAACCTGTTCAAGAACAAACCACTGAAGGAAATTATGAGTATTGAAATCTTTTTCTCCAAGTGTCAGTGCAACGATCTCATTAATACTTGATGTAACAAAGTTTTCATGTTTGAGTACTTCTTTGAACATCTCCTCGACATTCTTAAAATCAGTCGGAGGTTTCTTAAATGCAGGTATTATTGCTTTGCCTCCCCTCTCATTTATATATCTGACAAACTTTAGCATGTGCAGCTTTTCTTCCTCAGCCTGGGCGTACAACCAGTCAGCAACACCTGCAAGACCATTGTTCTCAGCCCATGATGCCATTGCAAGATAAAGATTGAAAGAATATCCTTCACGTTCCACCTGCCTGTTGCAGATGTCTTCAACTTTCTTTTTTAACATATCTGTTGTTTTAAATTGTTTTTCTATATAACAGTCATCTCTTACTGTTGTTCAACATTAAGCAGTTCCTCTATTTTGAGGATCATGTCATTTACTGAAAAAGGTTTTGAATAAACCGCATCGGCTCCCAGGGCTTTAGCCAGATTCAGGTAGCTTCCTGGACCTGCCTTACCTCCTCCTGAAATAGCAATTATCTTTATTGACGGTTTTATCTCCCGGAGCTTCATAATAACCTTCAGGCCGTCTTCTTCCGGCATTATCAGGTCTGTAACAACCAGGTCAGTGACACCAGGCTTGAAATGAGTTATCGCATCCTTGCCATTACCGGCTTCAAGAATCGTATATTTTCTTCGGCTGAAGGAGACTTTAAGCATCTCTCTCAGTTCGGTGTCATCCTCAACAATCAGTATTCCGGGCATTGTTTAGTTTTAGATCAGGGGATTAGATGCTTAATTCAATTATTTAATAGACATCTGAATCGCATCTTTTATTTCTTTCAGAGAAACTGGTTTAATGATATGTTGACTTACAATCCCCGAATTTAAGAAATTTTCTTCATGAATATCATGATCAGGATCATCAATAATAATGCATGGTATTTCAGATCCGGATTTTTGCAGAGCGTCCAGTAGGTTAACAGCCTTTATATTTTCAGCATCGCTCATGAAAATGATCAGGTCAGGCTGTGAATTCCTGTCTGAAACAGCATCTGCCAGGTTCTTAGGACTGGAAGACAGGATAAGCTCATACCCGGCACTTTCGAGCGCAAGCGATAATATTCTCGATTCATGCTTGTTCCCCATGATGAGGAATATCCTTTTTCTTTTTTCTGAGATAATATTGGCCTTTGCACTTTCAGCAGATATCGGCAGATAGACATAAAAAACAGAACCTTTATCCTTCTCACTTGAAACGAGTATCTCCCCTCCCATTTCGGTTATAATTCCATGTACTACGGATAAACCCAGCCCTGAGCCCTTTCCAATATCCCGTGTAGTGAAAAAAGGCTCAAATATCCTTCTGAGCAGCGAAGGATCCATTCCTCTTCCTGTATCCCTGAAAGTCACAAGGACATATTCATCGGCAACGATCATCTTATTGAGCTCATCCCTTACACTTTTGCCGCTTACATTTTTCAGACTGACCGAGATAATTCCTTCTCTCTCCTCAAGCGCCTGAATAGCATTGGTCATCAGGTTCAGAAATACCCTGAAGAGCTGAGTGGGATCAGCAAAAACAAATGCATTCTTTGAACGAATATTGCTCCTTACCGTAACATTATCAGGTGCTGCTGACTTAATAAAACCTATTGTTTCCTTCAGAACCTCATATACATTGACTGTTACCTTTTCCTGTTCCACCTGCCTGCTGAAGGTAAGCATCTGGTTTATCAAAGATCTGGCCTTAGAAACAGCCGTCTGTATCTTAGTAACTTTCTGATATGATGCGGATGTCTTCGGAAGGTCTTCCTGAAGAAGTTCAGAATAGCCTGATATCGTTGCGAGGATATTGTTGAAATCGTGCGCGATACCACCAGCCAGGGCACCAATTGTTTCCAGTTTCTGGGCCTGCAGAAGCCTGTCCTCCAGCATTTGTTCCATCCGCTTGAACTCTTCTTCCTTTTCTATAGCAATTTTCTCCGACAGCTTCAGGTCGGTTATATCGAAGGTTTCTGCAAGCAGATGAGTTATTTCACCAGATTCCACAGGAAAAGGACGAAAAACAACTTCAAAATACCTTCTTCCTGCCTGAGGTACCGTAAAGGAAGCTTCATACTTAACCGTAGCGCCGGAAAAACATTTATCTATATTCTGTTTTATACTATTCCTGAAAGTTTCCTGTCCCCATACATCGCCAAGGGTCTTACCAACAATATATTCAGCAAGTCCTTTATGAGCTTTGCAAAAAGTTGTATTTACCTTTTCATAGACATAATCCCTGTTGATGACACTTATCATCGACCTTGAATTATTGAGGATGTGATCGGCGAAGTATTTCTCCCTGGACAGGAAGCTCATGGAATCATCATTTTCGGAAATGTCTTTACCAGAGTTCACTTTCAATATTTTTACAGAAATTCAGATTCTATGTCAGATCAAGATTGAAAGTCTTTTTAAAGTCCTTCAATGCAGGATATTTATTCTGAAGATAGTTATATTTCTGATCATCAGTATAAAGTAATTCATCAGTTTCCGACAGGTCCACTGCGGTTTCTATATCCAGCTCTGTTACAATGAATTTATTTTCGATAAAACTTATAAGCCGAGGTCTGTAATTCTGAACAAAAAGGTCTTTCTGTGCTGCATTGTTCAGATGAATCTTAATTGTATGATCATCTTCCATTTCAGGCTGGATCGATTTGAACATACTGACAATCCTTGGACCATCTCCCTTCATGTTTTCAATGAATTCCTGCCATGCAAGTACAAATAATTCGCTGGTAAAATCAGCCTTGCTTGCGGCCTGGGATAAAGGATTGCTGCCCGGTTCCTGAACAATCGCAGATGGCTGATGTTCTGAGCCTTTGTTGTCGGCGATAACTTCCCTGATCGAGAATGTTTTTGAAGGCTTTTCCAAGACGGGTACATGACTGGCGGGTAACTTATCCGGACGGAGAGAATCCATTGACTTTGTACCATCAGCCTGCCTTATGATTTCTGATTTTGAAGGAGCCGGAATCACCTTTCCCGGTTTGCTCAGGATATCATCTTCAGACTTTTTTTTTTCTCCTGATTCCCCAGGTTCTGTCATAATACGGCAGAGACGGATAAGCCAAAGCTCTGCATGGAGCCTTGGATTCTTGCTGTTCTTATATGTGATGTCACAGCTACTCCCTGCATCGAGTGCCTTATAGAGGAAATCTACCGGGCATCTGGTCGATTGTTCAAGGTATTTCTGGCGCACCGATTGAGTTGCTTCAAGGAGCTTCAGGGTAGCTTCATCCTTACTAACCAGAAGGTCGCGGAGGTGGCTATTCATTCCTGCCACAAAATTATGGCCGTCGAATCCCTTCTCAAGTATCTCATTGAAAATCATAAGTTCTGATGAAACATCACCATTCAGGGCACCGTCGACGCATCTGAAATAGTACTCATAATCCAGTACATTTAGATTTTCAATTACATCCTTGTATTTTATGTTCTTTCCGCAAAGACTTACAATCTGGTCGAAGATAGAAAGAGCGTCGCGGAGCGCACCATCAGCTTTCTGCGCAATGATGTGAAGCGCTTCCTCCTCTGCTGTGACAGATTCATTCTTTGCAACATACATAAGGCGACTGACTATATCTTCCAGTCTTATCCTGTTGAAATCAAATATCTGGCAACGCGAAAGGATGGTAGGAATGATCTTGTGCTTCTCTGTGGTTGCGAGAATGAAGATAGCATGGGAAGGAGGCTCCTCCAGAGTTTTCAGGAATGCATTAAATGCTGAAGATGAGAGCATATGAACCTCATCTATTATATATATGCTGTATTTCCCGATCTGCGGAGGTATTCTCACCTGGTCGTTCAGGCTGCGGATGTCTTCAACCTTATTGTTCGATGCTGCATCAAGCTCATGGATATTGAAGGATCGCAGGGTATTGAATGAGAGACATGATTCACATTTATCGCAAGCTTCACCTTTTTTGCTGAGGTTAATGCAGTTTATCGTTTTTGCGAAGATCCTTGCACATGTTGTTTTTCCAACGCCCCTGGGCCCGCAAAACAGATATGCCTGGGCAAGATGGTTGCCTATTATAGCACTTTTCAGCGTGTTCGTTATCGTATCCTGGCCTACGACCATATCAAATGTGGCAGGGCGGTATTTTCGTGCTGAAACGATAAAATTATCCATAGAAAATGACTTCGATATTTCTTATTATGAAATACAAATATAGTTTAAAAAGCCGTTGGAAAAGGGAGTGTTGAAAATTATGAAGAGGGTGTTATTGTAAATGATGAAAAGAGTGCACTTTGCAACATTTTTCGGTCAATTAATTTTTGTTTAAAGGAAAATAGTTGTACTTTTGCGAGCCAAAATCATTAAAATTAATTAATAGAAAAATTATGTTGAATCAGTACGAAACCGTTTTCATTGCAACTCCCGTTTTATCTGAGAACCAGATGAAGGAAGCGGTACAGAAATTCAAGAAGGTCATCACCGATCACAAAGGTGAGATCGTTCATGAAGAGAACTGGGGCCTGAAAAAACTGGCCTATCCTATTCAAAAGAAGTCGACAGGCTTCTATTATCTTATTGAATTCAAGGCTCCTGGGAACCTTGTTGAAAAGCTCGAACTTCAGTATCGCCGTGATGAAAGGATCATCAGGTTCCTGACTTTCAAGATGGAGAAATTCGCCGTCGAGTACGCTGAGAAAAAGAGAAAACAAAAAGAATCAGGAAAAGCAAAGGAGGAATAAGAAATGGCACAGAACGAATCAGAAATCAGATATTTGACTCCCCCTACAGTTGAGGTCAAGAAAAAGAAATACTGCCGGTTTAAAAAGAACAAGATCCGTTATATTGATTATAAGGATCCCGAGTTTCTCAAAAAATTCCTGAATGATCAGGGAAAGATCCTGCCGAGAAGGATAACCGGAACATCGCTCAAATACCAGAGGAAAGTGGCAAAGGCTGTTAAGAGAGCACGTCATATTGCACTTCTTCCTTACGTTACTGACCTATTAAAATAAGGAGGATCTATCATGGAAATTATATTATTACAGGATGTCCATAAGCTTGGACAGAAGGACGATCTGGTACATGTGAAAGACGGTTATGGCAGAAATTTTCTTATTCCAAGAGGATATGCCATAGCAGCTACTTCATCAGCAAAGAAAATGCATACCGAAAACCAGAAGCAGAGAGCACACAAGGAAGAGAAGATCAAGGCTGAAGCTCAGGAGCTTGCAGCAAAAATGGCCGGTATCTCAATTACAGTCGGTGCAAAAACAAGCACTTCAGGAAAGATCTTCGGTTCAGTCAATACTATTCAGATCGCGGAAGCACTTAAGGAAAAAGGATTTGATATTGACCGCAAAAGCATCTCGCTTCCTGAGGATCAGATTAAGGAGGTTGGTAAATACAAGGCCATTATCAGGCTGCACAGGGATGTGAAAGTAGATGTAGATTTTGAGATTGTGGCAGAATAAGGAATTCTGTTGATATATTAAGAAGGGGCTGTCTCAAAAGCCCCTTTCTTTTTGGTTGCCTCTAAATTCCGCAAAGCGGAACCTCTGATTATCTGATACTTACAAAACCCCCTTCAGGGGGGTTATTTCACCGCGATAGTTTCAATTTCAATCAATGCACTCAGGGGCAATTCCCTGACGGCAAAGGCGGCCCTGGCAGGATAATGTTCAGTATAGAACTCTGCATAAACTTCATTCATAGCCTTGAAATCAGACATATCGCTAAGCATACAGGTCGATTTGACAACCTGTTCAAAGCTATAGCCAGCAGCCCTAAGGATAGCTTTAATGTTTTTCAGCACCTGTCTGGTCTGATCCTTTATATCACCCTCGACCATTTTTCCTGTTACCGGGTCAATAGGTATCTGACCTGAGATATAAAGTGTGTTATTTATTTCAACAGACTGGCTGTATGGCCCTATTGCAGCAGGTGCATCAGGTGCATGGATGATCTTTTTCATAGTTACTAATCTAATAGGTGTCGTGGTAGTCTTTTCTTCTCTCGTATTTCAGGTCCTGCAACACCGAAGCATTTACTCTGATTGCAAACTCCCACATTTTCATATTGCCGTTGGGTACCCAGTTAAAGCTCATATTCCAGCAATGAAGGTCGCGGGTGAACGATAACTGTGTCATGGTAATGGCCTTTGCTGTAAAATCATATCCGGTATTGTATGTAATGTTCATTTTTTTAGTAAGCTGAATATGGCCCCTTACCGTCAGTGCCTGCGAAATTGTCGCCTTCAATGCCGGTTTGGTGTAGCTGACTGAATAACTGACGTCCATCGACCAGGGCGTATTAAATTTCATATAACCGTATTCATCAAATTCCGAATCACCCGCACCAGAACCAGTGACGGATGCTCCTGCAAGATTAGCGCCTGCAATCCCGTCTTCTGTTGTCCTGACAGCTCTAGATGACTGTGAAGATGCGGTTGTCTTTTTAGCGTCCTTACTCTTAAGAAGGTCGCTTACGCTGAAATCCAGGCTCACGTTTAAATTGTTCAGCCTCAGGAGTTTCCCGTTCTGTTGAAAATAGAAAGTGCCGATCTGCCTGCCCTTGCTGTCGAGTCCATAGAGCGACAAGGACCCGCTGGCAGAAAGGCTTATATTCTGAAAGAGCGTAGTCCTCATTACCATGGAAATCGGACTCCATTTGAGAGAATCTGCAAAAATGTTATAAGATGTAGAAATTCCTAAATTATCGATCAGGCTGACCTTCTTAGGTTTACCCGTCGTATCATCCCGTGCAAAAACTTTCGCTTCAAGGAGATTGGTAAGGTTAAAACTTACATTGCCGCTTCTTTTTGATAATGAAGGTGTTCCGTAGATATTGCCATCGTAAATTGAATAATCAGAAAACTTTTTCCCGGATGTATCGATCTGCACCTGCCTGAACATTTTTGAGCTCAGTCCGCTGAATGACGGTACATAGCTGAAGCTCACCGAAGGTTTCATGACATGTCTTATGGCATCAACTCTTGAATCCGGATTGATGAAATCATACATCCCGAAGATCTGGGGACTATATCCGGCACTTATTGACGGATTGAGTGCCTGTCCATAGAAGGATCCCCTTAGGGTATCATATACCACTGCATTAAGATCGGGGTCCCATCTCCTCTCAACCTTTTGGGTATATAGAACCCCCTTGTAAGAAACTGACGGTGATATCGAGAAATTTTTAAAAGGACGTATCTGCAGGCTCAATGGCGCCTCATGAGAAAAACCGCTTCTCATTTTTTCCCATACGGCATTTGTAAACAGGAGACTATCGGAAGTACTTATCTGGTTATCGAGCGATGCCGAGTACTGGAATGAAAGCTCCTGCCACCATTTTGTCGGACCAACCTGCCTTTTTCCCTTTAAGGGATATATTCTTGAGGCATTAAGGTTCATTTTAGGAAGGTCAAGGCTCACAGTCTTGTTCCTGACATTCTGGCTATGGTTCATGCTCGCCGAAAAGTTAAAAGGCGTTCCGGTAAAGGTTTTTGTATAGCTTATGCTCGACTGACGAGTTGTGTTGATATGATCATTAAGGTTGTAGCTGTTATTCCTGTCGTATCCGGCTGAGCTCATATTTACGCTTGCGGAAAATCTTGATCCCGGTCTTGCCTTTGCATTCTGAGAAAAGGTCCATCCCACGTTATAGTTTTTTTGAGTGGATTCATCCTGTAATCCTTTGTGTCCGGAAACGTTCTTTGCATAACTGAAGGAAAAATTTCCATTGTATTTGTACCTTTTATTATATGTAGTCTGTGCATTAGCCAGCCATGAACCATTTGTAAAGATGCTTCCAGTCAATGAAAGATCAAAGTAATTATTGATGGCAAAATAGTAACCGCCGTCTGTAAGGGCATATCCCCTGGCAGCTTCATAATGGACCTTCGGGATACGAAAACCTGAGGCTGCCTTCTTTGTCTGTATCGGGAAATAGCCGAAAGGAAGGTAAAGAGGTAGCGGGATCCCCTCAAGCACGAGATTGCCGGGACCTGAGACTATTTTTTTCCCCGGATATAACTTAGCCCTTTGCAGTTTAATATAGAAGTGTGGCGTGTCGAGATCACAGGTTGAATAGGTGTTTTTGTAAATATTGGATGTGCCGTCTTCAAGGAGTTTTGTCACGCGGCTGTGAAGATATCCCTCCTCCTGTTGGGTAATTATATTCTTTACAATGGCTTTTTTTGTCTTAAAATTATATCTGAGAGTGTCGGATTCAAATTCCTCTGACCCGGATTTGAATGCCGGTTTGCCTGTTATCACACCCAGTGAATCAAATATTCCTACAGCATATACCTCGTTGGTTTCCATATCGAAAACTATGGAGTCGGCTTTTATCTCTATATCGCCGTAGTTTACGATTCCGTTTTTAACAATCGTAGCTTTTTTATTAACAAGGTCATTTTTGATATATCCCCCGGGTGCGCTGTAAATGACCTTTTTATCTATCGCATCAGTGGAGATTTTTTTAAGATTTATAAGGGTATCTATAACAATTGTGTCGGCCGGGAAAGGCAGAAGGCGGCTAATTGCTCTTCTTTCCCTGGATGTATCTGCTTGTATACGAAGAGGGCTGGTGACATCAGTACTTTGCTGGGAGAACATAAGTAGAGATCTGAGCATCACGAGGAGCACCACAACTAACCGTTTTTCTGTAAAAGAATACAATTTATACTATTTTTGTATAGTTTTTGTGTGACGTCGGATGTCAGCGGCAAAACTATTAAAAAAACGCGACTTAACTATGAGTACCGGTATTAAAAACGGCAAAGTTCATACCATTAATATATATGGTATGATTTTGATTTTCCTCTTTTTAATCCCTTCCATTTCATATTCATCTTCCATCAATCCCAAAGCCAATGGTAAATGGTTGATCGTAATCGATCCTGGTCATGGAGGGATGGACTCCGGAGCTCCGGGAGCTTTCAGCAAGGAGAAGAACATTAATCTTGCAATTGCTCTGAAAACCGCCAAATACATCCGTGAAAACAAAAAGGATGTAACTGTTATCCTGACTAGGGATGATGATTCGACATTAGATCTTTATGAGAGACCTAAGATTGCGAACAGAAATAATGCCGACCTTTTCATTTCCATTCATGCCAACGGGGTAAAGTCAAAAAGTGTGACGGGTGCCGAGACCTACATAATGGGACTTGCTTCAAGCGAAGAGAACCTTGAGGTTGCGATGAAAGAAAACGAGGTTATTTACCTTGAGGATGATTATTCAACCAAGTACCAGGGATTTGATCCGAAATCACCAGAGTCTTATATCATTTTCACACTCACCCAGGATGTCTATCAGAAACAGAGCACAGACCTGGCATGGAAAATACAGAGACAGTTAACCGAGAGGGTAAACAGGAAAGACAGGGGTGTGAAACAGGCCGGATTCTGGGTGCTCTTCAATACTGCTATGCCAAGCGTTCTTATTGAGACCGGATTTATATCCAATCCTGCAGAAGAGAAATATCTTAATTCAGAAGATGGTCAGGATTATCTTGCTTCTGCAATTTTCAGAGCATGCAAGGATTACCTGGATGAATTGGATCTCAGAAGCGGCATTAAACTTGATCAGCCTTCAGCCACTTCAACCATTGACCTCCGAAGCTCCAGCGAAGGAGGTTCTTCAACCTCTAAACCCGGTAATATTCAACCCGGCAAAATCACTTTTACGGTTCAGGTAGCCACAGCAGCGTCAAGGACCGAAATTAAACCGGAAAACTTCATGGGATTGACAGATGTGGAAGAGAAAGTTACCGGTGAGCGCTATAGATATGTTTCAGGAAAATTTGAAGATTATTCCGAGGCAGTAAAGTACAGGAAAAAGATCGAAGCTGTATATCCCGATGCATTTGTAATTGCATTTAAAGACAACAAAATATTACCTTTGCAGCAGGCTCTTGAACAAAAGAGAAAGAAGTAAAAACGTTATACCGAAAATGAAAATCTCAAATGAAGTTAAGGTGGGTGCAGTTGCCATTGTAACAATAGTGGCATTTATCTGGTTGTTTAATTTTCTGAAGGGGAAGAACTATTTCAAGAGGACTGCCAACTATTATTCTGTATTTACAAATGTCGGCGGACTTGCAGAATCGAGCCCGGTCGAAATCAATGGTTATAAGGTAGGGGTTGTTCAGTCTATTGATTTTCTTGATGCCACCACCGGAAGGCTTCTTGTTGTTTTTTCGGTAAGCAAGGATTTCAAGCTCCCTGCTGGCACCGTTGCAGAGATACTTCCTACTTCGTTGATCGCGGGAATGAAGGCTCAATTCGTTTATGGTGATGGTCCGGGTTTCTATTCCGATGGAGACACAATTCCCGGGAAACTCTCTGAATCACTTCTTACAACACTTGATGATGTGATTGAACCAATAAAGGTAAAAGTCATGGCCATGGTCACAGTTCTCGATTCTGTCATAAACTCCATAAATGATATTATTGATCCGGAGTTTAAACAAAACCTTGGCGGAACAATGGCCCATCTGGATAATGCAACCGGAAGTCTCGACAGGATCATGGGCTCTAAAGAGAAGGAACTCAAGGAGACTCTCGATAATATTACCAGGTTCTCTGATATGCTTTCCGCCAATACCGGAAAGATGAACAGCACCTTCGCCAATCTGGAATCAATAACTGATACACTTGCAGCTGCAGACCTCTATAATTCAATCATGAACCTCAAGACAAGCCTGGAGAAAGCTTCGACTCTTATGGAAAATCTCAATGACGGAAAAGGAAGCGCAGGTCAATTACTGACCAACGATTCACTTTATACAAATCTGAATAACAGTATGGCGAGTCTTAATCTCCTTCTTGAAGATGTAAAAAGCAATCCGAAGAGGTATGTTCACTTTTCTGTCTTCGGCAAAAAAAATATTCCCTCCAACTGATCTGAGTTTATAAAATTCAGATTATCTTGAGCTTGAAAAAGAAAACAAGACGGATGTCAAAATAGTACTCGTTTTCACACCGCTTTGTTGAATTTTGAGTAAGAGCCCATAATGAGTTGTAACACACATAGAAACCAATCGTAAAAGTTATAATACATTATTAATCAGCTTTTTACAAGAATGGAAAAAAATATTTCATATAAGTTGCTGATGTTTAAAAACATATACTATTTTTGATATAATCAAGTAAAAATATTTTTTTTTATAAGATTTTTTTTTACAAATATTGCCAGACGAATCAGCATAAAACGTACCTTTAAAAAAACAATCGACCTAAATGAACAAAACACATCATGACGTATGGAATAACTGTTTGCAAATCATACGCGACATAATTCCATCTGTCAGCTATAAAACATGGTTTGAGCCGATTATCCCGCTGAAACTTGAGAACAATGTACTGACCATCCAGGTACCGAGTCCTTTTTTCTACGAGTACCTCGAGGAACAGTATATTGATATCCTCAGGAAGACTCTCAGGCGCGAGATCGGAACTGACGCGAAGCTGGAATATAACGTCGTGATGGAGAATGCAAATTATTCTGACGGGAAACCATATACTGTAAAGTATCCCTCAAGGAACAAGACCGACCTTCACAATAAACCTGTTCAGGTTCCATTTGAAGCAACACAGCCTGAGATCCGAAATCCCTTTATCATACCGGGAATCAAAAAAATACACTTCGACCCTAAACTGAATCCCGATTATAACTTCAACAATTACGTTGAAGGTGAATGCAACAGGCTTGCCAGATCTGCAGGTATTGCCGTTGGGAACAATCCGGGAGGAACAGCTTTCAACCCGCTCATGATCTATGGCGATTCAGGTCTTGGTAAAACACACCTGGCTCAGGCTATAGGAATTCTTGTAAAAGAGAAGCATCCCGACAAGATCGTCCTCTATGTTAATGCAAATAAATTCCAGACACAGTTCGTGGAATCGGTAAGGAATAACAACAAGAACGACTTCCTTCATTTCTACCAGATGATCGATGTCCTTATCCTTGACGACGTACATGAATTCGCCGGAAAGGAAAAGACCCAGGATACCTTCTTCCATATTTTCAATCACCTGCACCAATCCGGCAAACAGCTTATTCTAACCTGCGACAAACCGCCGGTTGACCTTCAGGGAATGGAACAGCGTCTTCTCTCAAGGTTTAAATGGGGCCTTCAGGCCGACCTGCAGAGACCTGATTATGAAACTCGTCTTGCCATCCTCAGAAAGAAAGCCTATAATGACGGGATCGAATTGCCTGAAGATATCTTTGAATTCCTGGCTGCCAACATTTCAAACAATATAAGAGAACTTGAAGCTGTCCTGATATCTCTTTATGCACAATCGACACTGAACAGGAAAGAGATAACACTTGATCTTGCAAGGATGATGGTTGAAAAGCTTATCAGCACTGCCAGAAAGGAAATTACTATCGAGTACATCCAGAAAATAGTCTGCGAATATTACAAAATTCCAATTGATCTTATCCAGGGAAAGACGCGCAAGAGAGAGATTGTCCAGGCACGACAGGTATCAATGTTCTTCTCCAAGAGCCTTACAAAAGCCTCACTTGCAAGCATCGGATCCCATATTGGAGGGAAAGATCATGCAACAGTACTTCATGCCTGCAAGACTGTCAATAACCTTATTGACACCGACAAGCATTTCAGGAACCAGATAAATGAGATCGAGAAGAAACTAAAGGTGTAGGTGCGCACGTACTCACCCCCTATATCCCTCTCTCTACTGCTATTTCTTGCTCCTGAAGTTCTTCTTATCTACATCCTTTACACATCTGAACCCTACAGTTGAACTTCTGTCGTAACCAGGCGACACAAGAAGCATAATCTGTGTTTTATCCAGCGGTTGCGGACCACCCTTGATATACCACCAGCTTGAATCAGGATTATAATAGCTGCCTCCCCTTATAACTGCAAAATAGTTGGTGCCATTGAAATACATGTCGTTCGTCATCTGCCATACATTGCCAACCATATCCATAGCACCGGAAGGACTTTGTCCCTTGGAGAAAGCATCTACCGGCGTTGGTCTGCCAAATGCATTATTGCAATAGGTCCCGTGAAATTCGTTACCCCAGGGCCAAAGGCGCTTGTCAGTTCCCTGTGCGGCAAGCTGCCACTCAGCCTCTGTCGGCAATCTTTTATCTGCCCATACTGCATAAGCTTTCATATCTTCATAGCTCAGAAAAACAACAGGGTATTTGTCCTGGCCCTGTCTGAATGTACCTGATTTCCAATGCCTGAGATACCTGGTCGTATCAGCAGGCCTGTAGCCTGAACTTATAAGGAATTCCAGGTACTGTGCGTTTGTAACCGGATATTTGTCTATAAGGAAACTGTCTATACTTACTTCATAACCGCTCACATCAGGATATGGGATGAAGTCTTCGCCGGTAGTAACATTATATGAGAAGGCACTCCCACGGACAAGCACCATGTCGGAAGGAACATTTACAGCTTCCTTTGTGGTGACTTTCCTGGTAATC
>JAPLDY010000194.1 GCA_026391595.1 Bacteroidia bacterium
GGGAAAACCTCTCAATAGGGCTTCATGTAATAATCAGGCCCAGAGGTGGTGATTTTCTCTACAGCGATCTGGAATATGATCTTATGAGACGCGATATTGATCTATGTGGCGAATCAGGTGTCGACGGGATAGTTATCGGCATACTCAGATCCGACGGAAGCATCGACATCGAACGGACTCAAAGGCTGATTGTGCTTGCCTTCCCGATGACTGCAACATTTCACAGGGCTTTTGATGTTTGTTCTGATCCGCTCAGTGGACTCGAAGATATCATTTCAGCCGGAGCTTCAAGACTACTCACTTCAGGTCAGAAAAACAGTGCTCCCGAGGGTGTAAATCTCATAACAAAGCTGGTAAAACAAGCCGGTAACCGCATAATCATTATGCCCGGAAGCGGACTCGATGAATCAAATATTTCAGACATCGCCAGAGAAACCGGGGCAATGGAATTTCACATGACCGGAAGGAAAATAATTGAAAGCGGAATGAGCTTCAGGAGAGATGGCATAACAATGGGAAATTCACCTGATATTACAGAGTTCTTAAGAAAAATTGCAGATCCGGAAAAAATAATAAATGTCATCAATATCCTCAAAATGATCTGAAGCATTTTGAAATCTTCGCCGGATTTTTACCTTTGTCGGGAAGAAGGCGTCTGACGTCAGGCGTCGGGCTGAAGGCAAAGAATATAGTACATTTTATAAATAAATAATTAGAAATACTTATGAAGAAATTAACGGCAATACTAATGACAATTCTATTGTCAGGATTTATAACAGTAGAGAGATCACTTGGGTGTACAAATTTTCTTGTAACAAAGGGAGCATCAAAAACAGGCTCGGTGATGATCACATATTCAGCTGATTCACATACTCTTTATGGTGAATTATACTACTGGCCATCAAGAGATTACCCGGAAGGAGCATATCTTGATGTATATGAATGGGATACAGGAAAGTATATGGGTAAGATCAAACAGGTGAGCCATACATATTCAGTAGTCGGCAATATGAATGAGCACCAGGTTTCCATTGGGGAAACGACCTATGGAGGTATCAAGGGTATGCATGATACGACAGCTATCGTCGATTACGGCAGTCTTATTTATATTACCCTTCAGAGGGCAAAGAATGCCAGGGAAGCCATTAAAGTAATGTCCGGACTTGTTTCTGAATATGGATATGCAAGTGAAGGAGAATCATTCTCTATTTCAGATCAGAATGAAGCCTGGATTTTTGAAATTATAGGAAAAGGCCCTGGTAACAAGGGCGCTAACTGGGTAGCACGCCTTATCCCTGATGGTTATATTTGTGGACATGCAAACCAGGCAAGGATACGGACGTTCCCTCTGGCTACAGGCAAGAAAACATGCAATGCCATCACCTCAAAAGACCTGAGACGAATCTTTGATCCGGCAGTTGAATGTGTTTATGCTTATGATTTTAACCCTTTGACTTTCGACGGAGCAAGGTTCTGCGAAATGCGGGTATGGTCATTCTTCAGAGCTGTTAATGATGATATGGGTCAATATACAAGTTATGTTTCCGGACATGACCTCAGCAAACGCATGCCTTTGTGGATTAAGCCCAACCGTAAAATTTCCAATTACGATCTTATGAATTTCATGCGTGACCATCTTGAAGGAACGGAATTCGACATGAGGAAGGATATTGGTGCAGGCCCATTTGGCTCACCTTACCGCTGGCGTCCGCTTACCTGGAAAGTCTCTGATGATCCTAATGCCCCATCATATTGCAACGAAAGGGCTACCTCTACCCAGCAGACTGGTTTCGTATTTGTCGCTGAATCACGCAACTGGCTTCCGAATCCAATAGGCGGGATCTTCTGGTTTGGTGTGGATGATGCCACTACAACCGTTTTTAACCCGATGTATTGCGGGATCACTGAGATACCCGAGTGTTTTAAAGTTGGTAACGGTGATATGGTTACCTACTCTCCCACCTCGGCTTTCTGGATCTTCAACCAGGTTGCCAACCAGTGCTATTCCCGCTATGATATGATGAGCAGCGATGCCAAGAAAGTACAAAAGGAGCTTGAAACTAAATATCTTTCTGAAACAGCATCGGTTGACGAGGCGGCTAAGAAGCTATACGATAATGATGTATGGAAGGCACGGGACTATCTCACAGCTTTTTCAGGGAAAACTGCAATGAGTACTTTCAAGCAATGGAAAAAGCTCAGTGAATATCTTCTTGTAAAATATATGGACGGCAATATCAAGAATGAAAAAGATGGGAAATTTAGTGTCAGTTCAGACGGCTCTCCTTCATACCCTATGCAACCCGGATATGATGACAAATGGAAAAAATCTGTCATCCAGGATACCGGTAATAAACTTCTTGTTCCGGCTGGCGGCAGTCATTGATATAAACTGTCAGTAAAAATATTGGCATCGCTATTGTCTGTTCTAAAATATTGTTTTACATTTGCGTCCGATTTTAGGGGATAAGATTTTGAATATAAAATATTGCGTGAGATGAACTTAATGAATGTTGTAGAGAAGGAACTTGAGGTAAAAAATGAATTTCCCAGGTTTATAGCAGGAGATACAGTTACTGTCCATTATAAAATCATTGAAGGTAACAAGGAAAGAATTCAGCAGTTCCGCGGCGTAGTTATCCAGAGAGTCGGATCGGGACATACAGAAACTTTCACAGTAAGGAAAATGTCGGGAAACATAGGTGTTGAAAGGATATTTCCTTTTGCCTCACCTTTTATCGACAAGATCGAAGTCAATAAGCACGGTAAAGTCCGCAGGGCGAGGATCTTCTACATACGCGACCTGACCGGGAAAAAGGCCCGAATAAAAGAAAAGAAATTTTAATCTACTCTTTATTTTAAACTTAAAGGCTGTTCACTACGAATGGCCTTTTTTGTCTTGCAAGTCCTGCCAGTCATGCAGGTCGTTATTGATTTAAATGACTTGCAAGACATGCATGACCTGCACGATTATATTTTATCGATTAGTTCCTGTTTTTTTACTTTCGCTTCTTCAACAATTTTATTGGCCTGGGTATCAGCCTCATTGGTAAGCAGTGTGGCTTTCTTGCCTGCTTCCTGCTTTATCTTATCAGCGGTTTTCTGAGCTGCCAGCTTGGCAATTGTTCCTTTTGCTGCGGCCTCAGTCACCAGTTTCTGAGTCTGGATATCAGCTTCCTGACGTACTTTTTCGGCTGCTTTTGCAGCTTCATCACGCAGCTGCTGACCCTTTACCTCAGCTTCCTGGATTAGCTTATCGCCCTGAGCTTCGGCTTCCTTTCTGAGTTTTTCCTTGCCTTCGTCGACTGTATTGCTCACGACCTGATTAACAGTCTCTTTTACAGTTCCGGTCTTTGTGGAATCACCTTCACCTGAACCACCACCGAATATCGGCACAATTACCGGCTTGCCGAAAACACCCGTAAGCTTCACGTTGACCTTCATTATATCAGCTGGTTTGTATGCAACACCGTATGAAGCTGCCAGTGCGGAAAGATTATCAACCATTGAGTTTATTGAGCTTCCCAGCTCAGACCGTGGAAATTCAGTCTTAATAATATAATTCATTGTCTGGTCGAGACCCTGGTCACCGCTGATGTTCATCTTAATATTACCAACTTTCGTGTCAAACGGGCTTACATAAACTCTTCCTTCTTTGAGCTTGAAACTTAGGTTGAGGTTTTTAAGTGTATTGGTGTACTTCTCATTAAGCTTGAGCACCTCTTTCATTTTGTCGAAAGCTGCTGATTTTACAATTGTTATCTCATCGGACTGCAACTTTCCTCCTCCGGCAATAGAGCTAATAATTGGCATCATGTCTGATCCAAGCAGGCTCTGGTAAGAGAGATTCACATTTACTTTTCCTTCTATTCCCTCTGCAGCAGGTGCAAGCTTCTGGATAGTATTAAAGGTATTGAATGCATCCTTCACCCCTATGCTTTTAATGTTGAAGTTGGCTTTCATTACAGGCTTTAACGAATCACGTGTGTCATAATCAGCATTTAGGGATATCAGTCCGCCGAGGATATTCAATCCTGTTTCCCGGAGACTGAGGACTCCATCGCGTATGATTATATGACCTCTGAAATTCTCCGCTTTGATATTATCGTACGTGAATCTATTTATCACAGCATTGACATCGAAATCTATGTTTTCAGGTATTCTGATCACCGACAGAGAAGTGGTATCCTCTGTTCCTGTAGTGTCGGTCGCCATTTTTGACATAATATCAGTGACATCGACAAAATCGGATCTGAGGGCCAGACTGCCTTTTATAGTTTCATTTTTAAGAACATACGGCAGATAGTTTTCCAGCTTCCCGGAAATATGAAAGTCGCTTTTCCCTCCCACATTAAGATCAGCATTTGTAAGTGCAGCATAGGCCGGTGTGAATTCCAATCCGGCATCATTAATCTTTATCTCCGGATATCCGGTCATATTTACGAGCATATTCTGAATTCCCATGTTGCCTGATGCCTGGAACTTATCATACTGTTCCTTTTCTATCATCGAATAGCGACCTGCCATCTTAACCGACATATCTATAATTCCTGACAGGTTGATACTGTCAAGAGGAATTGCTTTTGTTAGAGCAGTAAGATCAATTTTACCAATAAGCGATGCTTTGAAATCCGGGTCACTCACGGGTGTCTTAAGTGCAAATGTCATGTCAAATGGATTTCCAGCAAGCTCAAGGTGGAACAAATCAGCTGCTGCTGTCGTCCCATCCATATCCTTACCATCGACAAATGCATTCAACTTTATATTTATATTTTTAATCTTTTCCGGCAATGCAGGGTAGCTTATCAGCCCGTTTTTAACCGCAAGATCTATTGATATGTCAGGCATGGTGCTGTCTGCATCGCTGTAGACACCTTTCGCAGTTCCGTTCAGAGTGAATTCTCCTGTAGCTGCAAGGTCCTTGTAATCTGTCATGTATACAGCCGGGATTAGAGAAAGGAGTGTTTTGAATGATGTGTTCCCCGTTCCGAATTTCAGATCCGTTTCTATATCGTCACCTGGCATGGCAACCATTCCTGAGAAGTTAAGCATGAGATCATTAACCGACAGATAGTTTTCTCCGAAAGTAAATTTCCACTTGTCAAGATCTGCCAGAATTCCGATTTTCCCATCGATTACAGCTTTATTCAGGTACCTGATATTGTCCATATCTAAATTAAGCGAACCGATATTAAGGTTAATCTGCAAATCAGTCTGGTTTCCGTACATGTCTCCGGTAAGGTTCAGATTGAGTTTACCCAGATAGGCAGCAATTGCAGAACTTTCATCCGTATATGAAACAGAACTGTTAATAATTGCAACTTTTTTAAGTTTCATTTTAAAAGAAGAAGCTGAGGTATCTGCTTCTTCCACAACTGTCTCTGTTGTGTCTTTTGCAATATCGTAGTTTGCAGTTCCGTCCTTGAGGTAAATGATGTTTATCACAGCATTGTCAATAATTACCGAATTGACCTCATATCCAGATTTGCTAAAAAGGCTCGCGAGATTAAAGACCAGGTCGAAGGATTTGAATCCAGCAAGAGTATCTCCCTGGAACTTGTCAGTACCAACAACTGAAACGTCCTTAAGAGCAAAGGAGAGGTCTGGAAAATTGCGGAAAAAAGTCAGTTT
>JAPLDY010000023.1 GCA_026391595.1 Bacteroidia bacterium
ATCATCTCCCAGAACTGTCTGCGGGTGATCGGATCGACACCGCCTGTAGGTTCATCAAGGAAGACGATCTTTGGTTCATGGAAGACGGCAACTGAAAAGGCCAGCTTCTGTTTCAGACCAGGTGGAAGATCTGAGATTACCCTGTCGCCGTATTCGAGGAAATTAAGCTTTTCAAGAAGATCCTCGGTCCTTTTCTTTATAAGTGTTTTACTCATGCCATATATGCCGCCGTAAAGCATAATGTTCTCCCTTATGGTGAGGTCATCATACAGAGAGAATTTCTGGCACATATACCCGATGTTCTTCTTTATTTTCTCTGGATCGCTTTTTGCGTTATATCCTGCAACAATAACTTCTCCTGAGGTAGGAGCTGAGAGTCCTGAAAGGATCCTCAGGGCAGTCGTTTTTCCAGCTCCATTTGCACCAAGAAATCCAAATATCTCTCCCTCATAAACTTCAAAATTCAGGTTATCATTGGCAGTAAAGCTTCCGAACTTCTTTACCAGGTTCTTAACCGATATAACTGTATTTCTTGACATTATGTTGTTTTACCGACCCCCTTCCCTGCCTTCCCCCAAGGAGGCAGGAGTTGATTTTACTTTTGCCCCTTTGGGGAAAATGAAAAGGGGTATTTTAATCTCAAAATTTACTTATCCATCAACTCCAGAAACCTGTCCTCAATACCTGCCTCTGATTCAGAGATTGTCGCATGCTCAATTCCCGCTTTCTTTAGATGCTCATATATTGAATCATCAAAAACATCTCCACGGAAAGTGATATGTACTGAATCACCGAAAGGATAAGCCGATATAGTTTCAGGATATTCCCTTAAAGCATTTATCAGCCGATATTTCTCAGGAGCCCTTGCGCTGAAGAGTTTCCTGCTGAATCCATCCTTTATCTTTTCGGGATCGTCGGTCAGAAGTAAATGTCCGGACTGTATCAGCGCCACTCTGTCACACCTCATTGCCTCATCCATATATGGTGTTGATACAAGTATTGTTATGTCATGCTGCTTCAGCTTCTTCAGCATATCCCAGAATTCATATCTTGAAACTGCATCAACTCCGGTTGTAGGCTCATCGAGGACAAGCAACTTTGGCTTATGGATCAGGGCACACGAGAGGGCAAGCTTCTGTTTCATTCCTCCGGAGAGCTTCCCGGCCAGTCTCTTTTTAAAAGGCTCGATATGAGAATATATGTCTGATATCAGATCATAATTCTCTTTCACTGTTGTTCCGAATACTGTTGCATAGAAGTTCAGGTTTTCTTCGACCGAAAGATCCTGATAAAGGCTGAACCGGCCCGGCATGTAGCCTATATTTTTTCTAAGCTCTTTAAATTCTGCAATCACGTCAAGCCCCAGTACCTTTAACTCGCCTTCATCAGCCAGAAGCAGGGTTGTGATGATCCTGAAAAGTGTTGTCTTGCCAGCTCCGTCTGGCCCAATGAACCCGAATATCTCACCTTCATTTACCTCAAATGAGATATCCTTCAAAGCCTGTGTTGCTTCGAATTTTTTGCTGATCCCCGATGCCTTAATAACTTCTTGCATGCCTTTTCTTCTCTGTGTTCCTCTGTGTCTTCTCTGTGGATCTCTGTGTAAGTTCTTTATTCTTACTTTCAGAATATAGCCTCCCCGGGCATCCCCGACTTCATCGTGCCATCATTCTTCACATTGATGGTAACTGCATAGACCAGGGTAACCCTTTCCTCCTTCGTCTGGATGATTTTCGGAGTAAATTCGGCCTTGCCTGAAATATAGCTTATCCTGCCTGTGAATGAAGTATATCCTTTCCTGCCGTCATCAACTCTTACAGTGCATTCCTGTCCGGTCTTAATGCTTCCCAGCTGAGCTCCGCTTATGTATACTTTCAGCCTGATAACTGAAAGATCAGCTATTTTGACAAGCGGTTTGCCTGTCAGGGTCATCTCCCCGGCTTCGGAATACTTCTCAATGATCGTCCCTTTAAGCGGACTCTTTACACTGCTTCTCACAACCTGCTCATTGAATGTAGCTTTCTTTGATTCGTAAACCGACAATTCTGAAGCAATGGATGCTTTCTGTGTGTTATTCGCTGCTATCTGCTTCTCCAGAACCGCAACCTGCCCTGTGAGGTCGTCATACTGTTTTTTTGTGGCGGCATCATCCTTAAGCATATTCCGGATCCTCGCAATATTGACATTCAGATTTGCGATCTGCTGGTTAAGGATGTCATTCTGTGAATTTATGGAGCTGATACGTGTCCTGACGCTTTTCATGCCTGCATCGATCTCGGCTTTCTGAAGATGAAAGAGAGTAGTGTCTATGAGAGCAATTTCAGCACCCTTTTCGATTTCCGTCCCTTCTGCAGGATCAAATTTAAGGATACGGCCGCTGGTCTCAGAAGACACGATCACCTCTGTGGCTTCGAAGCTGCCATAAGCATCTGCCTTGTCAGTTTTGTTGTTGCAGGCTGTCAACAACATGGCTGTAACTATTATTAATGATCTGGTTTTCATATAATTATATTAGTTTATATTTTTAATTTTCACACCACCTCCCCCCGACACTTCGGTCGGGGTACTCCTCCTCCAAGGAGGAGGAGAAAGTTTGATTTTTAAGTTCAACTTTCCCCTCCTTTTTGAAGGAGGGGTGTCCCGCTTATGCGGGACGGGGTGGTTATTCTATCTCTTTTCCGCTAATATTCAAATACTCCACCTGTGCCATTGACAGGTTAATTTTATGAATCTCATTATTTAAGATCGCCTGCTTTTCTGAATTTATCTCGTTGAGGTATTCAGTGGCGGTAATGGTCCCGTTTTCGTATTGTGATTCCGCTGAAAGGGTGATCCTTTTCCTCAATGCTATAAGTTCGCTATCTGTTTGTATAAGCGAATTAATACTTTCTATCTCTGCATTTTTTGCTTCGAGCAGTCTGTTCAGGTTGTCGGAAAGGTCATTCTTCCTGCTGTCGATTATCCCCTGCTGAAGGCTGATGATCTGTTTCTCATTTTTTGCCTTGTTCCAGTCGAAGATGTTCCATTTTAGTCCGGCTCCCAGTACATAATATGGTGCAAATTCATCCCTGAAGAAGTTGTTACCTGGAGGATTTCCGTAACCGAGCGTGGCAAATCCGAAAGCTTTAGGCATTCTTTTACTGTTGATCACCTTAATGCTGGCTGCCAGCTGCTCCTTCCTCAGATCGAAAACCTCAAGCTCCGGTCTCGACAATTTTGCTGCTGTCTCAGCCGGAAGCACCGATATTGCCAATACTGATGACCGGTCGATCTCTGTGCCAGTCATACCGGATAATATTTTTAATAATGAGTTTCTCCTGATCTCATTTTCCCTCATCTGCTGTTCGAGCCTGATCTTCTCTGATGTCATCACATCAATATCTGCTCTCAGGATAATGCCGTTATCGAGTGCAGACTGCATCGACGTAATTCGTTTGCTGATAAGCTCGAGATAGTTTTTCAGAAGCTCTTTTTGCCTGTCGAGGAGCAGAAGATTAAAATAATAAGTGTTTATCTGGCTGCGAAGCTTGTAAAGATCCGTCTCGGTTTGCTTCTCATTTATCTGCATGTCGGCTTTTTCAAGTGCGCGGGCACCATTTATGGCACCTCCATCATAGATCACCTGGTTAATATCGACAGCAAGCTTGTACTGCTGATGCGGCAGAGGTTTTATCGCATCAGCTATTCCGGGGATGGGCAAAGAACCAAGAGCGCTTCCCATATTTATCACTTCTGAGTTATAGATGAAGCTTCCGCTTGCGTCCAGTGTAGGCAGCCATCCTCTGGAAAGATTCTTATCCTTCAGCTGCCATATTGCAGAATAGGAATCTTTTTCACCGGCAATTGCAGTTGTAGTAACAGCCCTATCGTAGCACTCTTTAAGCGTCA